>JAGVWA010000002.1:83349-89101 GCA_018304505.1 Nanobdellati archaeon
CCTGCCAATAACCTTGTCAGTGCACCAAATTCCAGTGCTCGGCCAAGGGGATTATTATGTAATAGAAACCGAGCTGACGCTGATAACGCGGGGAGAAAACACCTTGCTGTTGTCAGTAGACGCAACAAATCAGGTGCAGGAAGAAAACGAACAGAATAACGTAATTGGCGTTCGCGTTAACGTCAGGTAAGCAAAGGGGAGCACATGAGTAGACGAAGCAGAAAAATCACAATGCGCAGAAGCGATTTGGGCAGAAACCGAAGCAAGGGCCTAATAAGCCTCGACGCGATGATCGCAATCACCACCCTCCTGTTTTTGGTGCTGTGGTTCCAGTCTTTCGGGGTATCAATGCTCGAAAACTCAAGCATTGTCGGGACAAAGATGCAGTCAAAGACCTTGTCACTGACCATAGGCAGCCAGCTCAACGCGTTCATGGCCATAAAACCCCAAAGCGGGGACTATGCCTGCGTCACAAAACCAGCATTAAAGGTTTTCCCTGACAAGGACGTCACGAATTACGCAGTGGCGAAAACAGGTGCAAAGATCGCAGTGGGTTTCCCCCAGGGCACGTTTCCCGAAAACCTAAAGGCCGACGTGTTAAACATACTCTACAACATGCAGCAGAGCTATCCTGTAATCGGGAACGTGATTTACTTCAACGGCGCAGCGGCATTAGAGCAATTAGTGATAGCGCCATGCAGTATAGGTGAGGCAAGATGAGACGGGGAATTATCTTCACAATGGATCTGATGCTGGCAGTTACGGTAGTGGCAGCCATAGTCGGTTTCGCCATATGGGAACTTGAGGAAGTCAATAGCAGGGCGAATGAGCTGGAGTTCAGGAAAATGGACAGGATCGCTAGCGATCTGGCGCATTACTCCGTAAAGGTAATATTTACTGAACAGGTTGGCGACATAACTATGCCAAACGCAATCAATTCACAGTCACAGGACTTTTCCGGCAAGCTAGGCCAGTTCTACACCAATGTATTCGCAATGCTGGCAGACACTAGATACTCGGCACAATTATCGCTAGCAGGCCAGGCAGTAAATGAACTGAACTGCGAAGAGGCCAATAACATCGTCGTCGCGAAACGGCTCGTTGTTGACTTAGCTGACAATGTTACAAAGTGGCTTGAGGTAAAGATATGCGATTAGCCGTCAAAAACTGGAATATTCAAAATGGGGATGAATGAAAAATGAGAAACGGAGTCGTGTTCACACTCGACGCGATCCTCGCCCTGGGGATCCTACTAATGACGATAGGCATAGTCATATCCTTTGTTTCAATACAGACGCAGCAGAACGACAACACGATAAAGCTGTCGCGGCTCGCCAGGGATATTTATGAAATCGACTACTATTTCACCTCGGGCTTGATTGCGGCTAACGCGCCAGGGGATGTTGTGCAGTTGTGCAATGACGACTACCAGGAAATCGCAGTCATGCAAGAGGTATTCAGGTATAACGACGTAACATCATCAGGGCATGATGAATCAGGGGTTTTCAACAAATGGCATTACGCAGGCATCAGCCCAGTAGGCGTTACAAAAAAAGCGTGTTTACGGGGGGTAAAATGAGTTTAGCAGATTCAACATGCGGAAGGGGCTTTATTTTCAGCGGCGCCACGTTTCTGTTAGCGACAACAATTCTGATCAGCTACGGCTATCTCATCTGGGCCAGCAACACCATGGATGAGTCCATTCCAAGGATAATGGAATTCGACAGCATTGACAACTTTGCCCAAGACGCACTGCGGATCATGTTGATTTCAGGCAACAGCGCATTCACCGATTCGTTGCAAGACGCGGCTGCCGCGTCACTGTCTGCTGGAAACGAGCCGTTGTGTAGGCAGGGCCAGGTTTCAAGCGACGGCGTGCCAGAAGGGTGCTGCATGTATACATACCAAGCCTCAGTAGGTCAGGCGTGCAACGCAGAATCAGTAAAGGTTACAGAAAACGCAGACCTGCTCTCGGTTTCAGTACTAAATAGGGCATGCGACACCCTACGTGATTCACCACAGTTCATAGAAACCACGGTGTCAAACTACATAACGCGAGCTGCCCGGGAAGCGGCGCTGCTCTCAAACTACAAAATACAGGACTTAAAACTAACAGCCGATGTCACAGATACCTTGGCAGTGTCTGGCTCTTGCGGCTTACAAGTAAGGGTTAATGGGAGCTTTGTCGTCACAGACAGTGCACTGAGCGTTCGCAAGACCCAGAGCTTCAATTTAACGAAAGTATTGCAGATCCAAAGATCAAGGCAAGCAGGGCAAGTCTTGATGCAAGAAATACGCGCAACAGGCCCGGGATGCACAGCCCAGGAATCGCTGCAAGTCAACTACACCGAAGTGCGCGACTTTGCCAACATTCAGGTTAGGAACCAGCAAGGCCAACTAGAATATGGAAACCGCCAAGACGGCTTGTTCCACATTTCAACATTCGTTATACAGGAGCAGGGCTGTGTTGAAAAACAACAGGCGCAGCAGCCAGGAGTTACATGCAATCAGGTAAGGCCGTTTTGCAACAGCATCGCTCTTACTGAGGTGACGTAACGTGAAAAAACAGATAACTCTCGTTGTGTTTGTCATGATGCTTGCTGTTCCGCTAGCGTTTGCACAGTGCACAGGATCACAGCAGGCGGAGTTCTACCAAAAGCTTGAGCAAACCAAAAACAGCATGGGCACTGCAACCTCGCGGGTTGATGAAGCCAGGCAAGCCATCACGCAATTAAACTCGCTTGGGTTAGAAGCAGGCACTGCACGGGCAGCCTTAATAGTGGCCAAGCAGAGGCTTCAGCAGGCCAGCAGCAATTACAACAATGCGCTAAACCAATTCAAGGCAGACAACTGCGATGACGCAGTAGCAGAACTCGACGCAGCCATTGCAACACTTGCACAATCAATCACAGCTTCAGATGCAGCTATCGGTAACTCATCACTTGAGCTCTCGCAAAACCAGGCCCAGATAAAGTACAGCATCACCGCAATTTCAAGCTCGGAGATCGTGAAACTAGATTCATTATTGGCGCAGGCGCGGCAAATCGAAGACAGCGAGGCACGATCAAGAGCCATTGTTGAGATTTTTGGAATGCAGGAACAGCTAAGGCGGATTTCAGATACTGGGGAAGCTGAATCGCTAGCCATAGCTGCGGACGCATTAAAGGCTGTACAGCTACGCTCAAACCAGGTTGAAATCGAGATAGAGCGAAAGCCAAAAACCCCCGCAGATACAGCAAGCCGCGCACTTCCTGGAGACGCACTTCTGTCCCCGCGCGAGCTGCCCGCATTGCCAGAACCCACAGCGTCTGAGAATTACGTGTTTTTCCTTGCCCCTGTTTTGATCGTCATAGTGCTGGTAATGCTTGGCACAATTGTACGCATGATAAAACCAAGGGAGAAAAAGCCAAAAACGCTTTACGAAGCGCTCATTAAGAAAAAATAAGCGTGGTGCACAACTATTACACAACTGACATGCAACCGACACTATGGCTACGTTTGTTGCCATGCGGCAACAAAAATGGCATAAGTTTGTTGCCTATGGGTCACAAACGTATCAATAAAGCAGGCCAAGCAGGTAAATAGGAATTTCATCCTTGCTTGGCACTATGGATTCTGTGACAAGGTAGGCGTTTTTCAGTTTATTTATCTGCGTCTTCTTTTTTGATGGCCCCCCCACTTCAAATATCCTGTTTCCGCACTTAAAATCAGGGGTCTTCCTGGCCTTTCGTGACCGCAGGTATGTGCAGTTTCCAATGTGCTGTGCGAAGAAGTCTTCCCTCATGCCTCCAATGCTAGGTTTTGTGCCATAGTCACCAGCCAACGCTGCCCGAAAAGATAGGGGCAGGAGGAGCTTGTCCTCAGCCCTAATTGCCTTATGCCCTTGGCCTTGTGGTGGTATTTGCATGACAATACCTGACAGATTTAATAGCCGTGCGAGCTCTATTACGAATTTTGTGCTCCTCCCAAGGCTCGTGGCGAGCTTCGAGTAGCTAACCTCAGCTGGTTCTGCTGTTGCTATGAATTTCATTATCTTGAATGCAGATTCAACGTAGTGCACGTCGATTTCCCGCAATGCCAGTAAGTCGTAGTGGATTGTTCTTGAAAGCACACCGAGGTATGTGTCTTTCTTGTTTTCGAAAAACGCTGCTGGCAAAGCATCATTCGAGAGGTACGGTTCAAAGAGGCTTATGTGGGGCGCCACTTTTTTTACTAACTCAGTTTTGTTGGTAAGGATGTCATCTATTGTCACTTTCGGTAGCAACTGGCCTGTTCTGAAGTACAAGTATTCCCTGAAAGACAGTGGCTTTAGTATGTAAATCGATGCGCGTCTTGACAACTCAGAGGCCCTTGTAGTGATTGCCAGTGCTGAAGAGCCAGAGGCAACGATCTTTGCTTTGGTTGTGTCATAAAATATTTTTATGTCCTTTTCCCAGTCCGGGATGGCATGTATCTCATCCAGCAAGAACATCGACAGGCCCTTTGAGTAAGCATGCTGCAGGAAATCGAGTAGGTCAATGTCATACTTTACCAGCAGTTCGGCGTTTATGTAGAGTGAATTTTGGTTTTTAACTGAAAGTTCTATCAGGAGGGTTGTCTTCCCAGTGCCACGAAGCCCCGCTATCACTGACAAGCCCCGCGATTTTGAAATTGCATCTATGATGTCCCGTGACGCAGGCCTAAGTTTTTCGGTCGTATGCTCTTCAATCATCTGCGCTGAGTTTGACAATACTCTTGTGAATAATTCTTCGTCCATGTACTGATTATGCACATCAACCTATAAAAACCTTACGTTTGTTGCCATGCGGCAACAAAAATGGCATAAGTTTGTTGCCTATGGGTCACAAACGGGCTATTTTGTAGTGTAAGACGTGCGCGGCGTAGTGTAAGACCGCAGGGGGTAGTGTAAGATGTTGTTCACCCACGCTGGTTTAAACCCGCAGGTGTTGCAAAATTGTTAATAAGATGATTGGTCACATGATATTGGATGGAATCAAAAAAAGTATCTGCGCTCGACAGGCCGGTGATTGTTTCCAATACGTCGCCATTGATCTGCCTGGCCAACATGGATTCCTTGGATTTGATAAGCAGATATAAAGATGCGACTAAGTATGGTGGGGAGTTTAGATTTCTAATTCCGCAAGAAGTTCTTGATGAAGTAAAAAGCCAGAGGGGCAGGGTTAATGAATTCATAAGGAAAAATGATTTTGTTGAAGTGTTGCCGAAATTGATTGAGATTCCGGAAGCGGTAAGGGGGTATGCGAACATTATGGTTTATGAATACTTCACTCAGTATGCGCAACGGAAACCAGAGCATCATTACCCTGAATGCATTGTTATTTACCATGCGAAAAAATCAGATGCCTTAATTCTAA
Source organism: Nanobdellati archaeon (assembly GCA_018304505.1). Taxonomy (GTDB): domain Archaea; phylum B1Sed10-29; class B1Sed10-29; order B1Sed10-29; family JAGVWA01; genus JAGVWA01. The sequence continues at coordinate 88,725 of JAGVWA010000002.1, forward strand.
TAGATGAAAGCGCTGCTAAAGCAATTGCCAAAAATAATGGGGTTATTTACATTGATCATGTAAGCATCTTAGTAAAAGCTGCCCTGCTTGGATTAATCAGCAAAGAAGAAGCATTAAGGCGATTTAGACTAGGAATAAAAAAAGGCAATAGATATAAAAACTTGAATAAGATAATTAAATCATTAGAGGATATTTGATGTGGTGGATATTTGATGGAGCAAACTGAGGTAGAATGGGATGAATCAGGATTGGTGGTTCTCGATGAATTATTAAAACGAGGAATTGGTAAGTTTAAGTCAAGTCCTTTTGTTGATGGTTTGCAGGACCTGACGGTGAAGGATTGGGTTAAGTTGCTGTTGTTTTCAGAAAAGCACAGC
>JAGVWA010000015.1 GCA_018304505.1 Nanobdellati archaeon
GAGGTTCTCCTTGAGGGTGTTGCCGTTGATCTTTACTGATGCGTCGAATTCAAGTTCCAATTTCCTGGTTTCGGCCTGTGACAAATCAAGTAGCGGGAGGTCGAATTTTCGCGTGTAATTTTGCTTTTGATTTCATCGGCACGAGCTTTGCTATGTAAACGTTGTCTGTGTTGATGTATTTCTTGTAGGCTCGCCTGACGCCTTCTGGCTTGATTTTCTCCCAGTTCTTGTAGATTTCGAATGGGTTTTTTAGAGAGTCTAGGACCACCAAGTCTTTCCTAACATCTTTGAGTTCATCAATCATTTTTGAGTCGAACTTGCTCTGTATTGCTATGTAACGCTTTTCTTCTTCGATCACTTCGTCTGTTAGTTTTCCTAGTATCGCGTCAACTTCCATTTTGGTGTGCGAAATAACCTTTTCTACATTGTGGGCTTCGCATTCTGTGACGATTTCGCAGAATTGAGGATCTTCGCGCAGGCGTGTAGCTGCGCTGCAGGAGTAAACGAGTTTTTCCTCGTCGCGAAGCCTTTTGATTAGCGTATCGCTCCTATTAAGGAAATTCCTAAGCAGAACTACTTCGTAAAGATCCTTCTTATTCAGTTTTATGGGTATGGGCATGATCATGTGTATTTTCACAGTGTTCTTGTCCCATTGCTCGACGAACTTTGTCTTATGTGGTTTTTTCGTTCGCGTCTTGGCGTTCCTTAATTTGATTTGTTTTCCTGCCTTGAGTTTCCCGAAATGTTTGTCAATGAGCCTTTCGAGTTCCTTGTTTTTTCTATTGCTTCCCACTAGTAGGGTCATGTTGTTCTTGCAGATGACCCTGTTGAACAGGTCCTGGACTTGCTGTAGTGTGAGTTTTTCAACAATGTCTATGTTGCCCACAGGTCGGTAGCTGTAGTCTGTGCCAAATAGCTCATAGTCTTTTATTCTGCCCAACCTCTCTTCTGGCGTGTCCTTGTTTTTTATTTCTTGTATTACTGCCCGCTTTTCTACCTCTAGTTGGTGTTCATTCATTGTTGTGTTGATGAGTTCTTCGGCTGCTGATTTCATTCCCTTTTCAAGGAAATCGTCTGCGCCTTGTAGTGTTGTGCCTACAAAATGCCTCCATGTGTATGCGTTCCTGTAAATTGCGTCCTTTTCGAGCAATATCTTGTGCTCCTTGGGTTTTGGGTAATTGACGGTGGTTTTGCCGATCATGTGTTCCATTAAGTGCGTTAGTCCTTCAGTGTTCTTGTTTTCTACGTTAAATGCGGCCCTGAACATTGGCTGTATTGCGAATTCGTTAGTCCATGGTACACGCAGATGAGCTATCTTGATGTCTTTCCTTGTCGTGAATTCTGACAGCGTCGGTTTATCTACAGATTTCGTCATGTATCACATCAACTCCTAAGTTTTTTGAGAGTTGTAGAATCCGTGGTGTGGGAAACGCCTAGCAAAAGAATGATCATTGGTTATTTTTACCCGATCTTGCGTTTCGAAAAAATGAGAGAATTTAAGGCTTGCAATATTGATGTCTGAATTGCTATTTAAGCTTTGTGGTGCCTGTTTATGGGTTCTCGATTCTTGGTGCGAGGAAGTAGGCCACGGTGGCTTCGCCGATGTTGTATTCGAGCTTTATCGGCGCGTCTTTCTTCATGTGCAGCGAGACGATTGTGCTTGCGTCTGCTGTTTTCACCATGTCATTCAGGTAGTCTAGCAGGAAGACGGCCTGCGTTTCAACGTTCAGCGGGTGATCAAGTAGTACGTCCTGATCTTTCCGTGTTTCGATTCTCAATTCGCCCTTGTCGCCTGTCGATTCAATGTGGAACCCGTCGCGGTCTATTGTGAACTTTGCATAGCTTGAAACCAGGCTGGCGTCTTTGAGGTTCTCCTTGAGGGTGTTGCCGTTGATCTTTACTGATGCGTCGAATTCAATTGTCAAGGTTGAGTGTAAGGGTTTCCCCCGGTCTGGTTCTTGCAGTGATTTTGGCAAGGTCGTCGAGGTTGAGCCCGATCTTGGTTTCCTTCGGCACTTCAAATTTCTCGATCGCTTTTGAGGGCATGGTGAAGTCTACCATGACGACCTGTGATGGGGCCATGGCCCGTAGTTCTATGCCGTCTTTGTTGATTAGGAATTCGCCTTCGTCTATCAAGCTGACGATTGCATCTACAGAATCCTTGAACACTTTGGCGTTGTCAAAAACGATTTCGAACATGTTTTTACCTCTTCTAGCTTGTGTAATTTTTGTGTTTTATGGTATTATTATTCTTATCGGTGCGCTTAGGTCAGCAGTACAGCTTGTACTCGAAGCCAGTGCCGATGTTTGCATGGCCGTCGCAGAATGGCATTATGTCACAGAAAAACAGCTTGACGTGACCAAGCAGCGGCAGTGTCATGACGTGCTTTCCGCGCAGCGTTTCCTGTGTTACTGGGGTTGATATGCATCCGATGTTCTCATCTATGCAGCTCTGCAGTTGCTTCGTCATCTGATCGGGAAGGTTGTTTGCATCGCCCTTTGTAAGCAGGAGTTCCCCCGAGTTGGTTTGAACGCGTACCAGGGCCCGGTGTATTACCTCGTTGCGCGATGGGTATGCGGAGTACACAACGATGTCGTTTTGCGGCGATGCGCTAATGGCCTGGTTGCCGATTTGAAATGTTGACTGGCTCCTGTTATTGCTTAACTGTGTCAGGCCGTTGTAGGTATCTATTTCCACTAGCGGGGCGTTGATTTCGGATATGTTGGAGCCCTTTACCACGATTATGTCGCCAATGTTGAGGTAAGGGAATTCAGAACATGATGACACGACGACTGCCGGCGTCGATGTATTCAGAATCAGCGGGAGGATTATGAAGTAAACTGACGCGGCGACGACGAACGAGAACAGCCAGTCCTTTATCTCTTCTGCAGACAGGGAGCGTTTGATCGCCTCTGTTATCGGGTTTCCCGAACTTCTCTGTGGAGTGTTGCGGCCGAGGGTTGCGTTTTTTCGACCTGTGCCACGCTTGAGCGTTTTCCTTATGGGCTTATTCATTTGATTTCAGCCACTTCTTTCTTAATGGTCTTCAGTGCCTTTTTGAGGGCATCCTTTGGTGATTTTGATTTTGTCTTGACGTACACAGTGGGCCTGCCGACAAGCGGGTGCTCGATTTTGTACTGGGCAATGTCGACGTCCTTGTCTTTGATAAGCTCTGTCACCAGCAGCTGCGGGAACGTGTGCGTTTCGTCCTTGATGATGAATTCTATCTCGTTTTTCTTGTCGTGCAGTATCTCGATTTCCATAGTTTCACCTTTCATAGTTTGTTTTCATGCGGCATTTTGTTTGTTTTATTCGGTTTGTTCTGTTTAGTTGGTTTGTTCATTCTGGTGGTTGTTCATTCGGTTGGTTATATCTCCCTTCCGGTTCCGTAATCGTAAGCAATTTTCCTGTCCTCGACCCACCCGCAGCTGGTGCATTTTACCCGTGCCCCGATTCTTGCCATTGAGGCCCTGCATCGGCTGCAATTCGTCAGCAGGGCGCCGAGGTTCTTGCCGTCAGTGGTCAGCTTGACGCCCAGTGGGGTCGACTCTATGATCTTTGCCCGGACGATGTCGCCTACCTTGAATTCGGTTTTGATGCTTTTTACGTACCCTGGTTTTACGTTGGAGACGTGCAGTATGGCCGAGGCGCCTGTTGGTATGAATGCGAAGTTCGCGGTCTTCATTGGAATCAGGTCAATGATTGCCACGTCGTCTGTGGTTTTTGCCACAACCCCGATGACTATGGTGCCCGGGCCCTGAAATCGCGCTACCCTGGTGCGTGCCTTGACCTTTGCGATGTGCTCTTCCGGGTCCAGCTCGAGTTCGCCGATGTTTGTGGCTACAAGGTCCTCGCCGTTTGCCTCTGCAACGCCGTAACCCGGCACGTACTCTTCTGTTGTGGCTACCGTTTCTCCGGGCATAACAAACATGAAATCACCAATCGTTTCCCAAGCATTTTGTTTTATAGTGCTTATTACAAAAAATTAGCATCTATGCAATGCTATAGCTTTATATCTGGTACTGTATTTAAATGTTACGTGGTGAACCATGCTTGAATCTATAGTGCGCCCGGTTTCAGCCGAACAGAACCCTAGCGAGATGGTGCTTGTCGGTATTATTTTTACGATGGTGTCTGGTTTACTTGTGCTGCAAATCGGCACGTCAAGCCCGGCAAACACGGGTCTTGGCCTCCTCCTGGTTGCGTTCATAAGCATCCCGGCGAGCCCGCTACTCGTGAATCTTTTCATCATCGAGGGAAAAAAGGTGCGCCGGAACAGGAGTTTTCCGATACCGATTATTGATCGGCACGATGAGGTCATCAAGGTCCTAGCCTTTTTGTTTATTGGCATAATTATTGGCGCGTCGATTCTGTACCTCCTGCTGCCGGGCGAAACCGCCCAGTTTCTGTTTTCAGACCAGCTGCATGACCTGTCTGCCCGCGGTGTGAATGTGATGTCGGGCAACGCGATAGCGCGCACGGATTTTTGGAGCCTCATCGAGAACAACACCAAGGTGACGTTGCTTGTTCTTGTTTTCAGCTTCGTCTTTGGCGCAGGGGCCATTTTTATCATTGCGTGGAATGGCACCATCATCGGTGTACTGATTGCGAACATTGCGCAAAACCCCGGGAGGTTTGGCGGCATCGAGCTGCTTCCAGGAAACCCGTTTGTGAACTACCTTGCAGCCCTGCCTATTACGTTCATCAACCTTCTTCCGCACGGCTTTTTTGAGTTCATGGCGTACTTCTTCGCAGGCGTTTCTGGGGGCATCCTTAGCGCGGCCGTAATGCGCGAAAAGTTGTCATGGGACAATCAGATCATCAGGGACTGCGCCGTGTACTTTTTATTCTCTTTTGTCCTGGTGGTAATTGGGGCCTTTATAGAGGCAAGTTTATAAACCACGGCGGTGCAATAAAGTTATGGTTGTAGGGGGGACCAGGGCGGCGAAAAAGAAAGCAGAAGAATTAGCTGCAGCGCGGTGGAAGAAACGCGGTGTAGCTGCTGCTCTGCGAATATCATTACAAAGGGAGAGGCAGCTCTTGCCACAGGCTCCAGAGGTTGCGCGAAAAGCCGTAGCCAGGGCCAAAGAACTTCAGGCGCGATACCAAAGGCAGGGCCAGGAAATAGATAGGAACGTCAATGCATACAATGCGCTTGTTGGCAAGTTCAACACCGCGGCCTCAACAGCTGAAAAAGAATCAATAGCCAGAGAGCTGGAAAAATATAAAGGTGAAATTGAACGTGAGCAGACGGCGAGGGCAAGAACCGAAAGGGGGTTTTCGGGAGCAGCTTCGCTTGTCAGGGAAGAAAAAGCACGTCCCGTGCCGATTGAATACAGGCTCGTTATTCCTCGACAAGTCGGGGCAAAGCGGGTTGCCAGCATTGAGGCTGTGCACAACAAGAGCGGCCGGACAATCGGCAGGGCAAAGGTTACAGTAGACCGCAAGGGAAACGCCAACGTTAAGGTTGGCAGAGTAGATAACGATTTTGACAGGGCATCTGTAGAAGGCAACTTGTTAAACAGCGCCAAGAGTTTCCTTTTTGGAGGCCTTAGTAAAAAACCGCAAGCCCAGATCCATGAAGTTGAATTTGAAAACGTTCGTTCTCTTGAGGGGAAATACGGCTTGATTGATGAAGGGGCCATACCAAACATTCCCGGGCGACGGTGGGGGGCAGAGTATGATGTTTTCGCTATCCGGGACACGGAAGGCAGAATTCAGAAGGGGCCGACAAGAGAGCACCTGAATGCGGCCTTTGAGCGTGCAACGAAATTCACGCTACGCAACGACATGCGTAAGGCACGTGTGGTTTACACAAAACTCAGGCGTGACCTAACTAGTATAGACATGGGGCCAGTGGGCGGCAACATGCCGCTTGGGGAAGCATGGAAAATCGCTAGGCAGGACATCATGTCAAATATAGAAGAGTACGCCAAGGGTCCGTTGATTGCTCGCCAGAAGGAGCCGCAGAAGGTTGTTGAAATCATGCTGAAACGAATCGACGAGAGCGTCAAAAACATTAGCACTTCGCCGACCCAAGAAAACCTGCTGGACCTGTTTGAAGCGCTCAGGGTCTTTGACATTCAGGGCTATGAAGCGATTCTGAAATCAAAGAGCTTTAGGCAATTTTATCATGCAGGGTTCACGAGTCACGCGCAAACTCACGACAGCATTTATCACAAGATGATAAGGCTGCCAATAGTCAAAGCGCGCTTTGACGAAATCCGGAAACAGATGAAGCGGGCCAAAGCAGCAGGCGCTTTTGAGAAGGGAAATTTAGAAATGAGTCGGGAGATGCTGAATCAGCTTGAGCTCCTGAAGGGCTATCAAGAGGAGGAATTTACTGTTGAATTTAGCGGCGTGGCAAGGCTGATACCCCCTGAAAAACCGGGTGCCAAATGGGTCATTGAGCCATTTTTCTCGTCAGTGTCAAGGGGCCATGGCAGGACTGAGATCCCACTGAAGGCCTTGGTTGAGACGGGCGTCGAGTTTCCTATATTGTGGCACAGTCACCCGGGCAGGGTGCGCCCAGGACCGAATTTTAGTGAACACGACATTGAATTTTTCAAGCATGAGCTTGGCATGCCGGGCGTCCTTATTTTGCAGAAAGAGGGCGAAGTCGAGTTGTTTACGGAATTCGAGTGACACTCAGAATTCAAACGTGGCTTTCTGCTTGCGCTTTTTGCCCCGCACATTTGCACTTGCAGCTGCCGCTTCCATCGGCAGGTTCAGCTCCTTCCTGACGGCGTGCAGTATGCGGGCTTTGGTTCCCGGCTCTGCTTTTGAATACTGCTCATAAACATCAATGACGTCTTCTTGCGCTTTTTCGTACGGCTCATCCAGGCGATTTGACAAGGCGGTTGCCAATTTGGTTAGCTCGAGCGGAAATATGATCTTGTTGGATTTGCCATCAGCGATTTTATTCAATGAGTCAATGTACAGATATCTCAGTGTCGGGTCTGTGAGTTTGCCCGCGGCTTCCTGGATGGCCTCGATCTGTAGTTTCTTAGCCTCCGCGAGTTCCCTGATGGTATTTTTCTTTTCTACCGCCGCGCGTTTTTGGTGCATTGCTTCCACGAGCGTGTCTGGCAGCGTTACTGACTCAAGTTCAACCTTTTGGATGTCGAGGCCCCAGTCTTGGGCAGTCAATTGCACTAGTTTGCGCAGCTCTGCATTTATGGTCTCGATGTTGGACACCACCTGTTCAAGGCTGAGTTTTCCGATAATGCTCCTTAGCGTTGATTCAATGTACTGCACAAGGTACCCTTTGTAGTTTTCAACATTCAGTACGGCCCTTTTTGGGTCCATGACCCTGTAATACGCAACGGCGTTGACCTTCAGGGTGATGTTGTCCTTTGTCACGACGTCCTGCTCCTTTGGGTCACTTGTCTGTGTCCTTAGGTCGACAAGGCGGTATGAGTCGATAAACGGCGTTAGCACAACCCATCCCGGGCCACTGGTTTTGAGATACTTGCCCATTCTGAAGATAATGGCGCGCTCATACTCATTCAGCTGGATTAGGTAGGCCTGCGACTGGCTGTAGAGGAAAACCAGCACGCCAAGGATGAATAGGAGTATAAATATCGGCTGGAACAAACCAAGGAAGTACAGCAGTGCCGGGACTATGATGAGCGACGCTATCAGTGTCACGACTATCGCGAACTGCTTGTCCTCGTTGGACTTCTTACCCTTGTCATAGGCCTTTTTCTTTGCCATAATGTTACTTTAGACGTTTAAGTATAAAAACATTTAAGTATACGCCCTGAGATTAAGAGTACATGGCCAGGAAAGGCAAGGTTTTAGTGCTGAGTGTAGACCGCGACGATGACCTCGGGGCAAAGGCAGGCGTTAAGGGCCCAATTATTGGGGAGAAGAACAACATTGAGGCAGCCAGCCGCTTGCTGCTAGCTGATGCCAGCGAGAGTGACGGCAACGCGATTTTCGAAGCCGTCAGGCAATTCAGAAGCCTGCCCGAAGCGGCAGACGTTGTCACAATTACCGGGCACAAATCCCGGGGCTTCAAGTCAGATCAGGAAATCGCTAGACAGCTTGACATGGTGTTTGAAAAGTTCCCTGACAGTGAAGGTGTGTTCCTCATTACTGACGGCGAGGATGACGAGCAGATCTTGCCCCTTATACAGGCAAGAAAAAAAATCGTGTCAAGGAAGATTCTTATTGTAAAACAGTCCCGCCAGCTCGAGAAAAGCTACTTTGTCCTAAAGGAAGCGCTCAAGGACCCGACCTTCGCGCGCCTCGTTTTCGGCTTGCCTGGAATTATATTGTTGTTCATAGCGATTTTCCAAGACCTTGGCTTGCAGTTCGTGTTTTTCGCGGCTGGCTTGTATTTGTTGTTTAGGGGCCTTGGTTTTGAAGAGCCGGTCATCCGCTGGATCCATGACTTCAAAAGCACTACAAGCCCTGAGAGGGCCTCGTTTCCGTTATATGTCGGTGCATTTCTTATACTTGTGCTTTCAATATGGTCGGGCTGGGAGCAACTGAAGGCATACACCGCAGAGTCGGTGCTGTTGCAGCTTGCCGCGTTTGCAGACGGTGCCGCGCTTCTGTTTGTCGCAGGGTCTGTGCTGTTTCTCATCGGCAGAATAGGCGACATGCACTTTTCGAAAGAGTACGCGAAGATCAGGCGCTATGCCCTGTTTTTAGTGTCACTGCTTATTGTGTGGTTCGTTATCATACAGGCAATCGCGCTTGTGTTTGGCCGCATCGTCCTCGATGAATTCCTGGGTTATTTGGTGTTGGCATTCATAGGGTCCATTATCAGTTCAAGCATAATAAAGCGTATTTACGCTGAGAAGTATGTGGTGTCTCGCATCAAGAAGGATCTCGAGGTGTACAAGCGCAGCGGCGTCTACGTTGGGACTGTTGATTCAGTTAACAAGGCCTCAAGGACATTTGTCATACGCGAGAAAAATCGCAAGGAGCCGGCCAAGTTTTCTCAGGTGCTTACTGTAGAGGACTACGTGATTGTAAAGTAGTGCCCGCGAGGGGTTATGGGCGCACGATTTTCTTTATGATCCCAATGAGCTGGTTTTTCTTTGGAGATTTTTTTAAGGCGATTTCAAGCACGTCAATGATGTCCTTTGCAGGCACGATTTTGATTTTCTTTAACTTGTCTTTATCAATTACAATGTCGTTCTTGTTGGCCTCTGGCACGATAATGGTTCTTATCCCGGATGTGATTGCAGCCTCGGTTTTCGCTGTCACGCCGCCGACAGGCAGCACCTCTCCTTTGATTGATATTGATCCTGTCATTGCCACTGATTGGTCTATCGGAATTCGCTCTAGGGCGGAGATGACTGCAGTCGCGATGCTGACCGCAGCTGAATCACCTTCAACACCCTCGTGAGTCTGCAGGAACTGAATATGTATATCGTGATTGGCGATGGCCTTACCTTTGTATTTCTTGATTATCGCTGACACGTTCTGCACAGCTTCCTTGGCAATCTCGCCGAGTTTGCCGGTTGCGATGGTCTTGCCGCGGTTGGTTTCCTGCGCTGGACTGACCTCGGCTTCTATTGGCAGCATGATGCCCCCGCCAAGCGCGCCGAGGACAGCTAGTCCATTGACGCGCCCGGAAATATAGCCCGTGGTTTTAATGACTTCGTATTCCCGTTTGTAGTCGATGGTCTTGTCTGCAAGCTGCTGTTCCAATGTTTTGGCAGATGCCTGGGCTTGCTCAGCATGTTTTTTCTCAACCACGTTTGAATTTTCGAGGCGGGCTATGTCGCCGGCAGCCCTGATGAAGCCCCCAAGGTCGCGCAGCTTCAGCGTCAGTTTGTGTTTCCTTCCCGCGCGCTTGCGGGCTTCCTGTGTAATGAATTCGACCGCGGCATCCGTGAAGTGTGAAATCTTACCGTCCTTTTTCACTTCCTGTGCAACGAACTGCGCCATCTTTTCGCGGTTTTCTTTTGAGTCATCAAAGACGTCGTTCAGATATATTTCGTATCCGTACCCCCTGATTCGCGACCGCAATGCGGGGTGCATCTTTTCAAGGTCGACCATGTTTCCACTTGCAACGAGGAGGAAATCGCATGGTACGGGCTCTGTTCTAACCATGGCGCCGGAGCTCATCTCACTTTGTCCGGTTATGCCATACTTTTTTTCCTGCATTGCTGTAAGGAGTTCTTGTTGTGATTTGGGGCTCAGGGTGGCGATTTCGTCTATGAAGAGGACGCCTTTGTTTGCCCTGTGAATGAAGCCCGGCTCTACGCGCAGGTGTGGCGGGGTTCCGAGGCCGCCACTTTGATAGGGATCGTGCCTAATATCGCCAAGCAGCGCCCCTGCCCGTGCCCCGGTGGCGTCGATGAACGGCGCTTTTTCCTTTTTGTTATTGTCTATCAGCAACTTAGGAACCTGGTTTTCTTCTCCACCGCCGAATCTGAGCTGTTGCATTCCCTGCGAGAACGATGACGCGAAAAGCAGTACAGCCATGAAGAAGCCGCTTGTTATTATGAACGCCGCCAAAATGACATCTGAGAAGAGCTTGAAATGCAGCGCTAGGGCTATCGATAGTGCGAAAACGAGGCTGATGAGTAAGAAGGCGTTTGCCCCCGGACGCATTGCGTCGAGGTTTTTCTGGAAGCCCTTTTTCTTTTCCTTCTCGAGTTCCTTTTTCCCTTCTCCGGCGTTCAGGATTTTGATTTTTGGGTTGTTCTTGTCGGTTTCGTTCGCGTACACAAGGATGTCTTCTAGTTTTTCAGTTGGCAGCAACTCTGCCATGGCCTGCGCCAAAAGGGACTTGCCAACGCCCGGCTCGCCAATTAGTAGGACGTTGCGTTTCTGCTTCGCGGCTTTTTTAATCAATTCGACTGCCTGGTCTTGCCCGAGCACTTGGTCGCTAAGGTGTTCAGGCACCTTGATTTCTTCAGTGGATTTGAATTCATGGGGGGCGGTTGGTTTTGCCATGTTATCTGGGTTATTTGTGTGTCACAGTATTAATATAGTTACTTATCAAAAACGCATTGAAAATGCACGTCTCTCGTCGATGGGCAGGCGAAAGGCTTATATATCAATATTGCAATAACTATTGTGGCATTGAGTGGGTTTTATGTGGGATGCACGGACTTCGGATTTGGACAGTACGGCGTATGTGGAATTGCCGAGAAGGGGCGGTAGAGTCCTTACGCTACGAAAGAGATTTGGTGAGGAAACAAAACGGCCGCACTGGGAAAAACGCGTGGGAACACTAGGAGACAGGCAGTTTGGCGTGGATGGCAACGAGACAACAGAAGGATACACGCGCGTGTTAGATCCCTGCCTGACGCGCAAAGCTAATGATTTATATGCCACTGCTGAACTAGAGGTTGCATTGGATATCCTAGATGGTGGAATCAAATTAGAGTGACGGCTGCCTGGAATAATTTATTGCGGTCTGGGTTTTCTTTTTATTGAAAGTTGTGCGCGCCTTGCAGCTTCTGCTTGAGAGGCTGTTTCATACAATCTTAGTGTGTTGTTGTACTTGGCTGTAAGTTGGCGTATCTGACTGCTGTACCGTGCTTCAACCGCCTGTTTTTCCGTTTCTGTTAGAGTTACGTCATAACGCAATGTTGAGTTTCGTTGATCTATAAGTGCGTTTATGTTGCTGCTTAGTTTTTCGAGCCTTCGTTTCACACTTGGCGGAATTGCTGATGCCCTGAGATTAATTACTCCTGTTATTGTTTTTGGTTTGAAAATTCTGTCAAAGAGGCTAGGTTTAACTACAGGCCCTTGTGGTGGCTGGATTCTTGGAATTCCTTGTGCCGTGATTTCTGGTCTTACTGGTAGTCTTCGTATGCGCTCTGGAGGAATTTGTATTCTGGCTGGTCCGCGGGGGGTTGGGATGCGTTTTTCTTGTCCAAAAATCGTTAGTCCTAAGTCTTTCATTTGTGTGTCTGTTGGTGTCGGTCGTGGGGTTGCTATTGCTGTTGGTCTTGGCGTTGCTGGCCCTGCTGTTGGTCTTGGCTGCCCGGCTTGCGGTTTTGGTGTTTCTGGTTTCGGTTCTGGTTTTGAGGGGCCTGTTTTTTCTTCTTCTGCTTTGGTTCTAATGTGGCGTATTGCGCCAAGGGGTGCGGCCCCCGGGATGCGTTGCGCTGCCTGTGTGAGTTGTTGTCGTTGTGCTTGTGCTCTTGCGCGCTCTGCTTTTTCACGCTTTTCTTCTAGGAATGTGGTGTAGCTGCCGTAGTGCGAGCCTCTTTTTCGTCTCGCTTTTTCGAGTGATGCCCTGTTGACTGCCATTGCAATAATTACTACCAGATTGTATATATACTTGGCGCTGCGAAAATACTATATGAGGGTAACATTTCTGGGAACAAGCAGTGCAGTCCCAACCCGGGACAGGAGTTTGTCAGCCGTGCATTTCAAGTACCGCGGCACCGATTTTCTGTTCGACTGCGGTGAAGGCACGCAACGTCAATTTACACACGCGGGAATTTCGCCGCACAAACTGGACGCTGTGTTTATTTCGCACGAGCACGCGGATCACATGCTGGGCCTCGCTGGCTTAATACAGACGCTGAACATGCAAAATCGACAGCAGGAGCTCAAGGTTTATGGGCCAATCGGCATCAAGAGATACGTCGATTTTTTCAAAACGCTCGGGGGCCTCAAGTTGGTGTATCCGGTAACGGCTATCGAAATAAACGGCCCGGGCAAGGTTTTCGAGAACCTTGACGTAGAAGTGCACGCCTTTCCTGTAAATCATGTGACGGAATGCTATGCCTTCAAGGTAGTTGAGAAAGTCGAGGCAAATCTTGACAAGGCAAAGCTGAAAAAGCTGGGGCTGCTGGACAGCCCTGCAAACAGGCAGTTAAAGGAAAAAGGCGAGATAGAATGGCAGGGCAAGATGATTAAATTGGAAGACATCAGCAAGCCGTTGAAAAAACCGCTGCAGGTCGCTTATGTAATTGACTCAAGGTTCGACGAGTCCATTATTCGCAATGTCGAGGGGGTTGACTTGCTCGTTATTGAGGCAACGTTCGCCGAAAAAGAAAGAGAGAGCGCAAAACTCGGGGGGCACATGACTGCAAGGGAGGCGGCCACCATTGCAAAGCGCGCCAAGGCAAAGCGGTTGGCATTGACGCATTTCAGCTCCAGGTACTCCGATGACATGAGCATCTTGAAACGGGAAGCTGGAGAAGTATTTAAAAAACCGGTGTTCGCAGAAGACTTCATGACGATTGAGGTATAATTAAACAAAGGTTAAATAAGCGGACTAAATAAGCAGAGTAAACAAGCAGATAAAAAAAACAGAAATTAAATAAACAAAGATGGTTTTATGGAATTGATGAAGCGGCTCGCAATCGGAATCCTGATCGCAGTTCTGTTTACCCAACTTGCCTATGCGAAAGAGCTCACTAACCGCAACATCAACATGCACATTTCAAGTCAAGGCACAGCAACGGTTGTTGAGGAATTTGTAATAGCGCTTTCGCCCCAGGACAGCCGCGAGGTAGACCCGCTGATAGAAAAAGGCACAAGCGACATATACACGTGGAACAAATTCTTCTCGGTCATCCGGCGCAATGTTCTCGGTGAATACAGGGAGCTTTCGGTGGTGGCAAAAAAGGATACCCAGGGCTTTGCCAGGATAAGCTTAGGGTACAAGATAGATAACCTTCCGGTGAGAATTTCAGAAGAAGGGCGGATAATAACAAAAGCCATATCGCCGAGAAGCTTCGCGTTTTTTGACTCAAATGGTGAAGTGTTCACGTTACCATCAGACGCAACCATACAGATACAAATCGAAGACCAGAGACAATCGCGCGAAAGGCAAAGGATAGAAGAGTTCTTTGCAGCGAAGCCGGCCGGCGCTTTCCTGGGCCCGTACTCAAGCGAAAACACGGTCCTCTTTATCGTCAAGGGGCCGCTCGTCACCAAGGACTTCCTTGTTCTGTGGAAAGAAGAGCAATCAATTGGCCAGAGCTTTTCAACATCCCGGATTCTGGAATCAGCTTACCGCAACCTACGCAGCAGCCCGATTTACACATTGGCGGTCATGATAATACTCGGCTTGCTTGTCATTTACAGGAAGCAGGCGCTCGCGGTAATTGCAGAGAGTTTCTCGGAAGAAGAAATCGAGATGCCAAAGCGCGAATTGTAGTGGCTATCCCCTAGGGCTATTGTTTTTTGAATGTGCGCTTCTGCCTGATTTCGCCCCTCGTGACGCCTTCGAACTTCACGCCCAGGTGCGCTGCGAGATTCTGCAATGTAAAGTCGTCTGTAATCAGTATGGTTTCAGCATCGCGTTTTTTCTGATCTAGGGCTAGGGCCATCAGTGCCTTGTCAGTGTTGCTCAGCTGTTTGCCGGACCCGACCTCGCGCGCCTTGTCCTCTGCCAATTTAAGCGACTCTTTTGACGCCATGAAAACCCGCAGGCGCTTAAGGTTCATGGCCATATCAACCATCAGCCGGGACTTGAAGTCCTTAATCTCATCAATGGCTTCCTGCACAGTGACGCATTCACAATCATCTTTGTACGCATTTGAATTTATGATGGCGCTTGCATCAAGTACCCTAATCATAAGTATTTTTAATACCAAACACAATAAATAGCCAACTGATAATAACCACTGATCCTATGCATGACAACGAGAAGCAAGTGATCACTTCTTTGGAAAAAAAGAAAAAACAGTCACTTGAAGAATTGATAGAAAGCACAAAGCTGAACAGGGACGCTGTTAGCACCGCGCTTGCGAATCTCGCGGACCAAGCCTACGTCAGCATAGAGGAAAAAACATCTGAGGAACTCGTACTGACATCTGAAGGATCGATGTACGCAAACCAAGGGTTACCAGAACGCCAGGCCCTTGACCTCCTCGCCAAGACAAAAGAAATCGCAATGAATGACTTCAAGAGCAAAATAGACAACGATGCCATTGCACTCACGTGGCTGAGAAAAGCGGGATACGTAGACATCAAAGATGGCAAGGTTTCGCTCAATGCAGTTGGGCAGAAAGCTTCAAAGGAAAAGCTGGCGCATGAGCAGGTCCTCAGCGCCGTTATGGGCAAAAAACCGCTGCCTGAAAAACTCGCGACAGAAGCAGCTGAAATCATCAAGCGAAGGCTCGCAGAAGTTAAGACGCAAAAGCACGTTACCGCATCAATAACAAAGCAAGGCCTCGAATTAGTAAAGAGGGGCATCTCTGTAGAAAAAGAAGTTGGGCAGCTGACGCCGCAGATGGTTGTAACAGGCGACTGGAAAAATCACAAGTTCAGGATTTATGACGTAAGCGCATCAGCCAAGCCGATTTATCCAGGCAGGCGCCACTTTTTGAATCAGGCCATTGAGTACGTGAGGAAAATCTGGCTGGAAATGGGCTTCAAGGAAATGCAGGGTCCATTGATCCAGAGCAGCTTCTGGAACTTCGATGCCCTTTTTACGCCGCAATCGCACCCCGCGAGGGAAATGCACGACACGCTTTTTCTGGACGCAAAGAAAATGAATCTGCCAGAGCTCGGCCTTGTTAAAAGGGTTAGGGAAGCGCACGAAATCGGCACCAGGGACAGTTTGGGCTGGAGCTATATTTGGGATCAGGAAGAAGCCAAAAAACCGGTACTACGGACGCACACAACAGCACTGTCTGCTCAGACGCTGGCTCGGCTAAGAAAAGAGGAATGGCCCGCAAAGTACTTTGCCTTGGGTCGCGTGTTTAGAAATGAAACGGTCGACTGGACGCACTTATTCGAATTTGACCAGGTAGAAGGAATTGTTGTTGACGAAAACGCGAACTTCAAGCACCTCCTCGGCTACCTAAAGGAATTCTACAGCAAGATGGGTTACAACAACATCCGCATCAGGCCAGCGTTTTTTCCCTATACTGAAATGAGCCTTGAAGTTGATGTGTACAGCCCGAAAAAACAGGGGTACATCGAGCTCGGGGGCGCGGGCATATTCAGGCCAGAGGTTGTAGAACCCCTGTTGGGCGAAGACGTCCCCGTGCTTGCATGGGGCCAGGGCTTTGGCAGGATAATAATGGAGTATTATCAGATGAATGACCTGCGCGAGCAGAACAAAAACGATGTGCAGAAGCTACGTGAATTAAGACAGTGGATGATGTAAATGCCGACGGTGAACTTAGACAAAAAAAGATTCTTGAAATACCTCGACAGGGACTATGATGACGAGTTCCTGAAAGAGAGAATCGCAATGCTCGGCACCGACCTCGACAGCATAACAGAAACCGAAATCATTGTTGAGGCATTCCCGAACAGGCCAGATTTGTTGAGTGAGGCGGGAATGGCGCGCGCGCTAAGGGGTTTCATCGGCATTGAAACTGGTCTGCCTGCATACGATATTAAAAAAGGCAATTGGAAGGTCTCCGTTGACCACAAGGTAAAGAAAATCCGGGAGCATGCTGTCTGTGCTGTGGCGAAAAACGTAAACATAGATAGCGCCTATCTTAAGTCGCTGATGCAGATTCAGGAAAAGCTGCACGTAACGCACAGCAGGAACCGGAAGATGGCGAGCATTGGAATGTACGACTTGGACACCATAAAGTTTCCAATAAAATACACGACGGTGCAGCACGATTTCAAGTTCACGCCGCTTGAGGCTACGAAGGAAATGACGGTAAAGCAGATTTTGAAAGAGCACCCCAAGGGCAAGGACTACGCGCACCTGCTAGTCGGGGATGAGTACCCAATGTGGATAGACGCACAGGGGCAGGTGTTGTCGATGCCGCCCATAATCAACTCGGCCGAGACCGCGATAACGGAGAAAACAAAGAACTTATTTATCGATGTAACTGGGCTTGACGGGAAGGTCGTGGATCAGGCAATGAGCATCATTGTCGCGCTGTTGCATGACCACGGCGCCACGATTGAGCAAGTCAACATCAATGGCGCGATAACGCCTAACATGGCGCCGTGGGAAATGAAGTTTGATTACAAATACATAAACAAGTTCCTGGGTCTTGATTTAACCGACAAGGAAATCAAAAAACACCTAGAGCGCATGCGAATCGGTGTACGGGGCGACATGGCCGTGGTGCCGGCATACAGAACCGACATTCTCCACCCGCGGGACCTGATGGAGGAAGTCGCCATCAGTTACGGATATGAAAATTTCGAAGCCGAGATTCCGAACGTGTCCACTGTCGGCGAAGAGCAACCAGCTACGGTGTTTCAGCGGAAACTCGCAGAGGCGTGTGTCGGTCTTGGCTTGCTTGAATGCCTGTCGTTTCACTTATCGAATGAGGGCGTGCTGATTGAAAAAATGGATCGGGAGCCGAGGCCGCTGCTGAAGGTGACTAATCCTGTGAACAAGGATTATGACACAATCCGCGATTTGCTGATGCCCGGCCTGCTCAAGGTTTTGTCAGAAAACAAACATCATGAATTGCCGCAAAAGCTTTTTGAGCAGGGCACTGTTGTTGATGAAAAGATGAACGAAGTAACATCGCTTGCAATTGTTTCATCGCATGCTACTGCGGGTTACGATGAAGCACGCTCAATGGTCGAGGCCATCTTTAGGTCGCTTGGAAAACCAGTGGCATTTACGCAGGACACAAAGCCATATTTCATGCCAGGAAGGACGGCGCAGATCGCCTACCAGGGAGAGCACATTGGATACTGCGGAGAAATCCATCCGAAGGTGCTGAACAACTTCGGCCTGGAAAATCCAGCAATCGGCATCGAGTTCAACGTTGATCGACTTTTGAAGTAAACGCGTAAAACAAAACAGGTATGTGGGGACGATAAAATGGGGATTAGTTATGCAGACGTAGCTACTGTGGATCATCATGAAATTGAAAGGCAGCCGGAATACCTGCCTGAGTTCTATGAGCAGTCAAAGGCCTGTGCAGATCACTTCGACATTGAAGACGAGGCAGTTGGTTATCATAGGGAATTATTGTTGGGCATTAACGCGAAAATCAAAGAAAAGCTTGGGAAAAGGCACAGTTTGACAACGCTTGGCGATGAAATTAATGTCCTTCCAGAACGCGTTGTTATAATCGACGGTACAAGCGTAGGCCTGCCTTTTGGTCGGCAGATGGAGAGGTCGATAAATTACTATCTGGAAAAATGGCTAGGCGCGGGGCATGGCATAAACATTCAGCGCGTGCACACGCGTGAGGACTGGCAAAAAGCAGTTGAAGGAATAGAGGATAAGACGCTGTTGGTTGAATTGGCAACATCAAGAAACATATTCAACAAAGAGGACCACAAGCGCCTCAAGGAATCGGGCTGCGTGATAGTGCCCGGCTCAATTAGTGTAGGCGGTGAAATCCTTTCTGATAAGCAAAAGACATTTAATTATCTCTCAAACAACGGCACTGACCTAAGGCTGGTAGCGAAATACGAGGCTGTAAAACACGCAGAGGACAAAAAAGAACTTGCCGGGGGAATCATCAATGCTGTGGATGAACTGAACAAGGATGGCATAGAGAGATTTTTCATAAAACCAGCTGCGGGTGGTGGAGGAAAAGGGGGATTCAGGCTGATAAAAATCAGAGACATGTACCTGGTGTTCGACCTCTCAAGGCTTACCGGAAAGCTCGAAGAGCCCGTGCTTCCATACTACTTTCCGATAGCCAGCGACCAGGATGACGTAATAGATTCTTTTGTATGGGTATTTGCCTTCTTTGTGAAAAACAAACTCGACAAGCAATACATTGAAACGCCAATTGAGGACTTGATGAAGAAATACAACGCTGAAACAAAAAGGGATGCGCTAAAGGCCCTCGTAAAAGACAAAAATGAAAGGCCACTAAGTGAGATTTACACCCCCGAATTTCTGGAAAGGTTCAACAAGAAACTTTTAACGCGCAGTGAAACAATTGAGTTACTGGCTAATGCCATTGAAGCATATCCATACGATTACGCACCCGTCGTGTGCGAGCATTTGACATACGGCCCCTTCGGGCTGCGCGCGCATTACAGGGTCAACATAAACGGGATTAAGCCGGAAACAATATACGCAAGGATATTCCAAACCCAGCTGTCAGAAAACGGCATCGGGTACATAGGCCTTGACAATTTGTCGAACGCCATCACCGGAGACATAGAGGAAGTCAGGGCGTCGCCAATGCACCATGAACTCATTAAAGGCGTTGGTGGTTTCGAGGCGCTTGAGAAAACCCTCATCAATGGTGCGGAGGCAGCTTCGAAAATTCTAGATGCGATGCCGGAAGACGAAAAAGGGATATACCCAGTAAGGCTTGAATTTGACATGACGGCACTGGAGCACAAGCTACACGAGGGCAACGGAAATTCATCGCGTGACCTTGCGCTCAATAACTCCTGGGGAAATTTTGTCGAGAACAACGCATACTGGTTTTTCGCTGCCCTTGCATGCTATCAGCACGAAAAGAAAAAGCAATAATCAATGTAAGCAATCGCTGTATGAATTACCATGATCTACATGAACTGCGCCAAGCCGGTCTGTTCCTTTGGCGGTTTTTTGTGGCCCGCCTTTTCCGGTTTCACTTCCGCGATTTCTTCAACGTATTTCTTCTCGAAGTATTCCTGTTTCAACTCCGCCGCCCTTTCCAGGGTTTTTTTTCTCTGGCTCAAGCCAAGCAGTTTTAAGTCATCTTCGTCAAAATCAAACTGCGCAGTAACCATGGGGGCGAGGTCATTGTCTTGGATCAATTCGGTGTACATGGGCAGGTAGTCCTTGATGGCCGTGTTTACCGAAACGTGCGTCAGGGCCGCGATCTTTGTAGCAGTTGCCTTTCGCTGCCCGCGCTCGCCTTTTGTCACGCTGAGATATTTAATCAGTGATGGGAACGCGTACCTGCCCCAGCCAGAGTAGGTTTCTTTTTTTGACAAACTAACTCCAGAGGTCATTAAGTCAATTGAGTACTTCTGCAGGCCCCAGTCCTGGCGTCTCTTGATTCTGCCCATGAAAACATCTGCCCTGGAGATCTTGTCGTATGCCGCATTGAGTTCTTCTGGTTTTTTGTATTCCCTGTAAACGTTTTCTTCGATCCATTTCAGGAACATGTCGGGGTCTTCCTCGACGCTGTCGAAAGCCTGCTTGCTCTTCTTTGCGTCCTTTGTCTTCAGCACAGTGGTTATGGCATTGAAAATGTTGTCCTTGCGGTCCTTCCCGCCTTGAATTTCGATATCGGCTTTTGTCAACTCGGAACGCCCATCTGCAAGCGCTTGCAAGTCATTGATTGCACTTCTCACGTCACCAGAGGAGTTGCGCGCAATTTCGAGCAGGACTTCCCTGCCGCATGCAATGCTTTCCTTTTCACAGATGCTTTCAAGGATCTTGGTGATTGTAGCGTAGTGCACTTTCTTTACATTGGCAGGTTCGCACGCGGTTCGCAGGCCCGAGAGCTTTTGGTCCCACAAATCGTTAGCCGTCAAGACTATTGGACACTTGGCTGTCTTTATTATGTCTGCAATTGCTGATGTGCCTCCCCTGTCTTGGGCGTACATCCCATCTACTTCGTCGAACAGAATCAGCCTGCGCTTGCCAAAGAGAGTAAGGGACTCAGAAGCCAGGCGGGCATACCGCTCTACAGCATCCCGGTTTCTTACGTCGCTCGCGTTCATTTCCAGCAACTCGAAGCCATATTCTGAGGCGAGCGCATAGGCCATGCTTGTTTTTCCGCTACCCGCAGGGCCATGCAGCAACAAAGGCTTTGATTCAACAGTCCAGTTTTTCATCCACTTGTGTATTTCCTCGATGGTGTTGCCGTGCCCGATCACCTGGTCCAGCTTCTTCGGCGCGTACTTGTCTGCCCACAACATGCTTTATATTGTGGAATAACTGGAATAAAAGCGTGAGACGATGAAGATTGGAATTGTTGGCAAGCCATCATCGGGGAAATCGACGTTCTTCTCAGCTGCGACCATGGTTGACGTGCCAATTGCGGCGTATCCATTCACTACGATCAAACCCAATGTCGCGATTTCGGCAGTGCAGCTGAAGTGCCCGCACGTAGAACTCGGGCTTAAGAATTGTTCCGGCGTTGCCCCGTCAACAAGCGCTTCTAAGAACTGTGAAGGTGTCAGGATTGCGCCTGTACAGTTAATTGACGTTGCGGGCCTGGTTCCTGACGCGCATCTTGGTAAGGGTAGGGGCAATGAGTTCTTGACAGATCTGATGGACGCCGACGCGCTGATTCACATTGTCGACTTGAGCGGTAAGACTGATGCCAATGGAAACGCTACACTGGGCCATGATCCAGCAGGGGATATTGAATTCCTTGAGAAGGAAATTGATTACTGGCTCCAGGGCATCCTGGAGAAAAACTGGAAAAACATTGAGAGGAAATCAAAATCAGGCACAGAGTTGTATGAATCAGTCTATGATCAGTTATCGGGCTTGAAGATTGACAAAGGTCGGGTCAAGGAACTTGTAACCTCAGGGTACGCTGATTTGCTCGACCTCGCAACACGAATTCGAAAGGCAAGCAAGCCCATCATTATTGCTGGCAACAAAATCGACACACTGGACGGCAAAAATAACTACGATCGCCTTAAGGATCGGGTGATGCCGCTGTCAGCAGATTCAGAGCTTGCATTGATGAGGGCTCAGAAGGCGGGCCTGATCGCCTACATCCGTGGCAACGCGTTTTTCATGCCTCTAGAAAAATTGAATGGAAAACCAGAAGCCATAGCCGCGCTGGAGCAAATAAAGAAGAGCACCCTAGATGTGTTTAAAACAACAGGTATGCTAGAGCTCCTTCACAATGTCGTGTTCGATGTCCTGGAATACATTCCTGTTTACCCGGTCGAGGACGAGAATAAGTTCACAGACGGGAAAGGGCGTGTACTTCCTGACGTGAAGCTGATGAAAAAAGGCAGTACTGCGCTTGATTTGGCTTTTGCAGTGCACACGAGCATCGGCGAGGGCTTCATCGGCGCAATTGACGCGCGCACAAAAAAGCGTATCGGCAAGGACTATGTGCTCAAGGCAAATGACATTATAAAGATCCAGAAAAAGTGAAGAAAAAGAAGAAAGAAAAATAAAAATTGGAAAAATGAGGGATTGGAAAAACCCGGAGTCAACCTTAGAAGTCGAACTTGGTTTTTTCCTGGTCCTTGAACAGCACTGACTCGATGTCGTCGCCTTCTAGGTCCTTGGCAAAGTCTGCTTCTTCATGTTTCAGGTATTGGCTTTGATCAACCAGTCCAAGTTCTTGTTTCTTGCGTTTTATTCTCGCAAGCGTCATGAAGTAAGCGTCCGTCAGGGTGTCAAGGCCTATCTGCGGTTTTTCCCGCTCATGGGTCAGTTCCTTGATGTAGAGCTCAATTATCTTGTAAGCGATTTCATCATCTGGGTCCATCATTATACCTTCTCCGTGTCTCTCCGTTTAGTTCAGTAATCACTGGACGTATTTATTCCTTTAGCCCGTATTTCTGGACTAGGCCGAATTCGTCAAACTTGAGCTTCTTGCCCTTCTTAAATGCCTCTAGGAGTTGTCTGGCTTTTTCCTCGTCTGCCAACTCCTGCTGCTTGGCCATCTTGTCCCGTTCCGTTTTCCGTTTAACATCATGGTCCTTGCGTGTCTTTTTCTTTGCATTCAGAAGTGCAACGATTTGTTTGTGTAGCCCGTCTGCCTGCTTCATTTTTTCCGAAATGACCTTGTCGATCTCCTTCAGGGCCTTTATTATTTCGCGTTTCTTGTCCTGTTTTTCCCGGATCTGCTGGTGGTAAACTTCGCTTTGTTCCGCGTGCTTTAACACGTTCTCATGCGTCTGTTTTTGCTTCACCCTGAGCGTTTTCAGTTTTTTGAACAAGTCAGATGCCTGTTTTTTGAATTCGGCTTCCTCTTTCAGTGACGAGATTTCGATTTCCATGGCCTGCATTTGCTTTACGAATTCCTTTTCGCGCGCTGGCGAGAGGAGCTCTGTTTGGTAGAACCAGTCCATTTTGTAGAGTTTGTCTCTGAGTACACTGATCGGGGTGTGCCTTTCATCGGTGCTGTCGGCGCGTCTCGGCTGTTTTAGTATCGGGTTCTTGCCAAGTTCCTTGAGCGCCTTGTCGATTTCAGACCTTGCTTGTTTAAATTTTTTGACGTCAGCGTTTTCCGTGTCCCGTTTTGCTTTGAGGTCATTTATGTCTTTGTTGGCTGAGTCGAGTTGTGACTTGATTTGTTTCTTTTTCTGGATGTGTTCCTTGACCTCTGCGTTGATCTTATCGCGTTGTTCTTTCAGGCCATTGATTTCTTGTTCCATTTGTTTACACTTCGGTTTCCTTTTCCTTGGGGGCCAGCCAGTCCAAGCCGTATTCCTTGAATGTCCGCAGCCTACCGACGAGGTAGACGTCGACGCCGATCTTAATGAGTAAGGCGCCGATCATGGCCAACACGATTTGCGTCACGAATGGCACGATTTGCAGCGATATCTTCAGGATGTCGACGATGCTTCCCAGCGAGTACATGATCATCATGATGCCGAGTATTATTATGGCGAGGCTTATCATGTTTTTCGTTGACCCCCTGAGCCTGATTTTGTTCACGTCGTCGTTGAGCTGTTCAAGTTTGTAGTTGGCGTCCATCTTGAACGCGAAGAGCTCAGAGTTTAGCCTGTTGACCTCGTCTGCCATTTCGCCGCGCTGCTTGTCCACGTATTTCTTTTGTTCCAGGAACTTCAAATCGGCTTGCAGCGCAAGGTCTTTTTTTGATGAGTCTATTGTTTTGTCAACGTACTCTGTCAGGACGCGTTCCTTTTTCAGCATTTCCTTGGAAACGATTTTCGAGGTCTCGGCCTCTTCCATTTCCCTGAAGCGCGCATTCGCCGTTTCGAATATCTGCAGTGCATCCTGTTCTGCGATGTTCATCTGCCGCAGGGTGCTGACGATCTGCTGCTTGGGCGTCTTGTCCCTGAGCATTTGCAGTACGGTGTCTGCGATGTTTCCTTGCCCCGCTGCAGGTGATTGAGAATTAGGCATGTTCTGTTTACTCATTTTGATATATATATTCCTTTCATGAATTCACCGAGCCTGGTTTAAACTGGTGCCAACTGGATAACGTTGCAAAATCTTTATTAGCGCGTCTTTTTATAATTATGTTGAGCAATATGAACAGGATGACGACATTAACAGCAGCACTGATAAAAGAAGAGGACATGTACATTGCAAAGTGTCCTGAACTTGGAACCGTGAGCCAGGGCAGAACCATCGAGGAAGCTTTGGCGAACCTAAAGGAAGCAACTGAATTATATCTGGAAGAGTTTCCGTTAACGCAGTCGCCTAAAGTATTGCTCACCACCTTTGAGGTGAGCGATGTTGTCAAGGCTTAAGAAGATTTCTGGAAAGGACTGCATAAAGATCTTGTGCAACAAGTTCGGGTTTTTACCAGTACGGCAGCGGGGCAGCCACGTTGTCATGACAAAGCAAACCGATTCCGGAAAGATCGGCACGGTAGTGCCCCTGCACAAGGAACTGAAAATCGCAACTCTGAAAAACGCGCTGGCGCTCGCAAAGATAGACGAAGACGACTTTGTGCAGTTCATCTAATTTTTTCACCGAGCCTGGTTTAAACTGGTTAAAGTTGCAAAAAGCTTTTAGTGTAGTGTTGACATAAATAAAAGCATGCAGCAGGAAATGAATCTCAAGGCCCTGACCGAGAGAAGAGAACTTGAATTGCGCACCCTGGGGTGGAGCAAGAGCGATTTTGAGGTCTCAATGGTGCTGGTTTCGAATGACGCCTACGCTGTTGCGGAAACGCAGCATGAGAAGGTCTTTATCCTGCATTACAAGCGCCCAAGCCACGACGAGGCAAGGCTCATTGAGATGGTCATAAATGCGTTTAGGCATAGCGATGAGGAATATGACGAGCGCATAATTGAGGACCTGATGAGCGAGTACTGCGAGGCCAACTATCTGAAAATCACAAGGCAGCAGGCTGACAATTTAAAGGATTACATCGCAAAAGAAACAAAAGGGCACTCGATTTTTGATTGCCTTTTGGAAATCGAGGACCTGGAAGAGGTCACGGTCCACGAAGTTGGGAAGAACATTTTCGTGTACCACAAGGACTTCGGCTGGCTCAAGACCAACATTGTTTTCGAAAACGAGCAAAAGCTCATTGACATAATAAATAAAATGGCACGCCCTCTCGGGCGCAGGATTACAAGGAAGAGCCCGAGGATTAACGCGTCGCTCGATTTCGGGAGGCTGCATGCGTCATCAAGGCCGCTGGCCAAGACCACGAACATGACGATCAGGAAGTTCAGGCACAATCCGTTTACTGTCGACGAGCTCGTGGCAAATTCAACAATGTCTTTGGCGGCTGCCGATTTTCTGAAAAAATCTATTGCGATGGACTCAAATATACTGATTTGCGGCAACACGGGCAGCGGCAAGACGTCTCTGCTCAACGCGCTGATAAACTGCATTCAATTGAACCAGCGGCTCATTATTGTAGAGGAAACGCCGGAAATTCGGGCAGGGCATTACCATCAGGTTTCCCTGGCCGTGGATGAATCAATAAACGTTGGCATGCACGACCTCATAACTGACACGCTGCGAATGAGGCCAGACAAGGTCATTGTCGGTGAAGTGAGGACTGCGCAGGAATTCAAGGCCCTGATGAACACGATGCTGTCTGGCCAAGGAAAGGGGTCCATTGCGACGATGCATGCCCACAGTGCAGAAGAGGCACTGATGAGGATAAAAAACCAGGGCATCGACGTCCAGGACCTGACGACGATTGATTTTATCGTTGTACAGAAGCGCATCACAACGCCCGAGGGGCTGGACAAGCGCAGGGTTACAGAGATATGCAGTGTAGAATCGGGAAGCAAAGGCCCTGTGTTGAAACACATCTTCCGATTCAACGAGAAAACCGATGAACTGGAAGCCTGTTGAATTTGATGCGAAGATGTTGTGAAGATGTTGTGAAGATGTTGTGAAGATGAGGTATAAGTTGGAGGTAATGGATGAACGAGGCGGCGTACTTTTTTGTAAGCAAATTTCATTTCACGTCTGCGTTCGCGTCGCAAGTTACGCTGAAAAAACTCGACGCTGCGCTAAGGGAAGCGCGCATGGATTTCTCAGCTGCAGAGTTTTTTTCGCTATCCTTTGGCGTTGCAGCCACGGCGGCCCTGTTGTTCATGACTGTTGCTTGGGTGCTTGATGCCAAGCTGCTCGCGCTTTCGCCAATGGTTTTCGCCCTTACTGCATACGCAACGTTAAAGTTTCCAGAAAGGTTGTTGTCGAGAAAAATTGCTGTGCTTGAGCGCGAATTGCCCGCGTTTCTGAGAATCGTGGTACTGCGGTTGCGCGCAGGCTCCTCTGTTGAGGACGCCTTATTTATGCCATCGCGCTCGTTTCCAAGCATCTACGCCCGGCTGAAAGCTGTGAAGTCAAACATCGACAACGGCATGGGGTTTGAAAAATCGATTGCCCAGAACTTCATGAAACTGGAAAGCCTGCCTGTTAAGCAGAGCTTTTCACCTGATCGAGACGCTTTTCCTACCTGATCGAGACGTATAAACGTGGCTCCGGCGTTGATGTTCTGCAGCGTGCTGCTGGTGAACAGGCCAGGGTGCACCTAATGAAGCTGAAAAAATACAACTCGAAAATAGTCCTGTATTCCCTGGTTTTAGTGGCTATGTCGTCAGTGGTGCCCGCGCTTTTCGAGGCCTTCGCCATAATCGGATCGATTTTTCTTGAGGTGTCAATTGCGCCGCAGGAGTTGTTTTGGATTGTCGCGCTTGGGTTTCCGCTGATCAATTCCATTATAGTGCTTGTGATGATTGTGAAGAGGCCGGTTTGATGAAGTTTAACATGCTCAATGCTGACGTGAAAACTGACCTCGAGAAGGACCTGCCGTCATGCCTGTATTCGATGGCCGCCGCGTGTTCTTTCCAGAGCCTTGAAGAGGTCTTCATGGATTTTTCAGAAAACAGGCCTGACGCGCTTGGAAAAATTTTCAGGCGGATGGCAATGCGCATAAAGGGGGGAATGAGCGTGCCGGCTGTCATTACAGCAGAAATGAAAAGCTCCCAAAGCACCCTGTTTACAGAGGTGCTGGAGTTGCTCAAGACAGGCTACGAATCCGGATCTGACACAAGCTCATTGCTGACCGACATTGCAGACCACGTGCAGCAATCGCATGAAGCAAACAACCAGCGCGAGATAATGATCGCGGTCGAGAGGTATACCATGATCGTGAGCTGTGTCGTGTTCATGCCGCTGGTTCTGGGCCTGATCGTAGCATTAATGGGTTCGATGGATTTTTCAGCAGCAGAGGGCATTGATGTTTTCCAGGGGGCTGACAAGGCCGAATTAATCAGTAATGCAGTGCTTGGAAATCACGTCTATCTGTCGCTGTTCAGCGTCATTGTGGCATTCTTCGTGTGTTTTCAGAAGCAGCGCTTCAAGAACTTCCCAATGTACACCCTCGCTTTTGCCGGGTTTTCGAATGTCTTGTTCTACGCGGTTTCCAACGCGCAGATAATGTGAAAATAATGTGAAATTGTTGGGGTGGGAAATTGTGAACAATCTGGCGTTGCTTGGCGTTGTGAAACCTTAATAAGCACCTGCTGAGTTGTCAAGCTATGTTGAAACGCCCCAAAGATAATAAAATGCGGAAGTTTGAAAACACGCGCACTGCGATCTTGTTGGTCCTCGTCAGCGCCTTTGTCGGCGGGGCATTCATGCTTTTTTCGGCACTGGTGGGCGAGCCGCAGCTGCAGGACGGGGAAAACGCCACGCAGGACGCCTTTGGTGTTTCCAATGACAAGATGGTCATCAGGGCCGGCACGTGTTCATTTTTCATGATACGAAACAACCAAGACCTGGACATAGATTACATGGAAATCCTCGTGAACGACCCAAACATTATTATTGGTGAAATTCTTCCGTTAAAAGCACAGGAAGAAAAGAAAGTCCAGGTTTGCGTCGGTAATGTGTCGCAGCAGGTGCTCATAAAAATGCGCGCAGGCGAGGCGCAAAAAACCATAAGCATTGAGGTAATGAAATGACAGTCAAGATCGTGTTGCATGAAAAGAAAAACCTGCAGGGCCACACGCTGATAGAGGCCTTCCCGGGCATTGGTTTGGTAGGAACTATTGCTGCAGGGTATTTAATAGAAAAGCGCAAGATGGAGCCCATAGGCCACATCGAGTCAGACGAGTTTCCGCCGATGACGACAATACACAACGGGGTTCCGTTGTTCCCGGCGCGCATTTACCACGACCCAAAGGACAAGTTTTGCATCCTCCTTTCGGAATTCGTAGTACCATCCAAGTCGATATATGACCTCAGCGAGTCGATTTTGGACTTTGCGGAAAAAAACAAAATAAAGCAGGTGATTTCCCTGGCGGGAATGACGCCAGCAGAAGGCCCGTCCGAAGGCAGCGATAAGGTTAATGTGTTCGCTGTCGGGGCTACAAAGGCGGACAGGGACCAAATCAAAAAAGCAGGCCTCGAGCCAATCAATGAGGGCATCACCACGGGGGTGTCCGGGGTGCTGATTTCAAAGGCCGCTGCCAAGCATTTTCCTGTTATTAACATCCTCGCAGAATCAGGCGCGCTTCCAAAATCAACTGGCGGATTTTTTGACCCCCGGGCTTCCGCGGCACTGCTTGAGGGCCTTGGCAGGCTTGCAGGATTAAAGGTTGACCTAAAGGACCTATTGTCTGAAGCTGAGAAAATTGAGAAGAACATCAAGCAGTTACTGCAGCGCGCGCAGTCTGAAAAGAAGAAGTACAGGGACGTTGAAGAGTTAACTCATACTCCGATGTACACTTAGAACTCTTAGAATTAAGCATTCTGTTTTTTCTTCTTTGGCTTTTCCCCGGCGAGCGCTTCCAATTCTGACAGTGAGCCCATCGCCTCGCCTTCACCAGCCAGTTCTGATATGGTTTTTTCCTTTCCCCCTGCAAGGCCTAATTGAGAGATGTTATACTCAGTCCGGGGCATTTGCTGTGGCATTTGCGGCATTCCACGCATGCCAGGCATCTGTCCCGGCAGCATTCCCCGGCGTTCCATGTAGCGCTTTTTGTGCCGATCAAGGAAGCCCTCTTTTTTAACAGCCGCAGCGGCCTTTTTCTGAGCGAGCTGCTGCCTGACAGCCTCTTCGGGGCTAACAGGCCCTGCTGCTTCTTGCGGCGCTTCAACAGCAGCCTTTTTTTTCTTGAGTTTTTTCAAAGACGCGGCTAGCCTTTTCAACTGCGCTTCCTTGTCCACTTCTGGTTGTGTCGGTTCAATGACTTCCTCGTTGCCTTGCATCATTTAAAGAAAACCCTGCCTGTGTTAATATACATTACTATGCGCTTACTATTCGCTAGGGGGAACCCCGGGGCTTTCCTGCGATTCCTTCAATTCCTGTTTTTTCTTTTTTTCCTTTTCAAGTTCTGACTCAAATGTTTCGAGGCCCGTCATCTTGTCCAGGACGCTGCCTGTGATGTCGCCAACGTTTGCAAATTGCGTGCCAAATGAAAGCTCTGCGAGCTCGTCGCGTGCCGTTTTTCGTTTGAATTCCTCAGACCCGAATGCTTCCTCGAGCGGCTCCGTGATTTTGGTGTAAGTTGTCATGACCTCTGCCTTCTCCTCACTTGGCGTCTCCTTCAATTCCCGTTTCTTCGCGCGCCTTTCCCGTTCGCGCTCTGCCTGTTCCGTTTCGCGTTTTAGCCGTTCAAGGGATTCGCGTATCCTTTCTGCTACAGGCTGCTTTCGCTTTTTCGAAACGACCTGCTGTTTAATAACGCGGGGCTTGTACATCTCTGGGGCTTTTTGCTGTTCTGTTTTTCCAAATAGGGCCTCGCTCACGCGGTTTATGTCAAACGCAGGTACGGGGGCCCTGACGCCAGCTATGGGTTGGGAAATTTCGTCAAGGAAGCCCTTCAGCGCCAGCGCAGCGGGTATTATTAATATAGTATAGAACAGCGTCAGTGGACCCAGCACTAGGGAGACCACAAAGCCGAGGAAAAACAGGCCTGCGCCGAACATGCCGGCCAGGCCTACGTTAATCCGCTTTGAGGACGTCTTGTATGCCGGAAAGAGGTATTTCAGCATGACGTAGCCGTAACTCACAGAGCCAAGTAATGCAATGAACGAGACAGCGCCCCAGAAAATTTCAGGAGTTGAAACCATGACTCAAGAAGGCTTTTATAGGTTAAATACTTTCAGTTTTTCATGGTGTTTACAGAGATCATTGCCCCGGACATTATCGGAGACCCATATGGCTTCCTGATATTTTTCCTTGTCAGAAATTATGCCGGCGGGTACTTGATGATGCTGCAGCTTGCGTTTATTTTCTCATTCATTGCAATGCCATTTGCCTATATCGGAATGAAAATCTCATCATTGATGAAGTTCAACAAGCGCCTTGCACACATTGTGTCGGCCATGCTGACGACTGTCGTGTTTTGGCTCGCAGTGCGGCTCTGGTACGTGGTTTTTGCAGGCGCGCCGCTGATTCCCGTGACTGGGGCCGCAGGGTTTTTCACAACTGTGTTTTACACGTCATTGGTTGCGGTGCCGTTCGCTCTTCTCGGGTTTTTTGTCTACAGCTGGGTGGAGCGGCAATGGGGAACGCCAAGGGTCATATCGATGTACATAGCCAGCCTCGTGGGCAATGTGGCGTTCTGGCTGCTCTTCGGAGCCCTGCTGTTCAACGGCCGCCTTGCAGTCCAGTGATGGCTCGCTTAGTAAGGGCCTGCTTGTAGTGGATTAACCATAGTTATATTTTTATATAACTTTGGTTGGTTCTCCATCGTGCACCTATCTGCCCCGGGAATGAAAGCGCCAACCGCGTGACTAAAAGGTTTAAATAGCCTCGTTGGTTTATCTGGCATTATGAAGCTTCAGAAGCCAGCGGCGAGTTTTTTCATGTTTCTACTACTGACTTCGTTATTCTCTCCGTTCTCGTTTTCCACAACGCAGCAGTACTTCCAGTCAGCAGCAGTCGAAGTTTCAGATGTGGTGGGGCAAGAACCGCTTTACGTCGACCCTCAAAAGTTTCCATTTACCTCGGGCCAAGCATCGTGTCTCGATGAGGCGTACATCGACATACTAAACAGGTCGGAGTACGAGCAAGTTGTTGACGTGATGAGCCGGCAAATTGGGGAAATCGACGCCTTCGGCGACCAAAGGCTGGGGCAGGTTGAGCAGGCCCGCGAGCGCATTGGGAAATCGTGGAGCAGCAGCGTTGACAGGGCTAAGGATTATTTTATAATGGGCGCAGAGGGCGAGCAGGCAACCATCTATGACATTCAAAGGGACAGGGCCACGACACCAGCAGAAGCGTGCCAGCTCGACAACATAATCATCAACGGCAAGCTGAGTTTCGCAGCGCAAGTTGGAACAACGCGGTTCTGCAGCGGGCAGGGTTGCGACGGCGGCACTTCCGGGGCAAACCTGCTTCCGGGGTTAACACAAGGAAGCACATTGGTGGATCAGCTAAGCAAGGCGATCGACAAAAACGACACGGCCACCAGGGACTACTCAGCATTCATGACAATGGTTCTAACAAACCCCGCGCTGGCAAGCGCTGTACAGAGGGAATTGGACATAACAGAGCAGCAATTGGGGGAATTTACACCAGATCAGTTGAAGGGGGTGTCTCCAGCCGCAGTTAAGGAAATCATTAGGATATTCGCCGTTGATTCGGTGTCCGGTACGTTGGTTGAAGTTGCGAAGAACACGAATCCGGGAAACATAATTAAGTCAAAGCAGGTCCAAGTCAGCTTGACAAAGGGCGCTGACGCTGATTACTTCCTCATTCCAGATTCGCTGTTCAGCTACATTACTTATCTGAGAAAGTACGCGGGCGTGGACAGGGGTTATGACATAATAATGTTCATGTCGATGTTCGCTGGTGGGCTTAATCTTGCTAAGGGAAGGGCAATAAGCAAGACCGAAGACCTTGGGCAGGCGGCAGCAACAGTTGCCAAGGCCAAGGCACTGAGTGGGAAGGGGTTTGTTGAAAGGTTCAGGCTCCTCAGGAAAGGCGGTGAAGGTTTCGAGGGCGTGTCGAAAAAAGCCGCGTTCGCCGAGGCGTTGACAGCGCCGCGGGCCTACCGGGGCAAGTATGCAGTGGACGCAGCAGAGAGCCGGATATTAGGGTCACGGGCTGCCGAGCTACCTGACAAATTAAAAAAGTTTTCAGGGACCCTTGAAGACTACAACAAAGGAGCCAGCCGTTTTACTAGCGAGTACAGTTCCCTCAACAAGAAAATTGTTGACTTAGAAAACGAAGCCCGGAGAGCAGTTCAAAGTGGGGACACAGTTACCGGACAGGCAAAATATGCACAGGCTGCTAGTACCCGTACGCAAGTTGATGGTCTGGTTGAGGGCAGGATAAAGGAGGTTGAAGCACTAAACGGAGAGATTTCTGAGGTACAAAAGGTAACGTCCGAGCTTAAGGCCTTATCAGAAGCCGACACGGCCAAAGGATTGGTTGGAAAAACGAAGTTTAATGACGCAATTGTGGCCCAAGGCGATGCACTGTCTAGTACTAATAAGGCCCTGTCTACGGATTTGAATAATTTAAGAATTATGAGAAGCAACATAGGCAAGACAGCGGGGGGTGACACCGTGACTCAAACAGTTCAAGCAGCTAAAAAAGCTGAGGCAACAGTGATTAAAAACTCTGCTGAGGCAAAAGCCGCTGCAGACACACTTCAGGCAGAAGCATTTCGCTTGGATGAGGTTGCAAAAACGGCCTCTGGGGCGGAAGATCAAGCAAGGCAAGCTTTAGTTAGTGCAGAAAGGGAAGTTGCAGACAAGACCAGAGAGGTAAATGCTGCTGGAGATAGGGTAGATTTGGCAGAGCATACGGGTGCACCCTCCGAGGTTAAGGAGGCTGCTGCCGCGGAGTTTGCACAAGCGCGAAAGGCACTAGAGGAAGCCAATGGTGCTGTAAGTGCTGCGCAGAAATCTGCTGATGACGCAGTAGACGCTGCGCGTGATGCGTCTGCTAAAGTCGCGAATGCCAAAAGGGCTGCAAGCGAAGCGGTAATCGGCGCTAAGAGCCAGGCAGATAAAATAGCTGAAGCATCTGCGAAGGTTAGAGAAGCAGAGGCCCTGCTTGGGCAACCAATGCCCCCAGTTCCACTAACGCCGCCGTCGGCCTATTCAACTGTTATCGAGTCAGTTAGTAAATCAGCAGACGACTTTGAAAAAGTCGTGTTAAAGCCGAACTTCCAGGACTCAGTGGCCATGTCGAAACTGGCGACAAAAATTGAGGGCACTGGCTTTCTGGGAAAACTTGCGCGTTCGGGGCCTTATTTGAGGTCTTTGTTGTATGGCCAGAGCGCGGTGACAAGGCTCGCAGCCAAGCTGTTCTTCCTAGGCACCCGGGCAGAGGTGTTTTCAATGGCAGCCCTTCATACTTACAATTCCAACATCCGGGAACCATACTTCACAGTTGATGGGCTTGTCTTGACAGTAAACAAGGCCATGGCCAAGGCAGTTGAGGACTCAAAACACCCACAAGATCTGAAGATCACGAACCAGGTGTGGACCGAAATTCAGGGCAAGGACATCAAGAAGTCGGCGCTGGCAACCATCGCGGGAATTTCGACAGAGTCAGAAGGTGGACTCCTCTCAAAGTTCATCCTGACATCACAGCAGGTCTTTGGCGGGGAAAGGTTGCCGAAGGAGGTCGGCGAAAAACTGGAGCGCCTCGGAAACCTTGTAATGGTGTACCAAGACCAGCAAGGCGTGAGCGGGGAGAGGAACACCAACTACATTGGAGAATCCACCCAGCCCGACGAAACAGGAACCCGCAGCGGCTTCAACGTGCTCATCAGCTCAAGGCTCTCGGGCACTTCCTCGTTTTATGAAGAACCCGAGAACTTCTTATATAGGAACAACAGCGCCATAACGCAGCTGTGGATGCACTCTGAAAACGCAGAAATAACAGGGTACTCGCAGATCGGAGAAAATTGGGTTACACAGCGGATAGACACAATAACGCAAAGTGCGCACACATTTGGATCGCTTTTGTTTGCAGGGTCTATGGTAGCTGCACCCATCGGCGCGGTCATGGCCGTAAAAGCTCCTGCAGCCATCATACTGACGTATTTGTTGTTTGAAGGCACGACAGCTGTCCCGGGTGGCGAAAAGATCACGGTAGGAAACGAGGAAATCGCTTCACGCAAAGGCCCAGTTACCGCGCTTGCGCTGCCCCTGTTTGACGAAGCCCTGGAAAACTGGGGTGCAGTGCCGATAGTGCCATCTACAAAGATCATTGATTTATTCAGTAATTCATTAGCCCCTGAGGACAGAACGCCTGCAGAGCCGCCATTCTGCCAATCAATAGTTAGCGGCATAAAAAACGACGCTAGAAACCTCAGGATCTTAAAGTACATAACCGGCGCTGTCAGTATCGGGGCAAACATCGCAAACCCGCTCGCGGGAGTCGCGTTTGACATTGTCAATTTCTATGTTGCACACAAGGCAGTACAGCAAGAGCAGGAAGCCCTCCTGGCCTTGGGTAGCTGCCAAGAAACAATATTCGAAGTGGGCGCACACCAGGTAGTTCCGCAGCCGCAGCAACTCACAGATGACTTCAATAGCATAATGAGCGAGGCCCTGGAAGCAGGCGACATCGACGCTGCACTAGCCGGACTCTTGCCAGAAGGCGGCACAAGCGTCGCCGAGGCAGCACAGTTTGCGCCGCAATTGCTGCACGCAGTAGCAGCCATGCAGCGACCTGAGCCTAACGAGGAGGGCAACACAATCAACGTAAACCCGCCATCAATGTACAAAGTGCATTTCCAGGACGCAGACTTAAGATGGTTCAATGGCGGAGCCTGCAGCTTGCAATACTGCAGCGAGGATCCAAGAACCGGGGCCTATAAGTGCGCCAACAACCAGGGATACTTATTGTATACGATCGACCCGGAAACAGGCGACGTCATACCCGTTTTCGAGGGCCCGCAGTCACTGTTGCATGTGAACATCGACGAGGGTTACACAGGCATGGCGCAGAAAGTGCTGACAGTGAAAAAGAAACCTACGCTGGAGCCGGAAGACAAGGCCTTTGTGTCATTATACCTCGGCGATCCCCAGAAGCAGGCGGTGTACAGGCCAGGCTGTGTTGAGCAAACCGCGTTACAGGTCATCAGCGCACAAGGGCATTCGCAAGAAAGCTTTGCCAGAAACAAGATGTCTGATTC
>JAGVWA010000009.1 GCA_018304505.1 Nanobdellati archaeon
TCCTGTTCCTGTTCCGCCGTCCCACATTAGTTGTCATCTCCGGTATAATTATACATCGTATCTATAAATAGCTTTTGGTAGACTGCTAGAAGTTGACCCTGATCGTGTCATCGTCAAAATCAAACTTTTTTTCGTCGGTGATTTTTCGCCACGCGTCGCTGATTCGGCGCAGGGCGCTTGAGAACTCGGTATTGAGATGGTATCTCATTTGTCGCCTGTCCACTATGCCCAGTGACCTCAGCCTGACGAAGACCTTCTGCATCGTGGCCCGAGAAATTGATTTTTCGTTGCAAATTTTGTTAAGGTGGTGGCCTTCGAGGCCGTTCTCGCTTTGTGAAATCGCTTTAATGAGGTGGGCCGCAGCGAACCTGTACTTGTCCTGCTGAGGGTACAGTATCCGTGTTAATTCCTCCAGGGTCATGCCCGTGCTTGGTTTTTGATGATGAAAATCCACGTTAATCGCTCCACACCGCGCGTTTTCCGTTGTTGGTTTGCACTAAATAGTAAATCAGGGTTTTTAAAACTAGCGGTTCACGTCGGGGGAATAAACCAGCGTGGGTTTAAACTGAAATTTACTAAACCGAGTTAAGGAAAGCTTATATTTGTTGAGAAACAAAAGGTAGTTTATAGGTGCCAGGGTGCCATAGTCAGGTATTGGGCTCGCCTTAGGAGCGAGTGCCCACGGGCAACGCGGGTTCAAATCCCGCCCCTGGCGCCTATTTCTCCACCACCCTAATTATGCAATTAGGAGTATAAAAACTTAATTGAAACCAGCGTGGGTTTAAACCAGTTGAAATAGGGCGCGGTAGCAAAATCGTTATAAGGGATGCTTGTTATAATTATCGCGGGCGTTCCAGAAGGAATAGCGAAAGGCAGCACCATAATTGCTAGTTTTAAGGTGAGGAACGATGAAGCTGCCAGTACTATAGTCCGGCAAGCGGGTTGAAGAAAGAAGAATTTGTAAAGGGAATATAAGTCGACCCACAAGTTTATACTGTTTAGTGTAAACGGGAATTCAGGGGGTGCGCCCGACAACTGCTTTCTTACACTAATTAGTGCAAGTATATATATGTACCTCTGGGGGGCACGCTTTCTCGACAACGGCGTGCCTGCAGAAACCGGGTTGTGCTTGGCCCCAGGAAGGGCCTGGCGGAATTTACTGATTAGTAGAAAACGGGGGCAACCACAGCCAGCTGGCACCCAGTAGCATGAATTTATAAACTTAAGTAATTTGGGGTTTTACTTAACCTAGGTTAAGTAATTTGGCGTTTTACTTAAGTTGGGTTAAGTGATTGCGGGGTTGTGGGCCCCGGCCACCGTTGGTCGGTTATGAAGAATCGTCATTATAATGATAAAATGGCATTATAATGGGGGAATGACACTACAATGATAAAATGACATTACAATGAAAGAATGACATTATAATGAAGAAACGACATTATAAACCACACCCGGGCACCCCTCCGAGTACATTAGTGTGTGCTGAGCAAAGAGGACGAGGGGCACAGGGATTTGTAAATTTTGCTGTATACAAAACTTATACAGTTGTATAAAAAGTTTACTCGATTTGTGCTGTGCTAACAGGGCAGGTCAGCGTTTTATTATCCATTATGAGTTTTGCCTTTCAAGCTCTTCAAAGTCCCGCAGGGCTTCGAACGCGCTGCCCTTGGTGGTGTCTGATTCTGCGCTTGTCATGGCTGTTTTCAGTATACTCCTGATTTCAGCGACGCCTTCCGCCCTGTGAACCAGTGAGAATTGTTGGATCGTTGAGTCATTTCCACTATCGATCCGCAGCGAGACGCAGGGCTTGGCGTTGCTGGCGGCGATTTGGAAGCTTCCCGTGTCTAGCCTGACGGTTTGTTCCGGGTCCATTTGCTGGGCCAGCGTCGCGTAGAATCCTGGCGCAGTGCTTTTTGTGGCTTCAAGTTTCACCCACATTTTTATTCCTCCCAATCAGTGTCCGAGCCGTCAGGTTCTGGTAAATCAAATGCGCGCATCGCGACGCTTGCAGGATGAAGCTCAATCATAGGATCGCCGCTATTTGGGACGTGCATTATCTGGCCGCTTCCAAGCAGGTCGAAGCTGCCTCGTTCGGTGTGTGCCGTGGCGAGGATGCCGCCGCCCCGTGCCGCGATTTCATCTAGGCGCTTTTGAAGCGCGTCTGGCAGTTCATCGTGCCTTTCGTCGTGCCACATTTTATCATTCCACATTATATCACCAGCGAGTTGGCGTCATTTCGTGGATCGCGTCAAGGGCCCGTTGGGCCTGTTCATGTGGGCTGGCGCCGAGTTCATGAGTTAATTCCTGCAGTGCCCGTGTCATGTCGCTATCAGTCAATTTGAGTGTCGTGGTTGTGTCATCAGTGAATGTCTTAATGTAAAGCGCCTCGGGGCCAAGGTAGTACGCCGTTCCCAGATCGCCTTCAGTGGCACCCCACCTGCCAAGGGCCCGTACCCCCCGGCTGTTGATTTCAGACTGAAACTGCCTTGACAATTCTTGGTCGCTGCGCGAATGCGCGGTTTGTGTTGTCCACATATGAGTTCCCCATGAAAAGTGCAGAATAACTTATGCACTAATTAGTATAAGAACGTTTTGGCACTGCGCTGCAGGCCCTGGGCAATTATTCAAATAGCCGCGACCTTGTCACCGCGCCTGTGAGGAGCATGCCAACGATTCCTACACTGAACAGCAGTATGAAGAGATACCAGGAGAAGGAGGCCACGTCCTGCAGGCCTGTTGCCGTGCTTACTTGGTTTATTGCCGTGACGTCAGTGACGTGTTCGATGCGTGCTGCTTCTGCGAACTCGCCGACCGTTAATGCGGCCCCAGCAGGGGCTTTGTAGTCGCCGGTTTCCTTGCCTGCTATGAGGAAGTTGTCGCGCGCCCCGAGCGCAACCCCTGGGGCTTCAGCGTAAGTGTATTTTGGAATTGTAAAGAAAACGAGGCTGGCGAGGAACACGATGAACACAACGGCCATGGCGGGTTTTATTATTTCCGGCGAGGCGTGATGACCAACAGTAATTGGCTGGTATTTCCTGTGGTGCCTGAACTGGCCTTTCTTGCTGAGTTTTTCGTACTCTTTGTCAGACAGCTGCAGAATCAATGGGCCCGTGTATCCGCAGGTGGTGCAGTAGTAATCCTGAGGTAGGCCGAGGCCGAGCAAGGCGCCGGATTCCTTTCTGAGCGACGCATAATCGAGTTCCCGAGACCCGCATTTTGGGCAGACCTTCATGAAATCACCCGAACCTGCGCCTGTGCCGCTATCGTGTCTGCAACGCGGTCGTACCTGTCTGGGTGCATCATCACCTTTACGTCAACTGGATATGCCCCCGGCTCAATGTTGTAGCGTGCGTACAGCGGAAACGGCACAATTTTCTCCTGGCTGGGCTTTATGTAATCGATGCGCACGCGCTTTTCCCGTGTCAGCCCCGTCTTGTCGAAACCGAGCATCAGCGGCGTTTTTGTAATTACACTTACCAACTGCGTTTCATTAGAGCGATTTTTGATGATCACATTTAGAATTATCGGCGTCTTCTGGCCCATCATGAATCGAATGGGGTTGAGCCTTGTCGTCACGGAAAGCATACAAAGCTATTAAAGCCGCGGCGGTTTAATAACCTTATGGCGGGCGCGTTGAGGGTTTTTCCAAAAGGCATGCCAGAATCAGAGCACGTAATGAGGACTTTTGTCATCCGTGACATGGAGCTCCCCCGGGACGTTCTGCTGACGAAACAGTCGCTGCTCCGTTGGATCGCCTTGTCGTTGGGAATTATCAGCGAAAACGAAACCCGGAACACGATCCTCCCGATTCTCGACGCATTACTTCACTTTCAAGTGAAAGAGCAAAAACCAGCATCGGCAAGGCAAGTCAAGGAATACCTCGATTCGCACGGGTGGGGTATGCGCGACAAAATCGGCCTTGAGTCAAGGGTCACAGAGAAGGCCATCAGCTACCACCTCTCCAAGTTAGTTGACCGCGGAATCCTGCAGCAAGACAAGCGCAAGTATTCCTTTGCAAGGGACCCGGAAAACCCTGACATAGCCGGGTTCATTGACTTCTACGTCAAAACAAACACAGGCAAGTCCATTTCCAGGGCAAAGCGCGCCTTTGAAGAACTCAGGAACCTGTACCATTAGAAATTTAGACATAATGGTTTTAATTATTATATCATATCATATTAATTAAATTTTATAAAAGATAATTTATTAAATTAATTATAACTAATTAATCTTATCCTTTTTAATTTATAAAATCTAATTTATAAAATGTACTTTCTTAGACGTTCTTTGGCAGATTCTTAAACAATATTTGCAAAACCGTGCGTGCGTAAAACGGCCCGGAAAGGCCGAATTTGGGCTTTTCAGGGGTGGCTCGTGCGGTCGGCAGGCCCCCATCGGAGCTAGCCCCGGTTCAGAGGGTTTGGCTAGCCCAATGGCCTTGGCTGCGCCAGAGTGCGGTGGCGGGGCGCTTGGGCGTGGAGTTGCCCGGCACGTTGCGGGCGCGTAGTGTAAGATTCAAGGGGTGTAGTGTAAGATTCCGCAGGCGTAGTGTAAGACACATTGGGCGTGAGCCTGTGTGTTCCCAACATGGCTGAAAGGGCGCAGAAAGTGAGACTTAGGTCCAAAAGTTCGTGGTACCTTAAAGCCAAAATGTGAGACCTTGGTGGAATTTGGGGCGCTGATTCCAACAGCAATATTGCAAAGGGGCTATTCGGGCTCGTCGGGGGCGCTTTCAAAGATTTCCGGGTCATTGAAGTCCCTAGTGTCCGGCACATCAAGCCGCTCATAGGAGATGCCCCGAAGGGCCGAGCCACGTTCAGTTAACTCCATGAGCACCTTATTGCCGTTTTCTGCTAGAACAAGCTTGAATTTGCCCTCTGGTGTCCTGAACCGGACTTCTTGGCCATGCACCAGCTTGCAGTCTTTCCGGTCAATGGCAATTGCACTCCACATAATTAGTTTCCACGCTTGAAGGTAATAAACCTGCTATCGTGGATTGTCTACTTGAGCTTGCTGCTAATGATTAAATCGTGCAAATTGTTCAAGGTTTTCCTGGCCATGTCCTGCTTGGGCTTCAACCCAGGCACAATGCTGCCGGGGTAAACGAGCTGCGAGTACTCGGCATACAGGTCCTCGAGGTCGTTGTACAGCTGCTCGGCGTCCTTTATTTCGGCTCTGCCGAGCATGTCCATGGCCACCCGTTTCAACTCACCGATGGCGTCACCCATGCCTGTCAGGTATGCTTCGCTCGGCACATTGAGGTTAGGCAGTTTTCTTGATTCATAGAACGAGATCAAGATTGCGAGTTCTGCATATTCCTGGTAAGCTGCGCCAAGCATCTGCGCCACTAATTCAGGGTGCTCCTTGTGGCTGGCCTCGAGCTTCCTGATTTTGCCATCGATGGTCTGGAGCTGGGCCTTTGCCTCTGCTGTTTTGCCCTTCTGGAATTCCCTGATGGCCTTGGCGCACGCTGGTATGATTTCGCGTGAGTCCTTTATCAGCTTGTCCCGGACGTCTTGTATTACGTCGAGCTCTTGTTTAATCTGTGCCAGTTTCGTCATCGAGAACTTTAGCTCCGGGGTTGTTTATTATACCTTCTGTACCCCTGATTGCAAACAGGGGCTCGCCGTGTACCCCTGGCTCTAAGGCTAGCGTTTTCGGGTCATACGCCACCAGGTGTTGTACACCCCGCGAATCCCTGACGCCAACTACCGAGAAATCCGGCCTCTGAGCCCTGATTGTGTTAGTAAGGGCGCTGCCAAAAATGTTGTTTTCCCACATGTTATTTTTCACCTCTTATTCGGAATTTTTTCCTCGCCCTGATACAAAAGCGTGTACCGCAGGGCTTCGCCGCGCGCGTCTACCTGGATTTGTTTTACTTCATGGAGCCATGCGTCCCGGGGCTCGGGCGCGGTGTGGTTCCGGTCGTCGAATTCTAAAGGCACCCAAAACGCGCCTTCATTGACGTTGCGCAGCTCGATTTTGCCATCTTGTTGTTTTGCAATGACGCGTGACTGGCCGATCATTTCAAATGTCTCGCTGTATAATGGGTGCCCCTCTGTCACCGTTGTTTTCCACATAAGCCTCTAGAGAGTATCTGTGCAAAAACATATTTAAAGGTTTCTGCATGCGGCGCGGCTCCCCAGAACCCAGGGGGTTAAAAAAGCCTTAAGGCATCGTTGGGCCTAATGATTTTTATACCTCTAAATGTGTCAATGCTAGTCAAATGCTTGTCATAGCTTATAATGTAGTCTGAAGATGATGCAATGGCACATTCTAAAATTTTGTTATCATCTGGGTCGTCTTTAACAACTTCAAGTTTCTCATTTGGTTCTATAAGTTTAATAAATGTAAAGAGGATCTCGGTTATCTGCTCAACAGCGTCTGCATTGTAATCAAAATCCCTCTTTAGCACATTCTGGAATTCTTGCAGGGCGGCAACAGAAGAAAAAATTTCAACGTCCCTTTCAATGAAGTTATACAGCATCTTCTGAGCAACGCTGCCGTCCCACAGGATAGCTGAGATAAGTACATTGGTGTCAAGGACGACCCGCAAACTACCGCCGCCTTTGTTTTTCAATAATACCTTGGATGTCTTCCTCTCTTATTCCCCGTGCTTCCAATCGTTTTTTCCCTTGCTTTGCAATGCTTTTAAGTTTACTGATTAATTCTTCTTTTGAGGGCAGGTCTATGCGC
The DNA here is from genome assembly GCA_018304505.1 of Nanobdellati archaeon. Lineage (GTDB taxonomy): Archaea > B1Sed10-29 > B1Sed10-29 > B1Sed10-29 > JAGVWA01 > JAGVWA01. The sequence continues at coordinate 6,697 of JAGVWA010000009.1, forward strand.
TTGAGTATAACCATGTCCGCGCTGCTTATTACAGCAAACACCGTGCCTTCTGTTGCATGAATCATTGCTCGTGTGCTCTGGGGAATAACGATTTGGCCTTTCGAGGACATCCTTACTGTTTCGACACTCACATCTCTCCCTCGGTATTCTTACTTTCTTACTTTAAGAATGTTCTATTATATAAAGTTTCCTTCTAGAAGCGGCGCGGTCAAGTTATCTCAGCTGGGCCCGCGCGGTTAGAAGAGCAGCAGCTGCCTTTCTGTGCGATCCCGGCGTGCGAGTTCTGGGTGCCACACTGCTTCTTGTTTAATCCTGTAGTTTTCCGCGTCACGCTGGGCTTGTGCAGCTGCAACCCGCGCGTCATTCCCGGTCATCTCAAAGGCCTCTCTGACGGCGCCACCCGGCCCATCGATCGTAAGAATTGTGAACCCGTCTAATTGACCGTCTTTGATAAATGCCCTTGATCGGGGGTGCAGTTGCAGGGCAGGTGTCGAGTTTATTCTGTCTTGCAGCGTCTGCGGCAGGGTGCCTTTCTCTGCGGTGTGATAACTAATTTTCCACATGGGCTATTTAGGGTAGAAATGGTATTTAACGCTTTTTCTTCCCACGACGTGCTTTCACAGGTGCTTTGAGTGCAGCTGTTTTTTTCGCGGGTGTTTTGCGCATCGGCTTCTTTACCTCGGTCTTGAGTTCCTCGATTTCCCGCATTAGGCGCTTCTTTTCTAAGCGTTCCTCGTACCCGTGTTCCTCTTGCTCTTCCAGGGCAACATAAGCGTTGGCGATGCCGAAAACTATGCCGAAGAAACTCACTATGCCGAGAATGAGGTCTTGTATCACGATTGCGAAGAAGAACAGCACCGCGCTAGGCAAAAAAAACGCCACACTGGCTGGAAAGCCGATGTGCTTTTTCCTGCTGGTGGCGATTTCTATTGACTCAACCAGAAGTGCTGCCCCGAGGAGGAGCGCCGCTGCGTACGCGATGTCATAAAGTGCCATGCTTAACAAACGGGGCGTTGTTTAAAAAAGCTTTCTGTCATAAACAGCGAAAACCCGCCCAACCAAGTTATTTATAAAGGTTGCTTTTTTTTGTGCAACTTCCGGGCGACAAAGAACAGGGGGAGAAAGAAAAAAAGAAAGAGGAAGCAGAAACGGGCCCGCGCAGATGCCTCACCTGCGCAGATCCCCGATTCTCTTAGTGGGGTTTTTTTTGCTGTTGTTTTGTTTGGGGGTTTCAGAAGCCAGTGTCGCTCGCGTCGTCTTCCTCAGACCCGAATGGCGAAGTGCCTGAAGTGTCTGTTCCGCCTAGGCCGCCGAGGGCGCTTGCCCCGCTTGTTTGTCCGCTAGTTAAACCTGAGGTTTCGCCGAAGATCTCTCCTGCTTCCCCGGCTTTGCCACCAAAGACGCTGCCCGACGTCTCCTCGAGCCCAGGGAAGATTTCAAAGTCTTGCTCTGCCTGCTGTACAGCCTTTCCCCCGCTTGTCGTGGGTTGGGTACCAGCGGACCCGCCAAACTGCGGTATGGTGCACCCTGCCATGATTACCAGGGCAAGGATTGCGGTTAATGCTTTTCCATATTTGTGTTCCATTTTTCATCTACCTCCACTTAGGCTGCGAGCAGTTGCGCCCCTATCGTTTTCAGGTCTGCACCCAGGATGAACGCTGCTTCCAGCGTGTCCATGGCATCCCTGTATTGGCCTGAACCTGCGCGCTGTCTTGCGGTATTCACCAGTGTTTTAATTGATGTAAGTAACGCGTCAGCCTGTGTCGTGTCCTTTCCTGCGTTTCTCAATTCAGTCAACTTGGCTTCAACCTGAGGAATGAGCTGGTCTGCCTCCCCCAAGACCCTGGTTACGCGTTCTTGCAGCGCTTCTGGGTTTATTGAGAACAGCTGGTCCTTGTAGTCCTCAAAAACGCGCTCGAGTTTTTCGCCAAGCACAAAGGCGGTCCTCAGGATCTGCAGTGCCTCGTCGTCGCGCCCCTGGTTGTGTGAGTCAGTTGCTTCTTGCACCAGGGCCCTTACCTGTGTCAGTAACGACTCTGCACGGCTTGTGTCGATGCCCCTGGTTTTGAATTCATTCAGGCCCTGTTCAACATCTGGGAGCTTTACAGAAGCCAGCGCGAGTGCCTCGTCGACGTCTTGCGTTGTCCCGCCGTCTGCGCCCCCGCTGCCTTGTCTTCTGATGAAGTCCTTTATTCTTTCACCCAAGGGCATTACTTCTTTTAGGATTCCGAGTGCGGCTTTGTAATTGCCTTGTTCTGTCTGGTCACGGGCTTTTTGAATCGCGTCCCGGATTCTTTGGATCTGGCTTCGCGCTGATTGTGTATTCACGCCCTGGCCTTCGAGCTGCGTCAGTTTTCGCTCAGCCCCGGGCAGGTTTCCTTCTACGTCCTTAATGATTCTACGCACCTCACTAGCAGCATCTTCGTCAGTGTATCCCCTGTCGCGCCCCCTGCTCAGGAGCTTGTCGAGGCGGTCTCCTTTTTCGAATGCCTCTGCAAGGATGCGCTTGGCTGCTGCCTCGTCCCCTGTGCCGTATGCGGTTTTTACACGCTCCATGATCGCCTTTATTTCACTGAGCAGTTGCCTTGCCTCGGTAACGTCAACACCGCGTTCCGCAAGTCGGTCGATGTCCTCTTCAGTGTCTGCAATGAATATCGGGGCTTCGCGCAGTATCTCAGCTACGCTCATGTCTTCAGGTCTCGGTCCTTCGAAATCATCATCAAAACCAGCTTGCCTGTGCAGTTCACGGAAGACCTTTTCTGCCTTTTGCCCGAAGCGCTCGAAGTTCCTCAGGATCTTGAAGGCCTCGTTGTCCTTGCCTTCATCTTGCAGCGCCTTGATTTTGGCGAGTAGGTCTTCTGCTTCTCGAATCAGGGTCCTGCCTTCTGTCACGTCAACGCCGCGCGATTCTAAGTCATCGAGTTCGAAGCGTGCCTCGCCAATGTGGAATTCAATTTCGGAAATGATGTCTTCTATGTCTTGTGGTTCTGGCCCCATTCCGGGCCCACCACCTGGTCCACCAGGTCCTCTGCGGTCTTGGCTTCTCCAGAGTTTTTCCATTGCCCTTTGGAATTCCCTTCCCAACCGTTCGAGTTCCCGCAAAACACGCTGCGCTTCACGGCCGTCATCAGCTGCCCCGATCTTGTTTTTTCCGTCTGCTATTGCTTGTTTTAGTTTGCTTAACAGGTCGCGCGCCTCTGTGGTGTCTGCGCCCTGGAACTCCAGGTCATCAAGTTGGAATCCGGCGTCTTCGAGGAAGAACGACATGTCTTCAACGCGCCTGTCGAATTCTTCCCGCGCCTGTTGTGCGCCCCGCATTTCGTGGCACGCCCTGAAGGCATCGCCGATGTTCCTGCCGCTGCTTCTCCTGGCGTTTTCCAGAAGGTCTTGGGCTTTTTGTGGTGCGGTTGATGCTATTGATTTTGCCTCTGCAGCCTGCTTTTTCATTTCATCAATAAGTTGCCGTGCCTGTTCACATTCTATGCCCTCTGCCTGCAGGTCTTCGAGTTCCCATTGCCTTTGTTCAATGTCGTAGAATTCAAAGTCCTCGATGTTCCTCAGCACGTCTTGTGAAAATTGCTGGTCGTTGAAGCCGTTGTCCGGCCCTTGGCGTGGCTCCGGCATGCGCTGGTCTTGGAAATCGCAGTGCTCCCCTGCATTGTATGTTGACCCGTCAGCGTTTGTACAAATTTCGCGTTTGCACTGGTTGCCTGCTTGATCAGTAAATGGCTCGCTGTAGCAGCCGCCACCCCCACTGCCGCCAACCGGCGTTTGCGACACGCTGTCGCATTTTTCCTCGTTGAAGCCGTCAGTGCACTTCGTGATCGTACATCTCCTGTTTGAGTCATAGAAAGATTCGCATATCTTCCCGGAAGTTCCATCTCCAGGTTCTGGTGGGGTCGTCTCCCCCTGGCAAAATTTGTTTACTTCCTGGCCGTCACAGTATTCTATGTCGCAGCCGGATTCCGTGTCATGCCGCGTTTCGCATACAGGCGCCGGTGGCGTGGTTGTGTCGCCAGTGTCGTTTCCACCTGTTGCATTTTGGTCTTGCGCTAACATCGGTGTTGAAAACACCAGCGTAAAAAGCATAGCAAGAGTCAATAGTTTTTTAATCATTTTAAGCCTATTAGTCATTAGTAATATCACCTCTGCTTTTCCTTTTGGCGCTTGGAATATAAAAGGGCAACCCAGGCCGCGGGGGTTTTTTAGGAATTTTTTGGAAAAATGTTTAAACCCCCTGCTGTATATAATAGTGTCATGAAAGCGATAGTGTGCAGCACCCGGGAACAGGCCAGCATGAACCTGTTCGAGAGATTCCTTGAAAAGGGGTTTGATGCTACTGATTTGAGTTTCAATGGGTATGGTATCTATGAATACAACGACGTTATGCTGGTTCGCACTGACGAGCCCATAACGCACGCAGACTCGATAAATGGCCTTGATGCTTCCGAAATTGTGTTTGCGAGCCCCCATACTGCGGCCTCAGGCATTCACGCCTTCGCAGTGCACTTCATCGGAAATTTTGGAAGTGCCGACCTGGGCGGCTTGCCCCAGAAGCTCAGTCAAGCAAACGCGAACACCGCCCGGAACATTTTTAAAGAAATCCAGAAACGCATGCCGGAGGGCTTTATTGCGACCATCGAATGCACGCATCACGGTCCGGACATTGACACCCCGGTGTGTTTTGCAGAACTCGGCAGCAGCGCGGCACAGTGGGGCAATACAGGTGCGGCGAGCTATCTGGCCGACTGCATCATCGCAGGCATAATGAGCAATGAAGAAAAACCGACAGCGATCGCCATTGGGGGGAATCATTATGCCGCGAAATTCACTGCGCTTATGGGTGAATATGCCCTTGGTCACATCTGTCCAAAATACAACCAGCAAAACCTGAACAAGGAAATGATTCAGCAGATGATTGATAAAACCGTACCCGGGCCTGAAAAAATATTTATCGACAAGAACGGCGTGACCGGAAAAACGGAGTTGTTAAAAATGCTCAGCGCGTTTGACTTACAGATAGTGCAGATTTGAATTTTTGATGCATCTGGGCGACGTTTATGTTTAGCGTTTTGAAACACTTGTACGGGGCTTTTGACATACGGTCTGAAGTGAACGAGATTTTCATTCACAGGATAATTGACGCGTTCGCGTTCGGCCTTGTCGGGGTTTTTGTCCCGATTTATTTGTTCAACATCGGGTATTCGTTGAACGATGTTTTCTTGTATCTTGCGCTAACGTTTTTGTTCTACTCGATCTTCGCAGGCCCGGCACTAAAGCTGGCTGAGAAAATCGGCATCAAGCACACTGTGACGCTATCGCAGGTGATGCTGGTAGCGCTTTTCTTGCTCCTGCGGCAAGTGCAATCTCCCGTGATACCCGTGTTTTTTCTTGCCGCGTTCACCGGTTTGATAAAGATGCTGTATTGGATGCCGCTAAACACCGACTTTGCGGTTGCAACACACCCTGGGCACACTGGCAAGGAGACGGCCATGTTGCACATGTTTCCGCAGATCGCAGCCATTGCGGCCCCGTTAATCGGGGGGGTGCTGATTACGTACCTCGGTTTCGAGATGCTCTTTCTCGTGGGGGCAGTGCTTATCCTTGCGAGCGTTTGGCCGCTGTTTATTACAAAGGAGCGCTTTGAAGCCATCAGGATGAAGAAAACAGACGTGTTTTCCAAGCGCAATTTTCCGCTCTTCAACATCTTTTTGGCTAATGGTTTTTTCTTCGCAGCATACCTGTTGTGGCCATTTTACGTTTACATTACAGTTCCGGATTACGTTTTCACGGGCATCATCACTGCGCTTGTTGGCCTGAGCACGGCGCTTGTTATATATTTTGTGGGGCGATTCGAGGATCGGATTGGCGTGAGGCCCATCTTGAGAATTGGCGGCGCGGCAAACTTTGTCTTGTGGATATCGGTTTTGTTTGTTGACTCGCGGCTCGGCTTGGGCGTTCTGTCGTTTTTCTTCGGCATCGTCTCTGGTTTTATTTTAGTCCCAACACTGGATTTTGCAGTGAAAATTGCAAAGAACCGCAAGAGCGCGGCAGAGGTCATGCTGTTGCGGGAGTTGCCGCTTGGTTTTGGCCGCTTTGCCCTGCTGTTCCTGCCCGTGTTTCTCCCAGATGGCATTAAGTTCCAGGCCGTCTTCGTTCTGGCGGCTGTCGCTTCGTTGTATTTTTTCCTGACTGACGACATTGAAAAAATTTGGTAAAGGCCTAGAGGTCACCGCCCCTGACGGTTTTCCTTCCGTTTGCCTGGCACCGCTTGCAGGCCTTTTTTATTGCGTCTTCTAAAACGTCATTTGCGGCCTCTGCGAGGTCTCCGGAAGAGTTAAAGCCGTGCTGTTTCACCATTTCCTTTAGCGCACTCTGGTTCACCAATAGTTTTGACATTTTTTCACCACACCACGCTTGAATTTAAATGTTTTTGTTGTAGTTTTCCGAGACGCCCCAGGGCTATGCTTTATAACGCCTTGTTTTAAATAGTAATTAGATGCTAAGTAAATACTAATCAGTGCTAATGCAAGCTATGCTATTACTGTTTATGGAAACACGGGCGAGGCTTAATGGTAACGAAACTCAAGATTGATGGTGTTAAGTGCATTTATTGCGGCGGCTGCACGTCAGTGTGCCCCGTAACCGCATTGACGCTGAAGGAGATATACATCGACATTGATCAGGACACATGCACGCAATGTAATGCGTGTGTTAAGTTCTGCCCGGTTGACGCGATTTCACTAGTGCAAATAGAGGGTCAAAAATGAGCGGGGAAACAAGGGATGTTCTAGGGCATTACATGGAGCAGCAGCTCAGAAAACACGAGCCTTGGGATGTGATTGTTGTAGGTGCGGGCCCCGGCGGATCGATAGCTGCGCGCGACTGCGCACGCCAAGGCTTAAAAACGCTGGTGATTGACAAGCGGCAGGAATTGGGCACGCCTGTAAGGTGCGGCGAAGGCCTCGGGCAAGTCTGGATCAAAATCGCAGGCCTGGAATACGACCCGAGCTGGTGCCTACAGGAAATGAGGGGTGCCGCGATCACGCTGCACAACGGCGAAGAAATCGTGATAGAAACCGAGAACCGTGGTTATATTATCGAGAGAAAGGAATTCGAAAAGCGCCTAGCAGAGCACGCCATTGCAGAGGGCGCAACATATATTGTAAAGACCCTTGTAAATGGCGTCATCATGGACGAACAGGGCTGTGTTGCCGGAATTAAATGCAAGAACATGGAAGGCGAATTTGAAGTAAAGGCCAAGCTTGTAATAGCGGCCGATGGTGTTGATTCGCAGATCGCACGCTTTGCAGGCATAAGAACTCATGTGCCGGTAACAGAGGTTGACACGGGCTTCCAGTACTACATGACAAACATGAAAATCAAGCACCCCAACCTCATTCATCTGTTTATCGGTAACGATGTCGCGCCGCGCGGGTATGTCTGGATTTTCCCGAAAGCAGATGACAAGGCCAACGTTGGCATTGGCATTACGGGCTGGCACGAGAAGACGCCGAAATGGTACTTGGATAAGTTCATCAATGAGCACCCGGAGTACTTTGAAAACGCGTCGATCGCAGAACTCAACGGGGGCTGCTGCCCGGTGACAAACCCAATAAAGAAACCCTATGCTGCGGGCCTGTTGGTTGTCGGTGACGCTGCGCACATGGTGAACGCCATCCACGGCGGGGGCATCGGGAATGCAATGGAAGCTGGCCGCATCGCGGCGACTGTTGCGAAGGAAGCGGTTGAGGCAAACGATTTTTCTGAAGGGTTCCTAAAGCTGTATAATGACAGGTTTCTTGAAATCAGGGGCAACCAGCTTAATCGGGTAGTGAAGGTCCGAAAGTTTTTCGAGAAGCTTTCAGACGCCGACATTGAATCCCTGCACAGCTTTTTTAAAGGAAAGGAAAATGACGTGCTGACCTTCAGCGAAGGCGACAAGCTGAAGACCTTCGCAAGTTTATTTGCCAGAAACCCCCGGCTGGCTGTTATTGCAGCAAAAACCCTTCTGACGGGATAAGAGTGCGGGCGACGTTTCTCATCATCGGTATCGTAACATTACTGTACTTTGTTTTATCGCCAGACCTGCTGTTCATACCCCAAGAAGCCCTGCAGCAGCTCGGTTTTTCAATTTCCAACCCAAAGGGAATTTTCACCTACTCGTTCATACACGTGACGCCGCAGCACTTGCTGTCGAATATGATCTTCCTAGCCCTTGTCGGTCTTATTGCTGAAAGAAAGTTCACCCGCACCGATTATTTGCTCGTGTACTCTGCGGCTGTCGCATTTTCGGCAATAGCCTATGTGTCGCTTGAGCCGAAGGTGCTGCTTGTCGGCGCTAGTGCTGGTATTGCAGCCATTCTGGCGGCCGCCGCCCTTATCGATATTAAGCGCACGGTTATCTATGTTGTGGCGTTTGTGTTACTCGTTCCAACAGTGCTAATGCCGGTTTTGTCGTACTACACCCAGTCCGCGGAAGAACAGGTAAGTACAATGACAACAGAACTTGAGGCAATAGTTTTGGAAAAGCAGCAGGAACTCGTGTTGGCCGAAGAAAAACTAAGGCTGATAGCGCAAAACATAAGTACCCTACAGGACCAATTTATACAAGGCAGAATCTCGGCAGATGTATTTGAATCAAGGAAGGAGACCCTTGATTTGCAGATCACGCAGGAGCGCGAAAAAATCGGCAAGCTCGAAAAGCAAGCTGAAGAAATGGGGCTTGAGATCAAGGAATCGAAAGCGGTGCAAGAGAACTTGGCCACGGGAAGGGAACGCGAAAAACTGCAGCCGCCGCAGTTCATGCATTTATTTGGGGCAATCATCGCAGTCATTTATATTATCGTGTTTAGGAGAGATATATTATGGGAAGTGCCGTTACAAGTTTCGTTCTTAACAAACTACTTGCAGAGATCAGCGGAGAAATCGAAGACCAGTACCTTGAAAAGGTCCAGCAGATCTCGGCAGAGACGTTCAAGTTCGCGTTCAGGGGAAAGAAAGAGCTACTAATACAGCCCGGCGCGCGGCTCAACCTGACAAGGTACAGAATTGATGCCCCGCAAAAACCGTCGACGCTGGCGCTGATTCTGCGAAAGACCCTCGTAAACCAGAAGCTTGCCAAGATAGAGCAGTATGATTTTGACCGCGTCGTTACGATGCATTTCCAGAATCACAAGTTCATCATTGAGTTCTTTGGCAAGGGTAACATGGTTCTTACCGACAACGATTTAAAGATAATAGCGGTGTGGCGCGGCGAGATATGGAAAGACCGCGCCCTGAAACGAAACGAAACCTATCAGTATCCTGGCCAGAGTGGCTTTTCTCCAATTGACGTGCCGTTCAGCGTTTTTGAAACCATTTTCGACAAACTTGACGCTGTGCGAAGCATGGCCCTGAATCTGAAACTCGGCGGCGCATATGCAGAGGAGATCTGCAATTTGGCAGGCGTTGACAAGAACACGCAAAAGCCGGCAAAGGAACAGGTCATAAAACTGTTTGAAGCAATGCGGGCACTGTTTGCAAAACCCCCTCAGCCGTGCATCCAGAATAACGAGGTGATGCCGTTTCCCCTTGGGGATATGGCTATTCAAAAGCAGTTTAAGACGCTGAACGAGGCGGTTGACGAATTCTATCTTGATGAATCAATAAGCAGCGCCGCTGTAAAGGACTCTAGGGTAGAGAAGCTCGCGCACAGGCTGGCGGAGCAGCAGGAAACCCTCGGCAGGTTCGCGCAGGAAATCGAGGAAAACAAGCAGAAGGGAGACTTGATTTACAGCAACTTCGCGAATGTGCAGGAAATCCTCGGGGACAAGAAAACAAAGCGCGAAAAAGACGGCTCAATCATTGTCGATTTGTCAGATTGATAGAAGCCACACAGTCGGTAAAGCGAGGGCGATGGCCAGCCACGTTTTCTTGTCGAGTTTTTCCTTCAAAACCAGCGCACTCAGGAACACAGTCGGAATCAGATTCATGTTGGCAATCGGCACGACTACTGATAATGGGCCAAGCGCAAATGCCCGAAAAATGCTGATAACGCCTAACGACAGTAGGACACTGACGATGGCAAAGTCTTTCAAGGCAGCTGATTTTACCTTCCTGATTTCCCGGGCTTTCATAGTCGCATTGTAAACAATCAGGAAGAGCAGGGTTGAGGTTGAGAGAATCGCAAAACCAAGCAGCGGATTCATCAAGTCTGCTGATGATTTGATGAAGTAATTCATTATGCCAAACGAAGCCATGGCCCCAATGGCGTGCAGGAGCCATGCGCCCCCGCGAATTTTTTCTGGAGAATACACAAGAAAAATCACAATGATGCTCAATAGAATGCCAACAGAGGCCGTGCTGTTTAGTGTTTCACCAAGCAAAAGGATACCGAGCGGCACAGCGATTACTGCGTTGAGGTTGTATATTGTGGTTATAGTTGATACGGGTCCTGTTTTTAAGGCAGTGTAGACAAACATGATGGCGAGGAATGTGAAAAAGCCGCCTGCAAGGGGCCAGATTGCGTGCTGCAGTGAAACAGAAACACCAAACAACAGCACGGCAACCCAGGAAATTATTGCCGAACCTGTGCTCTCTATGAGCGCAGCCACGCTTGGCTCAATGTTTTTCAGGGCCACCTTTCTGTAGAAGGCGCCTGCACCAATAAGCAGCGCGCCCAGGACAGCGAAGATAACGTAGCTCATGCGGCTCTAACCGCCTCGTTTGTGGCGTTTGCGTGTAGCGATTTTTCGCTTCGCAGTTTTCATGCTTCGGGGGGCTGTACGAATTGCTGTATGAGTTGTTGGCTGCAGTTGCCTGAATCTTGATTGCGGAATTGGCATGGGCTTGCCGATGATTGAAACGTGCACAATGGTTGCAAGCAGCACTATTGCCCACGCGGGCATTGAAACGCTGATGATGCCCATGGTGTAGATCATTACCAGCAATATCATTCCGAAAAGCGCGCCGGCAAAGGAGAGGAAAATTATTCCGGGTATAAGCACTACTAGAAACGCTATGAGGGACCGGAATACGATGCCGGCAGGGCTTCGTGGGTTTTTCATCGTGGAATTCCCCCAAAGAGCTTTTCGTATTCGTGTGCCCGCGAGAACCAGTCGTAGATGCCCTGTGTAAAACTGCTGCGGGCTGCGATTATGCCTGCCGAGAGGACAATTGCCCACGTGTCAATAGGCCCGATGCCGATCAAATTGTACGCTGTCAAGAGCGAGATGACGATTGACAGCAGATAGAAGTTGATTATGAAGTTTATCAGGTACAGTATGAGTTCTTTTACGTAACCGTGGGAATAAGGATACAGAACCTCGGTTATGATAACGCGTGTGGCTGTAAAGAAATCGCCGGCCATGGTTTTCACACCAGCAAGGCTTCGTCTGCAACAATGACATCGCTAACTGCGATAATCGACTTGAATGGAACAGATGCCATGCCCTGGACCTTGTGTAGGTTCTTAGCAACCTTCGAGTCCCTCTGCGTCTCGATCAGGAAGGCCTCTATTTTACCTGATTTTTCATCAATTAGTATGTCGCTTAGCCTGCCGAGTTCCTCCCCCTTGTTGGTAATGATGCGCTTGCCGCCCATCTGCTTTGCGATTACGAACTTTTTCGATGTGGTCATGTAAATCCCCCAATGATCTTGTTAATCACGGCGCCTTTAAATACGTTTTGGTTGCTTTGCCGAGCCGATCGCACGGGCCTGTTTTGTCCCACTGAGCCCGGGGCACGCAACCCAATGAGCATGTAAGCCAGCGAGCACGAGTTATTTATATGTGAAAGGGTACAAGTAGCTGTGCATGCTCATTAATAATTACAAGAAGAAGAACATTCAGGGCGCGGCCATAGAGCTACGCTTGGGCAGCCTGTACAAGCAGGACAAGGGCACAGTAGACATTCTTGAGGGCAAATGGCCCGATGCGAAGGAAATCCTCATAGAAGAAAAGCCGTACACGCTCAAGCCGGGCGAGTTTATCCTTGGTAAGACGATTGAGAGTTTCGACGTGCCCGACGACCTGGCGGCGCTTGTCGTTCCTAGGTCCACGATCTTCAGGATGGGCATTGAGTCGTCTACTGGTTTTGTCGATCCGGGTTACCAGGGCGAACTTGTAGTCCCGATGAAGAATGTTGGCGAAAACCCCATTTTGTTAAAGCATGGCATGGCCGTCGTCAAGGTCATCTTCCTTGAGGTAAAAGGGGGCACCATACCGTTGTTTACAAGATACATGGGCGGAAAGGTTGTGTGAGTTATGATCCTTGGGCATGACGATTTACTCAGAAGAATGGCTGGCATCGAGAGCACTAAGCTTGAAAAGGTGTTTCGGCTGATGGCCAAGCACTCGCTTTCTGAGCTGAGGTTGCGCGCGCTAAAGCAGCTGGCAGAGCTTAAGGTGGCGACCATTGGCAGCGTTTTAACTGAATTGAAGGAAACGACCAGCGGCGGCACGTTTATCTCAATCAGGGACTTTTTCAACGCGCTCAAAAAAGAGGGCATCCTTTCGTCAAAGAAGGTCGGCAAAACCACCTATTGGGAAATAAGCGATGCGGCCAAGGAGCTCGAAAAGTACCTTTTGTCATAATTTTCGAAACCCTCCGGGGCACAACGTGAATTGCCGAAGCTACTGTTTATATACTAGATCCTTACATAAATGTAATTAAACCTTCTGTTGGGTGGGAACAGGATTACCCACATGGTCCTAATCTCACCCAACTAAAATTCGGAAGAATTAGCTCGCCCAGCCAAAACGCAAGCAAAAAAAAAACCGAAAATGTAAGGCCACCTTCTCAAGGACGGCAGTCTTATTCTGCCGATCCTTGTCCCGTTTCTCTCGGTACAAAAGCAACGCAAAAAAGCGGTATTAGCTAAGCATTTATACACCAACACCCACAAGTAAAGCGGGGTTGGGAAATGGCATTAGAGAACTTCACAGAACAAGAAAGGCAAATTCTCAGCAAATATGTAACCAACCTCGACTCGGATGTTTATTGCGTAAAGAATCTGCCAGAGGAAGTTGTTGCGGTGCTGTTTGCATACGTGTCAAGGAGCAACAACACCTTCCGGCAAAACCTGTTAAAACTATTAGGCAGCGGCGAAATCAGTATTTCTAGTAGAGACAGCACATACAGTGACGACATTTATTCAGAAGACGCGACAGCCAAGGCCAAAAAGACAGCCAAGGAATTCCACGAAAAATGGGTAGTCGGTTACGGCCACGCAAGCGTTGCAGAACACGCGGACGTGAAGATCGCCATCGATTCATTATCAAACGTGGCCACGAAAATGGTGGAACACAACCGCCTCGGCAGGTACACAGAGAAATCCAGCAGATACGTAAAATTCAGCAAGGACAATTACTACACCCCCCCAAAAATCGCGCGTGACGAATCCTTCTCCAAGAAATACAAGGAAGCCTGTGACCACCTGCTCGACACGTACGACGATTTATACGACAAGATCGTGGCGTATGTAATGGAACGCATGCCCCAAGAGAAGGGGGTTTCCGACGGCGCATACAAGTCCAGCGTAAAGGCAAAAACGTGCGACGTCGTCAGATACCTATTGCCGGCATCTACAATAACCAGCGTCGGGGTCAGCATGAACGCCCGCGCACTCGCATACTCAATAAAGCAGCTCCTCTCAAGTCCCCTCGAGGAATTCCAAGAGCTGGGGCAAAAAATAAAGACGGAGGCAGAGCTAATCTGCCCCGCGCTGCTCAAGTATGCCGAATTCGATCCAATGATGCACGACGTGCCACTGGCGGCACGCAAATTGGCGGATTTCGTTTTTGTCGGGACCGAAATTGAAAAACCAAGAAGGCCAGTAGAGCTAGTACACTATGACAAAGACGTGGTAGACAAAATCGCAGCATCAATTCTGTACAAGCATTCAAATCTGCCATATCATCAGGTATACGAACGCGTACAAAAAATGTCAAGTCAAGAAAAAGAAAAAATCTTCGACACATATCACCTGAGCAAAGGCAAATTCAACATTCCGCTCGAGGAATTCGAGCATGGGAACTTCACTTTTGACATGATAATGGACTTCGGTGCATTCAGGGACGTGCAGAGGCACAGGACTTGTATTCAAAGTGATCAGCTAATCACCGCAGACCATGGATACGACACACCAGAGGACATAATAAAAGCAGGCTGCCAGAAGCAATACCAGGCAGCGATGGAAAAAGCAGCACAGGCCTACAACGCAATCAGGAAAAAGTATCCCCACGAGGCGCAGTACGTAGTGCCCAATGGCTATCGAAAACGCGTCCTCATTACGTGGGATCTCAGGGGGCTTGAAAACTTCATTCGCCTGCGATCAAGCCCACACGGCCACGAATCCTACAGGCGAATCGCGCAGCAGACCTACGACGAGCTCGCCAGAATTTCACCACTGCTTGTCAAGTACCTGAGCGTGGACAAGAACGAGTACTATCTCGGTCGCCTTAAATCGGAAGTGGCGAAGCACGAAAAGATCGACGAATTAAAAAAGAAGTATGGCGAGCAAGCCGTAGTAACAGAAGGAAACCAGTAAGCTCCGAGGACGGTGAACTAAAATATGTTGTACAGTGAAATCCAAAAGGTAGACCCTGAGGTGTACGAGTCGTTGAAAAACGAGCTGCAGCGCCAGCGAAACAGTTTGGAAATGATCGCGTCAGAAAACTTCACAAGCCCGGCAGTAATGGAAGCCCAAGGCTCAATAATGACAAACAAGTACGCGGAAGGCCTCCCAGGCAAGCGATACTACGGAGGCTGTGAATTCCATGACCAGGTAGAGCAGCTGGCAATCGACCGCGCCAAGGCCCTGTTCAAGGCAGACCACGCAAACGTTCAGCCACACTCTGGCAGCAACGCGAATTTCGCGGCCTACTTTTCAGTCCTAGAAGCGGGCGACAAAATTCTCGGCCCGCTTCTTCCGCATGGGGGGCACTTAACGCACGGCTCGCCAGTGAACTTCTCTGGTAGGCTCTTCAAGTTCTCGCAATACACACTGAATCAGGACACGCAGCGTTTTGAACCAGACGACATACTCGAAATCGCAAGACGAGAAAAACCCAAACTCATCCTGACAGGCTATTCCGCATACCCCAGAAAAATAGAATTCGAAAAGTGGCGTGCAGTTGCAGATGAAGTCGGCGCGGTGCTGATGGCCGACATCGCGCACATCGCAGGCCTCATTGCAGCAGAACAGCATCCGCAGCCCTTTCCGCACTGTGACATCGTGACGACCACGACGCACAAAACCCTGCGGGGGCCGCGAGGCGGCATAGTAATGTGCACTGAGAAGTATGCGAAGCAAGTTGACAAAACCGTGTTCCCTGGCTTCCAAGGCGGGCCATTGATGCACGCCATTGCCGGAAAAGCAATAGCGCTTAAGGAGGCGCAGTCAGCAGAGTTCAGAAAATACGCGGAGCAGGTCGTGAAAAATGCGCATGCCCTGGCAGATGAACTAATGAGCAACGGCTTCAACCTCGTAACCGGCGGCACCGATAGTCATCTAATGTTAGTGAACCTCGAGTCAAAATCAATTACAGGAAAGGAAGCCGAGGTCCTGTTAGAGCAAGTCGGGATAACGGCGAACAAGAACATGGTCCCTGACGACAAGCAGAGCCCGTTTGTCACCTCAGGAATTCGGTTGGGCACCCCGGCCATCACAAGCCGCGGTATGAAGGCAGACCAAATGAGGCAGATCGGCGAGTTCATTTCAAGGACAATGAACTATCGCAATGACGAAGAACAGAAGAGAAAAATCAAAAACGAGGTTCTGGAAATCTGCAAGGCGTTCCCGTTGTATCCTGATTTTTAGGGGTACAGCATAGCAGCAAAGCACAGGCAAGTGGCGTAAGATCCATAGTGCGATTCCTTTTTCCGTCTAGCTTTCCCGAGGGCCGCCTTGTTGATGGACATTGCAATCATCACTGCATGTAATCTTTATAAATCCGCACTGCCTCGTTGCGGCTGTGTTCAATGCTGACGCCAGCGTCGAGATATTCAACGCGGCTGCCACGGGATTCAAAAATCTCACGCAGTTCTTTTCCCTCGTATATTGGTTTCAACTTAAGCTGGAAGTCAAGTTTCTCGAAAATCGCGTTGTCATCCTTCCCCCTGTTTTCTAGGCGTTTCATGACCTCGTCAACGTTCTTGATGGTAGGAATAATCAGTAAGTCAGGCGCGTATTCCAGGGCCAGCTTGTTCCCAGAAAAGTTCATGATGTCTTCAAGTGAAAGTTCGGATCCTTCTTCCTTTGCCTGCAATTGCTGATATGCAAGTGAACTGATTACGCCGCGGCTCTGTAGCACGGTTTTTGCGTTTTCAAAACACGGAATGAGCAGGCGCTTGTACAGGCAAAGGCGGTCGAGGGAATAAGCCAGTGCAGTGTCGCGTGCAGTGTATTGCCTGTTGTTCTCTGCAATGATTTCGTTACGGATCATCAGGCCAAGGCATGCGTAAGTTGGCTCATGCTCATGTGACACGATCACGTCATGCTTTTTCAGCTGTTCGTATTCTGGGTGGTCTTTGTGTGTTTCCCAATAGTCATTTAGGTCGTAAACGTCTTTCCCCTGTTGTTTTTCGTAATCAACAAGCGCGCCGAGAGCAACGCCTTTCCCAACGCCATCGAGGCCGTCAAGCATTACGAATTTTCCGGGAAGTCCTTTTGGCATTTCACGTCACCATTATTCATTAGGCGGCACAGATATATAACACTTTAACTCTAAATCAGTGCATGGGCGTGCTGGATTTCATGAAGGGGAAACCGAAGGATGAAACGGTCGAGGAAGAAGAGCCGGAATCTGAATCGGCAACCGGGCCCGTGTCGATGCACGAGTGCCGCTTGTGTGGGGGCAAGGGCGCGGACAAGAAGTTCGGGGGAATGCACTGGCACAAGAAGTGCTTGCGGAAAGCGCGGAAGATGGCGAAGGGCGCGATGTGATTATAATGGATTTTGGCTATTCAACTTAGTGGATACTGTCGAGAGCACGTATGCCGAAACGTCTTTAAAGGGTGGAACCCGGGGAATTAGGCCGCCAAGTTCGGGCTCCCATATTTTCTCAATCTTTATCAATGAGGCATCAAACTTTTTCAAGTCAAGTTTTTCGTTATACATTGAGAGCTTTTTGTTGACCAGTTCTGGGTCAAGTTCAGTTCCTTTTTTCAAGAGGAAGTATGTGTCGTATAAGTCTCGGGCGAGCCCCCTTGTTGTTATTGCCCTGATTTTTTCTGCAAGCGTTTCCTCTTTTTTCATTACCGGGACGGTAAAAGGTCTTACATCGTCATACATTGGAATCACTTCCAGGATTTCCGGTTTTAGCACAATGTCTTTCCTCAGCGAAATGTCTATGTCGACAACCGTCTTGTTGATGGGTAATTTGTAAAGGGGCCCCTCGATTTTTACCTTTATTTTCTTGCCCAGTACTGATTTTACATCTTTGATTTCATGTGTTGCACCAATAAGGCCGAGCATTTCTGAGATGCTTGTTTTTAATTTGTTATGGTCATATTCTGCTGTCTGCGTAAAATCCAGGTCTTCAGAAAATCTATCGAGTCCGCGGAAAAAGAAGAGGGCTGTGCCCCCCTTGAACACCAGCTCGTCAACGATGTACGAGTAGATGCCAGAGAGCACCAAGGTCTGAGCATAGTGTTTTTCCTGTTGGTGTGGCTTGAGCTTGTTTATTCTCGCCAGGCGCAAAATTTCGTCTGAGTTGATCATTCATTATCCCCTGTTTAGTTTTACCCGTGTTTTTTTAGCATATGAAATCAGTTTGGCGCGGTCTGCTTTTTTCAAGATGTTGCCAGGAACTGCTCCTTGTTTGTATATGATATCTATAATGGCCTTTTCAACGTCTGCAATTGATATTTCATGTCCAGCATACGGTTTTTTTTCAAATCCAAATACCATGTCAACTGGTAGTGTTATGAATTCAATTCCATCAACGTGTCTGCGAGTTCGTTTTGGTACCACTATTTGCACCACAGCCGGAATTTGGTTTATGATGCCATGGAGATAGAGGGCCGAGTTGAATGAGATATATGAGTTTGGAATGATATAAGAGCCGTAGTAGACGGGGTCTTCAGTGGTCGAATATAGTCCCTTAGCAAGCCGAAACAGTAGTTTTTTATCAGTCATTCTCTTAGCGTATGTCTTAGCATGACCACGTTTTACGTTAAGGGCGCGGGCTATTTCAGCCACATTGAACACAGGGGTTTTTCTTTTCCGAAGGATTTCGAGGCCAGCGTAGATATTCATACAATATTTGGGTATTCAGCATATATAAAGGTATGGCTCCAGGGTAACAATTTAGTTACCGTGGCGCCAGTTTGTAAATGGGGCGTAAATTATGCTACTTGCGTGCAATATGGCGAAGGGCGCGATGTGATGAACCGATAAACTCGGGCTGGTTTGTGAATGCTTTATAAATAAGAACGTTCATAAACATATCAATCAGTGTGTCACTGTTATTTAGATGCACCCTAGCGATGTTAGGTCTCTTTATGGCAGAGGCACACCTTCAAGTAAACTATTTTTTGAATATTCCATCATAAACCTTAATTGCAGATTCCAGATTGAATTTTGTTGGCTTGATTAATCCCTGTCTTGCGCACCCTGAAATTATATCTGCATACAGAACAGTCTTATTCTCATGTATTGAGCTAGTTCCCGTCTAGTGGTTTTGGGTTTATTTTAGGCGTTGTTTTGTTTTAGAAGTTGTTATCTAGTAAAGTGTTCCGGCCTGATTTCTTCTTCGAAGCCGTAGAGTATTATCGTGCCAGTTTCTACGTCCTTGACGATCCTGTCTGCGAACGGTCCAATGCGGTCTTTGCTGTTTATCAGTGCGTGCTGCATTGTGCGCACAGACTCCCTGTCGCCGTTTCCAAATCGCACTTCATACTCTGGTTCTTGTGCTACCATGACTTCGAATTCGTGTATTCCTGTTACGTTTTCATACCACATAAATCATCACTATTGCTATAACTATTCTGCCCAGTGCCATATAAAAAGGTATCTTGCAAAATGGGTATTTGGCGTTTCCAAAGAAAAAATTAGTATTAACCGGTTTTCTTTACGAGCTCCTCAACATGGGCTTTGATCTTATCCCTGACTTCCTTGTGGCGCTCCAGCGTGGTGCCTTTTGCGTCCGGCACGTGCCAGAATTCAACCCCATGTTTGTCAACATACTCAGGCAAGTCTGTTTCATCGCACATCACAACGATCTTGTCCGCGTTTTTTGTCATGTCTTTGGTTAGCTGCGTGCGTCGGTGTTCCCACATGTCATATCCAGCTTCAAGCATGGCCGCGTTCACCTTGTCCGGCAGCCGCTCCCCATCAGCACCCTCGTTTTCGACGTGCGTGCCTGCACTCACCGAGCTGTTTTTCATCGAAAGCCGGTTGTAGAACGCCTGCGCGATCTGGCTCCTGCCCGCATTGGACCTGCACACGAAAAGCACGTTCATGAATTGCTTGTGAATGTTGTTGTATATAATCCTTTTTCACTGTGGATGGTTTAAACCCGCAGGAGTTGCAAAATTGTTAATAAGATGATTGGTCACATGATATTGGATGGAATCAAAAAAAGTATCTGCGCTCGACAGGCTGGTGATTGTTTCCAATACGTCGCCATTGATCTGCCTGGCCAACATGGATTCCTTGGATTTGATAAGCAAATACAAGGACGCAACGCTGTACGGCAATGAATTTAGATTTCTCATTCCGCAAGAAGTTCTTGATGAAGTAAAAAGCCAAAAAGGTAAGGTTAATGAATTCATAAGGAAAAATGATTGTTGCCGAAATTGATTGAGATTCCGGAAGCGGTAAAGGGGTATGCGAACACTATGGTTTATGAACACTTCACTCAGCATGCGCAACGGAAACCAGAGCACCATTACCCGGAATGTATTGTTATTTATCACGCCAAAGCACTCAATAGCTTTGCAGTTCTGATAGACGAAAACGCTGCGCGGAGCGTCGCTAAGGCAGAATGCCTAATGGCTTTAAACCACGTTGGTCTACTAAGAGAAGCCGTCAAGGCTAATTTAGTTTCAAGAGAAAATGCTATGAGGAGATTTAAGCTTGGGTTGAAAAATGGAAATAGATATAAAAACCAAAGGGCAATAATTGAGGTATTGGGGGAGTTATAGTGGAACCGATAGAAATAGATCTCAGTAATGATGGCTTATTTGCGTTAGAAGAATTTAGAAAACGGGGAATTGGTAAGTTTAAGTCAAGTCCTTTTGTTGATGGTTTGCAGGACCTGACGGTGAAGGATTGGGTTAAGTTGCTGTTGTTTTCAGAAAAGCACAGC
>JAGVWA010000010.1 GCA_018304505.1 Nanobdellati archaeon
ATTGAATTCATTGCAGACTACGCAACCAGAGACATAACACACTCAAACACAAAAGAACAACAAGACTACTGGATCGCATACATGCAAGGATACGCACAAGGCGGCACAACAAAAGCCCTCGAAGAATACAAAAAAATAAAATACCAAGAACACCCAGAACTACCACCAGCCTGGCAACAAGACACAATCAAAACAGGCCTCGACGCCCCCACAACAACCACCGAAGTCAAAAACAAACGCAACGCCATACTACAAGAACTCAAAAGCGCCAAAAAAGAACCACTAGAAAACCTCACCCCAGAAGAACAAACAAAAATCACGGAAACACTCCAAAAAATAAGCAAACAACTCAGCACACTACCAGAACAAAAAATCGAAGCACACAGAGAACAAATATCCAACGCAGCCCAAGAAGCCCTCAAAAAACTAGACACCATACCCAACGCAGCAATCATCACAGACTACATCAACAACATAATGCGCATCATAGACGAAGGCAAAAACACCCTACGCACAGACACCTACCTAACAGACGACCCAAGACTCACCACCATGTACGCAGACAAAATCAGCGACACCAGCTGCAACAACATAAACAACCTAGGCTCTGAACATACAAAAGCCAGAGCACGAATCATACACGACGCCAGATCAAGAATACTCTACGTAGGCACATCAGAAAACGAATTCCTATCCAGAACCATAATCAACAACTGGCCCGTCAACAACACACCCGAAATAGTAGTACAAAGCTTCTACGGGCTCACCCGAGAATCACTAATGCCCATCATCATCACAGAACTACTAGAACTCGCCGAAAGGTGCAAGCAACCACTCAACATCCTACAAGAAACACAAAAAGGAAGCAACAAACAATACCTTGAAGACCCCCGAGTACAAGAAATACTACGCCAAAAGGGCTTCACAATAAAAGAAACCACAGTAACAATAACAATACCAGAATCAAAATTCGGGCCCACATACCTCGACACAGGATTCCAAACCATGGACCAAGGAACCATCACACAAAAAGTCTACCGAATCACCCCCCCAAAAAAAACAGGAGCAATAAAACCAAAATAAGAGCACACATAGCAAAGTTATTTAAACCCCAAAAACACGAATAATATTGGCAATGAGGATACCGTCCCGGACTGATTTGGACACATGAAGAACGGAGTAACTACTGAGCCGCTGACTACTCTTGCGCTTCTCGAATTCTCTCCATGATCGTCAGCGCGGCCTCTGCTGGATCGGGGGCGTTGTAGATCGCCCTGCCGATTGTTTCGAAGTTAGCGCCCGCCTTGACGGCTTCACCGTAATTGCCCTGCGTGTTGGCCGCAAAAATCAGGATGTCATCCCCAACAAAACTGCGCACTTGGGTAATGTCATCAGGCCGTGCACTGGGCACGGTTACGCCGGCAGCGCCGAGGTCCTTGGCAAGCATGCTCAACGGAATCAAGTTGGGGGCCAAGAATTCTGAATTTGCCTCTTCCTGCGTCACGACCAGAATGATGCCCTTGTTGGGAAATTCTTTCATCATTGCTTGTATCGGATCACTGCCAATGAAAGCGTGCGCGGTAATCGCACTAAAATTTACATTGAACGCATGCTCTGCAATGATATTGTTTATATAAGTAATGTCCGCAAGCTTAAAATCAGCAATGAACGGCACCTTGACTTCCTTGATGAGCTGCTTAATCGGATATAAACCGACGGCGTCAATCAGGGGCCTGTTCACCTTGATTGCGGCAACGTACTTTCGCAAGCCCCGGCAGATCTGGAACGATTGCTGCAGCAGGTTCTGCTGGTCCCTTTCCGACGAAATTGGCTTGGATATGTCTAGATTGAAAACTAGATTGGTTTCTTTTTTCCACGCGTCCTTTAGAATCCTCTTTTGGAATTCATTCTGCATACTGAAAAACCCTCTCCTACTCCTGATTGGTCTCCTCGCCTGTTTAGAAACAAAAGCGTTGCAAATTTGAGTAAACACGATAGCTTTATAAAGCTATCCATAGAAAATAATTCTCAAAATGCACTTTCCTTAGAAACTAAAAAGCAAGGTCACATTATTTATATCCCTTCTTCTATATATATCTTCGTCATAATTGCACGCCTCAGTGGCTCAGTCTGCAAAGGAGCAAGCTCTTTGCTTGTCATCCTGGCAGGAGAAGTGGTAGAGCGACTGCCTTGTAAGCAGTAAGTCGTGGGTTCAATTCCCACCTGAGGCTCTCTTAATTTTGCCTTAGCAGTTCATGCCTTGAGACGCCTTGATTCTTTTATCATTCTACCAACGTCTCTATCGCTTAGCTTTCTGGCTCTTGCTTCTGACCTCAGCGGTTTCATGACCTTATCCCAGTCCTTTAACGCAGGGAGTTCCAGCTGCTTCAGGACTATTGAATCATTCAACAAAAACACCGCGAACCTGTTTCCAGCTTGCAGATGTGTTCCAAAACCGATAAATACAACAAAAATCATAATGTATTAAAATGTACTAGTGAGATGCTATGGCAAAACCGATACGGCCAACACCCACACTGCGCGGCGATGACGCTATAAAATTTCTTAAGAACATGCTCCTTGAAGAAAAAAAACCAAACCCAAAAAGAATAAAATTCATTGAAGACTCTCTAAAAATTGATTTCAAGGCCTACTGACATCAAAATACATCGGCGTGGTCCCCTTTTGCCTCTCTTTTAAAATAACAAAACCAAGCTTCTTGTAGAAATGTATCGCGTCTTTCGACCTGTCGGTGTTTCTCTTGGCATCAATTGTTATGAATCTGCAACCAGCAATCTCCCCATACAGCTGGTCTGCTTTATTCACGGCAAAACTTATCATCAATTTTCCGATGCCCATTCTCAGAAAGTGATCATCAACACACAATCGCCCTATTTTCAAAGCTGGCAACGCCTTGTAATTAATTCCCTTGCCCCTAAAATAGGATTTAAGATTCCCTTCCAGGTGGATCCGATCTGTCAACATTGTTATATACCCAACCAAGTTCCCACAATAGAACCATAGGTAAGTAACTGATACCCGCTTTTCCTGATTGTCCAAGGCATCCTCAAAAAGAAATTTTACTAATTCAAGCTCGTATGATTTAAAGCTATGCAGATCATGATTTTTATTCAACCTTTCTATCCTAATATCGCTAGCTATAATCTCCTCGGCTGGTTTTCTCAAAATCTCACATCCGTGCTAGGCATACAATAGTTGTGACCAACTAAGAATAAATTGATTTTGCAACTTTATCCAGTTTACACTAGTTTAAACAAGAAACAGTTATTATCGAGGCAGCCCCGACCTCAAAGCTTAATAAACCATGACGATGATATACTACGCAGTGATGTGAATGACAGTTAAGATATGGAAAATCGACCGGGATAAAGTTAGGGAGCTGAACAAGGTCCTGGAAGCACCGGAAATCGCAGACGCTGAAGGCAAGATCATACTGAACCAGTTTGCGCGCAACGGCTACCAACTGAAAGACGGAAAAATCATTGGCTTTGAAGAGTCAAAGAATTACCTGTACATCGAGGCCTCGGATGAATTCTTCATGGAGAACGCGAAGAAAATCGACATGCCTGGCGTGACTGAGCTTTCTGGCGAGGAATTCGAAACGGTTAAGAAAAAAATCGAGGAAGAGCAGGCGGACTCCATTGCAGGCATGGGTTCTGTTTTCGAGGGCTTCTAGCATGCAGAAAAACAGATTTGCCGCATCGGGCTTTGCTTGATGCAACTGTTTTTTCCCGCTTGTAGCAATCAAAAGCGTGAACATTTAAATAGATTAAGACAGTGATAATATACAATGAAAAGCGTTATATCCTTTCCAGTAGTTCTCGGCAGGGAAGGCAAATGGCACACTGCATATTGCCCAACCCTGGATTTGGCAACTCAGGGGAAGACACAAGATGAAGTCATACTGAATATGCAAGACATGATTCAGGAATACTTGGAGGATCCAGAAATACCAAAGCCAAAGATCAGCAGAACCTCACTATCCATTTCTATAACAAGCGTACCAGTAAAAATCCCAAAGGGTGAAAAGCATCCAGAAGTTGCGGCCATTGTCACAGCGTAAAGTCATAAGTGTTCTCGAACAAAACGGCTTTGTGAAAATCAGGTCAAGGCGCCACATAACATTCAGGAAGCAGACAACTGGTAAGGTACTGACAACTTGGGTTCCACATCACAATGAAGTAACTGCCTTTACATTAAACCACATAACAAAACAAACAGGGATCTAAATCGAGGAGTTCTATATACCGGACCGCAAAAAGCAGAAGAAGTAATAGACGGCTCTACGGGTGCTGCTTTTATTATTGATTCGATAATATATTTAGTCATAACGGGCTCATCGGCTAGTCTGGTAGGCTTCCAGCTTCGGATCCACCTCATTCACGAGGGGCGAAACAGCTGGCGACCTGAGTTCAAATCTCAGTGGGCCCATCAAGGGGGCTTCCTCTTTACACACAACGTTTTTATTTACAGCAAATGATAATCTATACTGAAACCCCGACTTAGCTCAGCGGTAGAGCGCCTGGCTGTAGTATGGAACGCAGCATCTCGATTTCGAGACGCAGCTCCAGGTCAGTTACCGGGAGACCGCCGGTTCAAATCCGGCAGTCGGGACTCAACCACAGTACTATGGTGACGCTTACGGTGATGCAATGATTTCAAAAGGCCTTCGCTTGCTATTGATTTTCGACGCAATCAGCATTCTCATCGCCGGCATGTTTGGTCCGTTGTATGGGATCTTTGTCGAACGCATCGGCGGCGACATTCTCCAAGCGAGTTCAATATGGACCGCCTTTCTGTTTACAGCAGGCGTCCTAACCTTCGTACTCAGCAGATGGGTAGATAGCCACAGGCATTATAGAAAGTTGCTTCTTGCAAACTATGCCATGCAAACCATAGGCTATATCGGCTACTTGTTTGTGCAGAACCCATTGACCCTGCTGATTGTACAGGTTGTGTTCGGTGTTGCCCGGGCGCTGGGGTCACCGGCATATGATGCGCTGTACAGCATTAACACTGACAGGAAACACCCTGCGTACAGCTGGGGCTTGTGGGAATCTATGCAGCCAATAACAACCGCTGCCGGTGCCTTGATCGGCGGGCTTGTGGCCAGCATCTATGGTTTCTCGACGCTGTTCATGCTGATGAGCATTGTCTCGCTGATGTCCCTTGCATACATTGTCATTAATGCTCCAAAGATACCAGAATCCACAATACGTGCCAGTATGAGCAAAGCGTTTTAAACCCAAACCCCCAAGAAAATAAGATGCTCCGATAGTCTAGTGGCCTAGGATGCGAGACTGTCACTCTTGCGACCCGGGTTCAAATCCCGGTCGGGGCGTCATGGTGATGACATATGCTAAAAACAGTACCCGTAACAGTATCAGTCGTTCTGCTCGCTATCGTAGCATATGCAATGCTCTCAACAACCACTGGCGTGTTACAAGGCAACAGTGTTAATGAGAACCTCAGTGATGATGACATAATCAAGGCCTATAACGCACTTCCAGAGCAAGCAAAGCAACTTTATTTCCAGCAAAGCGATGAACTTACAAAAGCTGTGCCTGAAAGGCTTGTCGAGCTTGATAAACTTAATATTGGCTGTTTTGGTCCAAGCACTATTATAGGAATGTCAAGCAGCGAGATGAATCTCGGGGGACAGTGCTGCGGAGCACTGAAAAACTTAGACGCTTACGATGCCCAACTGCTGGCACTAAAAAACTTCATTGACGAAAACGGTGCACTGGACTTCATACCACTTGACCCATACAACATTTCTATTGAACATGCTAAGGCCCTCATTGCTTTTGACAGTTCAATATCGTTATCTGCAGCGCAACAGCAGCTGTACGACGAAGCTGTTGAAATGTCCCACCACGGTGGCCCCTGCTGCTGCAAATGCTGGAAATGGTACGTGATGTCAGGGCTTGCGAAAAAACTCATCGTAGATCATGATTGGGATTCGCACCACATCGCGCAGCTATGGGACTTTTCGAGCTCCTGCGGCCATGAAGAGGACACAAACATGCATGAGCACTACACCAGCGCCAGCAACCAAACGCACGATGATGCACATGATAGTGCACACAACAGCATGCAGTGACACAGAGTTAACCGACACTGGTTTAAACCAGTTGGCAAAATCGTTATAAACAACAATTGACATAACTAATTCATACGCAGGACAGATTGGGCCTAGCCCCCCGGCGACCCCAACTTTAATATAGCTCTGCAAGCCTAGTATCATAAGTAATAAAATAAATGGGTAAACACTATGGAACTAGTATCACTGAAAAGCATGCCCCTGGAGGCAAAGGTGGGCCTACTAAAAGAACTTGGCTACAACTCAGACAAAAGATTTGTACTCGGGCAAGACGGTTCGAGGACAAAGGACCCATACACCGAAACTGAGGTTGAACTATCGAACATGCTCATCCTTCCAGGCAGCACACTGATTCTCGACAACAACCCCTTGAGCATAGCTGCTTATCTCGAGGAATACCCCGATGCCCTCTGAAAACAGAATAATAGAAGAAGCAGCTAGGGGGGCGACAAAGGGGGCACTTGAATTCACAGAGGAAAAGATAAAGCAATACGCTAAGCGCTTTCTGAATAAGGAAGTGGGCTTTATCGAAGACACTGAGATCATTGACTTGGTTAAGGCACAACGAAAGAGGCCTGAACTAACATTCTTACGTAAATACGTAAAAAACCCCGAACATCTGCTACAAATTCAAATGGGGTATACCCTAAGAAAGCTAGAAGAAAACAAAGATGCTCAGGGCCTACAAAAACTTCGGCAGGCATTGCTTAAACGCTATGGCAAACGGGGACTACACGTTGCCCAACTTGCACAACGGGGAATTCTAAACAAATCATTTTTCCAGGTTGCAGGGCTATCAGAAAACGATGCAGAATTAGAAGAAGTCTTTACGGAATTCCTAGAAAACACAGATAAATATTTCATATTCATACAGGCAACTGACAACCCCCTGCGGCTCAAAAACACAATAAACGCAAGGCTGGAAACAGGTATGCCTCAAATAATGGTCATCTTTAGCAAAGGCAAACCCGCCATGGGCAATGCAAAGTCATTAGTGCAGCTCCTAAAGAAATCACTAAACATCGACTATGCCTTTGAGCGATACGAAGACAACTCCCAGCAGTATGATTTCATAATGCGAAAAACGACATACCCAAATTTATCCTGACACCAGCGCCAGCAACCAAACGCACGATGATGCACATGATAGTGCACACAACAGCATGCAGTGACACAGAGTTAACCGACACTGGTTTAAACCAGTTGCCCAACCATAAACATTGTGAGGGATATGAAAACGCAACCGGGGGAAATATTCATAAGCGTTGGCTTTAAACTAAAGGTCGAGCCTGAAATCACAAAGGAAGATGACTGGTACATCATCGCGGACAAAATAACAAACGTGGCTACGCAAGCGAAAAACAAAAAACAGCTGATGGAACGCTTCCTCGAAGCACTAACACTCTACTACGAAGAGTTCATACCCGAGATTTCTATAGCCCGCGCGTGATGTAGTAAAGGCCTTACATAAAATAGGCTTTGAATTCAGGACACAGCGAGGAAGCCACATAAAACTCATAAAGGACTCGGAAAGAAAGCTAGTTGTTACAGTTGTGAATGAGAAAGAGATCAAGAAAAAGACCCTGATATCGATTTGTAAACAAGCAAGAATTTCTAGAGCACGACTCTATGAACTAATCAAGAAAAGCGAACAATAAACCCCCTAACAGCATGCTCAGACACTGAGTTCCCGCCGTTGCGCTCATCATATATAAAGCTTTGCCTCAAAATGGCCAGGGCACAGAAACGCTTATATATGTGAAAACTGACAAAACACAGAGCTGTTTCTGGCTATTTTTTACCAGATCGGGGGAAGAGGCCTTTTGACAAAAAACGTTCTAGAACACGAGCTCGTTCCAAAGCACGAAATACTCACTAAAACTGACGCAAAAAAGCTGCTTGAGAGCCTCGGCTCTACGCTTGAGCAACTGCCAGGGATAACCGAAAATGACCCCACAGTTAAAGGGCTCAATGCAAAACCAGGCGACGTGCTAAAGATAACCAGAAAAAGCCCAACAGCTGGCACGGCCATCTACTACAGGGCAGTAGCATGAACACCTTCTGAGGTAATTCAATGTATCATTGGGAAGTCGTAGAGTCACTATTCGAGGAATACCCTCTAGTCAAGCAGCACATTGATTCTTACAACGAATTCATTGACAGGAAAGTAGACCAGATACTGCAAGAGGAAAACGAGGTCACGACAACCAAAAATGAAGGCACAAAAATCAAGTTCCACGCCATCCGGATCGAGAAGCCGACAATAACAGAGGCCGACGGCTCCAAGAGACTAATTTACCCAATGGAAGCCCGGATGAGAAAATCAACATACGCCGCATCACTATTTCTGGACATGAGCCTCCTAGATGACGGAAAGGAAATCGACCGTGATGAGGTATACGTCGGCGAGCTGCCAGTGATGGTACGATCCAAGCTTTGCAACCTGAACGGCATGGCAAAGGAAGCCCTTGTAAAGGTTGATGAAGACCAATACGAGCAAGGCGGCTACTTCATTGTTTCAGGCAATGAAAAGGTCCTGGTTTCCCAGGAAGAGCTGGCTCCGAACAGGGTCATGATCAACAAGGAAACAAAGACAGGCAAGATAACCACGACCGCCAAAATCACTAGCAGCAAAGGCCGCTTTAGGGGCAAGATCGCGCTTGAGAGAACCCCTGAAGGCTTAATGTACCTGCAATTCCCGGGGACTCCAAAGAACCTGAACATGCTCGTGGTCCTCAGGGCCCTTGGAATCGGGACGCAGAAGGAAGTGCTCGAAGCATTTTCAGACAAAACCGACACAGTCAATGACATTTTACTAAACCTTGAGGCAGTGCCTCTGAAGAATTCAAAGGAAGCAATTGATTACCTTGGAAAACGCATTGCTGCAGGCCAATTAGAAGAGTACAGGCTCAGCAGGGCGCAACAGGCAATCGACAACTACCTGTTTCCACACATTGGCACCTCACCAGAAGACAGACTCAGCAAGGCGTACTACCTAGCAAGCGTTGCAGAACGCGTAATGGATGTCTCCCATGGCTTAAGGGAAGAGGACGACAAGGACCACTACATGAACAAGCGCATCAAGATCTCTGGCGCACTAATGGAAGACCTCTTCAGGTACGCCTTGCAGAGCTTCACCAAGGACCTGGGATACCAAATGGACCGGGCCTTTAGCCGTGGCCGCAAGTTGCAAATCCGCACCCTGGTAAGACCCGACGCCCTAAGCGACCGACTTGGTTTTGCTATGCGTACAGGAAACTGGATCCAAAAACAAGGCGTTGCACAACTCCTTGACAGGCTGACTTACATGTCCACTGTATCACATTTGCGCCGCGTCAATTCGCCGCT
The DNA here is from genome assembly GCA_018304505.1 of Nanobdellati archaeon. Classification (GTDB taxonomy): domain Archaea; phylum B1Sed10-29; class B1Sed10-29; order B1Sed10-29; family JAGVWA01; genus JAGVWA01. The sequence continues at coordinate 9,473 of JAGVWA010000010.1, forward strand.
GTCAAAATCACAGCACCACTTCGACGCCCGTGAATTACACCCAACACATTTTGGAAAAATCTGCCCGAACGAAACGCCTGAAGGCTCGCCTGTAGGGCTGGTTAAAAACATAGCCATAGGCTGCTTCATATCAACAAAAAACCATGCGGGCATAGAAAACCAGCTCTCTGACCTGGGCCTCGAAGTCATAAAAAAAGGCAAGTGATGAAAACATGAAAAAAACCGCAGTTTATCTCAACGGCTCATTGATCGGATTCCACGAAAACGGAAACGACTTTGTACAAAGCGTAAAAAACAAAAGACGCAAAGGCGACCTACCCTTCGAGGTAAGCATTACCAACTACAAGGAAGCCAATGAAGTTCACTTAAACGCCGATGAGGGCAGGGCAATGAGACCCCTCATTGTAGTGGAAAACGGCAAGCCAAAGCTCACTAGCGACCACAAGAAGATGCTCAAATCAAAGAAGCTAAGGTTCTCAGATCTCCTCAAATCAGGCGTCATTGAGTTCATGGACGCAGAAGAGGAAGAAAACGCATACATCGCTGTCAATGAAAAGGAATTAACCCAAGAACACACGCACCTCGAAATACACCCCTCGCTAATGCTCGGCGTGTGCAGCGCGCTTGCCCCGTTCCCTGAACACAATTCATCTCCCAGGGTAACAATGACAACGGCTATGATCAAGCAGTCCCTCGGTTTTTACGCGTCAAATTTCAAGCTAAGGACAGACAAAAACAGCCACATACTATATTATCCACAAATCCCAATAGCCCAGACAAAATACACTGACGTAATAGGCATTGACAAAAAAGCAGCTGGCCAGAACTTTGTCATAGCCGTAATGCCATTCAGAGGATACAACATCAATGACGCCATCATCATGAACAGGGGAAGCATCGAAAGGGGGCTTGGCAGAAGCATTTACTACAACCTGTACGAAAGCGAAGAACGCAAATACCCTGGCGGGCAAAAAGACAAATTCGAAACACCAAAAGCAGAAACCCCCGGGTACAGGGGAGACGAGTCATACAAATACCTTGACGAGGAAGGCATTGTGGAACCCAACTTCACGATTGCGTCAGGGGACGTGCTGATAGGCAAGACCTCGCCGCCAAGGTTCCTCGAAGAAGTCGGGGAGTTCGGAATGATAGCCGAAAAGCGCCGTGAAAACAGCGAAGCTGTAAAACCAGGCGAAGACGGCATTGTTGATACTGTACTGCTCACTGAAGGCCAGGGCGGAAACAGGCTTACTAGGGTAAAGACACGCAAGATCATGAGCCCGGAAATCGGCGACAAGTTCGCAGCAAGGCACGGGCAAAAGGGAGTCATCGGCCTTACTGTAGACCCTTGCGACATGCCGTTCTCTGAATCGGGCATCATCCCGGATCTGTGCATCAACCCACACGCAATACCCGGAAGAATGACTGCGGCCTATTTGCTGGAAACAATAGCATCAAAGGTCGGGGCCCTGCGGGGCGGGAACGTTGACGCGACACCATTCGACGGTGAGACACAGGGAGACATGGAATCAGCACTGAAAAAATTCGGCTTCTCGGAAACCGGCACTGAAGAGCTATACGACGGGGTGAGTGGAGAAAAAATACAAGCGCGCATATTCACAGGCGTCGTCTATTACCAGAAGCTGCACCACATGGTTTCAAAGAAAATACACGCCCGCGCACGTGGTCCTGTACAAATCCTGACAAGGCAGCCAACAGAGGGCAGGGCCAGGGAAGGTGGCCTAAGGTTCGGGGAAATGGAACGTGACGTACTAATCGGCCACGGCACCACGATGCTGCTCATGGACCGGCTCCTAGAACAGTCAGACAAGGTCACTGAATTGATTTGCAGCAAGTGCGGAACCATAGCAGTCAATGATCAAATCAGGAGAAAGCAGTACTGCCCATTATGCTCTTCAGACTCTGACATACAGGAAATCGAGGTAAGCTACGCCTTCAAGCTGATGCTCAACGAGCTGATAGCCACGTGCATATTCCCTCAGTTAAAACTCGGAGACAAGGTATGATAACGAAAAAAATCGACTCAGTAAACTTCAGGTTCACAAGCCCAGAGGTCATTAGAAGCTTCAGCACAATAAAAGTCGTAACCCCTGATACGTACAGCGAAGACGGCTTTCCGCTAGAAGGAGGCCTCATGGACCTTCGTCTGGGCGTAATAGATCCTGGTCTGCACTGCAAGACCTGCGGCGCCCGCATGACCGTGTGCCCTGGCCATTTCGGCCACATCGAACTAATAAGGCCCGTAATTCACATCGGCTACGTAAAACACATCCTGATCCTGCTAAAGGCGACCTGCAAGGAATGCGGAAAAATCCTGCTGACACCAGAGGAAATCGAGGAATACAAGCAGCTGCTGCTGAAGGAAGAAACAACAGAAGCTGCAGAAGAAATGACACTGCAGAACATCAAGGAAAAATCCAAGAAAGTAACCAAGTGCCCGCACTGCAAGGCAAAACAGGACGACATAAAACTCGACAAGCCGACCAACTTCTGGGCTAACGAATCGCAAAGGTTGCTGCCAAGCCAGATCAGGGAACGCCTTGAAAGGATACCCGACGACGAGGTAAGGCTACTTGGGATAAACCCTGAAGCCGCAAGGCCGGAATGGACCATCCTCACCGCACTGCCCGTGCCTCCGGTTACAACGCGCCCAAGCCTGACGCTGGAAACAGGAGAACGCAGCGAAGACGACCTGACACACAAACTGGTGGACATTATCAGAATCAACCAACGCCTAAGCGACAACATCAGCGCAGGAGCTCCTCAATTAATTATCGAAGACCTCTGGGACTTACTCCAATATCACGTAACAACATACTTCTACAACGAACAATCCGGAATCCCGCCGGCAAGGCACAGAACTGGCAGGGCCCTAAAAACGCTATTCCAAAGGCTACAAGGAAAAGAAGGGCGCTTTAGGCACAACCTCTCAGGCAAGCGTGTAAACTTCTCCGCGCGTACCGTTATCTCGCCAGATCCCGAGTTAAGCGCAGGCGAAGTCGGCGTACCACAAGAGATTGCCGAGATACTGACCGTACCTGAACACGTAACAGAACACAACATCAAGGACCTAAAGAAACTAATCAAAAACACCCAGTACCCAACAGTGAACTACATCATACGCCCAGACATGCGAAAAAAGAAAATAACCGAACTCAACCGTGACGAAGTGATTGAAGAACTCACGACAGGATACGTGGTCGAAAGGCAACTCATCGACGGTGACGTTGTAGTGTTTAATCGACAGCCTTCATTGCACAAGCACTCAATGATGACGCACCTCGTAAAAGTACTGCCTGGAAAGACCTTCAGGATTAATGACGCCGCCGCGACGCCATACAACGCAGACTACGATGGCGACGAAATGAACATGCATGTTCCACAGTCAGAGGAAGCAAAAACCGAAGCAAAGGAGCTCATGTCAGTAAAGAAGCAGATCCTCTCAGTGCGCCACAATCAGCCGCTCGTCGTGGGTCAACACGACCACGTGTCTGGCGCATACCTTTTAACAAAAGAGGGACAAGAATTCACAAAAGAACAGACTGCCAGGCTGCTCAGCAGCATCGGCATAAAATCAGCACTAGGCAAGCCGAAGTACACTGGCAAGGAAATCTTTTCAATGATCATACCAAACAACATGAATCTCGAGTACTTCAGCAAAAAGCTGGCCGCTGGCCTGAGTCCAGAAGAGGCGAAGAAACAAAAGCACGACTCGTACATCGTAATCAGGAACGGCAAGATCATTAGTGGCGCAATGGACTCAAACAGTGTTGCTGGGTCGCTACTCAAGGCGGTGTATAAGCAAAACGGGCCAGAACAAGCAATGCTATACATAGACCGAGCAACAAAACTCACGCTGGAATCGATAATGATAACCGGCTTAACCTCGAGCCTGGAGTTCTACAAGATACCCGAAAAAACACAAAAAGAGATCAACAAGGTCGTGAAAGACGCAGAAAAACAGGTAGATGAACTCATAAAGACATACACGGCAGGCAAGTTAGAGAGAAGCCCAGGCAAGACAGAAAAGGAAACCCTCGAGGACACCATCATGTCTGTTCTCAATGAGGCATGGAAGGACTCTGAAAGGCGCTTAGAAGAAGTTCTCCCCGAAGACAACCACGCACTCATCATGGCCCGCTGCGGCTCAAGGGGCAACCTGACGAACGTAAACCAAATGGCCTCAGTCATTGGACAGCAGGCAGTGCGCGGAAAAAGGCTGCTCCGGGGATACAAAAGCAAGTCCTTACCTCATTTCAAGGAAAACGACATAAGCGCAATATCACGTGGATTTATTGAAAGCAACTTCGTAAAAGGCATGGCCCCTTTAGAGTACTACTTCGCATCAATGGGGGGCCGAGACGCGCTGATGGACAAGGGCATCCAGACCGGGGTTTCAGGATACTTACAGAGGAGGCTCATCAATGCACTCCTAGACATTGTCGTAACGTCCGATGGAAGCGTGCGCGACTCAGCAGGAAACGTAATACAATTCGCATACGGCGAAGACGGCACATCCCCTGAAAAGGGAGAAGGCGACAACGCCATCGACTTAAGCAATTACGTCAGGGGGACAACGGTCTTTGAACGAGAGGAATACCGCGAAGACCGCGACCTCGCAGTAGACATAGAAATCGAAACCGAGGGCTTCGAAGAGTAACGGGTGATCAACACATGGCAGACATATTTGAAAAATATCAAGAAACGCTTCCTGAAAAAATACTCACTGAAATAAAGGGCGCAACAAAAAGCTTAAAAACAGAGTCCATCAAAAAGATATTAGAACAAGTTCACCAGGACTACGAAAAAGCAAAAGTAGAAATCGGCGACACCGTCGGAATTGCAGCTGCTCATTCTATGGGAGAGCCCGGAACGCAGATGTCAATGAGGACATTCCACTACGCAGGTATCGCAGAGCTGTCGTTATCAACCGGCCTGCCACGCATCATAGAGCTTGTCGACGTCAGAAAAACGCCAGAGACACCGGCAATGTGGATCTACACAGAATTCCCTAAAGACAAGCAAAAAACCATTGAGCTGGCCGCAAAACTAGAGGAAGTCACGGCAGAGCAAATAGCTGACATCGTCGAAGATTTCGCAAACAAGAAAATAGAAATAATAATTCACGAAGACAAAATCAAGGGCATCACAACAATCGAAGACACCCTAAAGGCAATCGAAAAATCAATACGCAAAAAGGCAAACAAGATAGAAGCCAACATGGCTATCTTCGAGCCCAAGACCGTATCGCTGCGGGCCCTGAGGAAATACACAAACAAGATCAAGGAAACCAAGATATACGGCATACCCGGAATAAAGAAAGCCGCTGTTGTCGAAAAGAACAATGAATACGTGATACAAACCGAAGGAACAAACCTCAAGCCGGTGCTCGAATTCCAGGGTGTTGACCACAAGAGGACAATATCAAACAACCCGAAGGAAGTCGAGGAAGTACTCGGCATAGAAGCAGCACGCAGCGTCCTGCTAAACGAGCTGAAGATGGTACTTGACACCCAAAACTTCAAGGTAAACATCCGGCACCTGATGCTGCTCGCCGACCTAATGACGCAGGATGGAACAATAAAAGCCATCGGCCGAACAGGAATCTCAGGTGAAAAGGAATCAGTGTTCGCAAGAGCGGCGTTCGAAGAAACAAGGAACCACATACTGAATGCGGCCATCAAGGGCACAAAGGACAAGTTGCAAGGCGTGACGGAAAACATCATAGTCGGACAACCAATTCCAGTAGGAACCGGAACAGTAAAGTTAAAAATGACACACAACAAGAAGTAGGCGAGCAGAAATCGGAAAGTAAGTGAACAGAAATGGCGAAACAGCAAATAGAACTTAACCAATCACTAAAACGAATTCAAGAAACAGGCAAAATCGAGCTAGGTTTCAACAGCGCCAGGAATAACCTGCTGTCTGGAAAGGCAAAACTCGTAATCATTACCCAAAACACGCCACGCGAAATCAGCACGGACTTACGCCATTACGCCCAGCTGGCAGAGACCCCCATGCTCGAATTCCCGGGCACCGCCATGGAACTCGGGGAACTACTGGGAAGGCCATTCCTCGTTGGATCAATGACGGTCCTCAATCCAGGCACGGTCAACATAAAACAATTAACAAAAGCGTGAGACAACTTGATCAAACTTACCGTCACAGAACTCCAATACATCTCACTGCTTGAAAACCAAACCCGGGTTACAGTCAAGGACTGCATCATAACCCCGGAGAGCATCACGTTCATCGTAAAGGAAGGCCAAATCGGCCTCGCCGTCGGCAAGAAAGGCGAAATCATCAACAGGATCAAAAAGAAAATCAACAAGGAAATCAACATCTACGAACACTCCCCGGACTTGGAGAAATTCGTGAGGAACCTGCTGTTTCCAGTCGAAGTCGACAAAATCGAAATCGAAGGGAAAACAATCAAAGTGTACCCCGAAAAGTCACAACGCAAACGGGCAATCGGAAAACAAGGATCAAAAGTCCGCAAGGTAAAAGACCTCGTGGAGCGCCACTTCGGCGAACACGAAATCAAAATCATGTAAAATCAAAATCATGCAACATTAAAATCAGGTAACGATAAAGATAAGAGAAAAGTGATACGCAATGCCAGGAGAATTTGCAGCAAGAAAACTGACGAAGGACCGACAGCACTTCCGCTGGCACAGTCCAAAATACGTCAACTTCATGCGAAAAAGAATAGGAAGGGCGCCGGACCCCCTGAGGGGCTCACCGCAAGCCAGGGGCATCGTCACTGAAAAAGTAGGCAGGGAGCAAAAACAGCCAAGCTCTGGTATTATCAAGTGCGTCCGCGTTCAGTTAGTGAAAAACGGGATCCCTGTAACTGCTTTCCTGCCTGGCGATGGAGCAGTCAAGTTTGTAGATGAACACGACGAGGTCCACATTGAAGGCCTTGGAGGCAGCAAGGGAGGCCCAATCGGAAGCATGTGGGGCGTTTCATACAAGGTTACAAAAGTTAATGGAATCTCGCTAGACCAACTAAGGCGAGGCAAGAAAGAAAAGCCAAAACGATGATCCTAATCAAAATAATAATCAATAAAAAAATCAATAAAAAATCAGAATAACAAAAAAGTGAAGCATAGAATAACAAAAACGTGAAGCATGATGGAATACAAAATCTTCGACAAGTACGAATCAAAGGCAGAAATAACCGACCCTGGCATAAAGAACTACATAAACCTCGAGCCGAAGTACTCTTTCTACAGCCAGGGCAAACAAGCCAAAAAGATATTCGGAAAGCAAAAGGTGCACATTGTCGAGAGGCTTATAAACAACCTCATGCGCTCAGGCACAGGCGGCAAGCTGGCCGGCAAACTAATCAGGGGCAGGAACGGCACAGGCAAAAAACAGAAAATGGCCAAGGTTACTGAAAAAGCCTTCGAAACCATCGAAAGGCGCACCAAGAAAAATCCACTACAAATTCTCATCAAGGCTATAGAAAACGCAGCTCCGCGAGAAGAGACCACACGCGTCAAATACGGGGGCGTCGTAAACCTCATCGCAGTCGACATTTCCCCCCAAAGAAGGGTGGACTTTGCGCTAAGGAACATCGGAAAGGCCGTCGTAATGAGAAGCTTTGACACGAAAAAATCAGCAGACCAGGCGCTTGTAGAAGAGCTAATTCTAGCATCCAACAACGACACAGGAAGCCACGCCATAACAAAGAAAATCGAAATAGAACGAATCGCAGCAAGCTCACGCTAATTATCAAAACCAATAATGAAAGACTAAATGAAAGATTAAATGAAAGAATAAAAACCAACACAAGGGACTGATTATGGGACGCAGGGAAGACATGGTAAAACGCGCACATGAGCTGATGTACTCCCCAGAGAACATCCGAAACATGGGCATCATTGCGCACATCGACCATGGCAAAACAACACTGTCAGACAACCTCATTAGCGGCGCTGGCCTCATGAGCAGCGAATTATCAGGATCTGCAAGGGAACTCGACAACTATGAACTCGAAGCACAACGCGGAATAACAATATTCGCAGCAGCCATCTCCATGGTGTACAACCATGCCGACAAGGACATGCTCATCAACCTTATCGACACCCCGGGGCACGTCGATTTTGGGGGCGAGGTAACCAGGGCCCTAAGGGCCATAGACGGCGCCATTGTTGTTACATGCGCCGTCGAAGGCTGCATGCCCCAAACAGAAACAGTTATACGCGAGGCCCTAAAAGAGCGTGTCAGGCCAGTGCTGTTCATCAACAAGGTAGACAGGCTCATCAATGAGCTACAGCTCACGCCTGAGGCACTGCAGCAAAGGCTGCTGAAAATCATCGCCCAGGTTAACGGGTACATTGAAAAATACGCCGCGCCAGAATACAAACAGAAGTGGAAGGTCAGCGTGCAGAACGGCACAGTTGCCTTTGGAAGCGCGTTCCACAACTGGGCAATCTCAGCCCCATTCATGACCAAAACCGGAATCTCGTTCAAGGACATAATCGACTACTGCAACAACGAAAAGCAAAAAGAGCTGGCTGCAAAGATACCTGCCTACCAAGTAATACTTGACATGGCCGCCCAACACCTACCAAACCCAGTAACCGCACAGGCATACCGAATTCCACACATTTGGCACGGCGACAAGGAATCAGACATCGGGAAATCAATGCTCAACTGCGACAAGGACGGAAAACCAGCACTAATAGTCACGAAAATAACCACAGACCCGCAGGCTGGAGAAATCGCGCTGGCGCGCCTGTTCTCAGGCAAGATCAGCCGGGGCACCAAACTCGAGCTCCTAAATTCGAAAAGCACAGGCACGGTACAACAGCTTGCGATCTACATGAGCGACCAACGAATTGCCATCGAAGACGCTGTTGCAGGAAACATCGTTGCCATCTCGGGCTTGAGGAACGCCACGTCCGGAGAAACCGCATCAACAGAAACAATAGAGACATTCGAAAGCATAAAACACTACTCAGAGCCCGTCATTACGAAGAGCATTGAAGCCAAGTCACCAAAGGACTTGCCAAAATTGATCGAGGCCCTGAGGCAGATCGCAAAGCAGGACCCAACAGTTAGCGTGCAGATCAATGAAGAAACCGGAGAACATCTACTTAGCGGACAGGGTGAATTACATCTGGAGATTATCGAATACATGATACGGAACGACAAAAAAGTCGACATCGAGACCGGGCCTCCTATAATTGTTTACAGGGAAACGGTCAACGCAAAGAGCCAGGAAGTCGAAGGCAAGTCAGCCAACAAACACAACAAGTTCTACCTAACAGCAGAACCTCTGCCGGACGCGATTTACAAGGCCATCACCACAGGCGAGTTGCCTAACGGCAAGCCGAAGAACCCCAAGGACCTTGCAGAAAAACTCAGGGCGCTGGGCATGGAAAAAGACGAAGCAAAGAAGGTCTGGGACATCAAAAACAATTCCATGTTCCTGGACTCAACAAAGGGAATACAGCAACTGCATGAAGTTAAAGAGCTCGTGCTACAGGGATTTGAAGAAGCCATGTCCTCCGGGCCGCTGGCGCAGGAAAAGTGCGACAAGATCCTGATCAGGCTGCACGACGCAAAGCTCCACGAAGACGCGATACACCGTGGGCCTGCACAAACCATACCCGCAGTGAAGAACGGTATACTAGCCGCAATGCTTTACGCAAACGCGATACTGTTTGAGCCAAAACAAATGCTAATCATATCAGTTCCACAGGAATACATGGGCACGGTAACCACGTTCGTGCAAGGAAAACGCGGGCAGATCCAGGAGATAGACCAACAAGAGGATGCAATGACCATCATATCAAAGGTGCCGATAGCGGAAATGTTCGGGTCGTCTGCAGAAATCAGAAGCGCCACCCAAGGGAGGGCAATGTGGAATACAGAATACCTCGGCTATGAGCAACTACCGCGGGACCTGCAGGAAACCATTATCCAACAAATAAGGTCAAGAAAGGGCCTTGGCACAAGGAAGGCACCGGAGGACTTTTTAGCTTAGCTAATATAGTTAATTGCCAGAATATCGACTTTAACACAGTAACGTTAATAAACTAAAAAACAACACAATGAACACACGAATCAAATACACAAGGAGGCATGGAATATGGCAGAAAAACCGCACCTTAACCTGGTCTTCATTGGGCACGTCGACCACGGAAAATCAACATCCGTCGGAAGATTGCTTTATGAAACAGGTGCAATGAGCGAGGCAGAACTAAGAAAACTAAAGGAAACCGCTAACGCAGTTGGCAAGGCTACTTTCGAGTTCGCATTCGCAATGGATACCCTAAAAGAAGAGCGAGAACGAGGAGTCACAATAGACGTAGCGCACAAGGATTTCCGCACAGACAAGTACTACTTTACAATAATCGACGCGCCGGGACACAAGGACTTCGTCAAGAACATGATCACGGGCACAAGCCAGAGTGACGCCGCTGTATTAGTGGTAGCAGCAACCGATAGCTGGAAAGAGCAAACAAAGGAGCACGCTTTCCTCGCCAGGACAATGGGCGTAAAACAGCTTATCGTATCAATAAACAAAATTGATGCTGTCGAATACAAACAAGAGCGATTCAACGAAGTCAAAAAGCAGATGGAGGACCTCTTAAAACCAATGGGCTGGAAGATCGACCAAATCCCCTTTATACCAGTATCAAGCCTCAAGGGGGACAACGTGGCAAAGAAATCAGAAAACCTACCATGGTATACTGGCCCAACACTGCTTGAAGCACTAAACAACCTGATACTGCCAGAAAAACCGATAAACCAGCCCCTAAGGCTGCCGATCCAGGACGTTTACACCATTCCAGGAATCGGAACAGTGCCCGTAGGCAGGGTTGAAACAGGCACGGTAAAAGCAGGCGATAAGGTAATCATCATGCCTGGAAACGTTACCGGGGAAATCAAGAGCATCGAAATGCACCACCAACAGCTGCCGCAGGCCCAATCAGGAGACAACATCGGCTTCTCACTAAAAGGAGTGGACAAGAAATCAATAAAGAAAGGAGATGTCATCGGGCACCCAGACAACCCACCAACAGTAGCCGAGGAATTCACCGCACAAATCGCAGTGCTGAACCACCCCACCGCAATCACTGTCGGATACCAGCCTGTACTGCACTGCCACACAGCGCAAGTAGCGTGCTCTGTTACGCAAATCATAGCAAAGCTTGACCCAAAAACAGGCGCAAAGGTTGAGAACGTCGAGTTCCTAAAGAACGGGGACGTGGCCTTCGTAAAGTTCAAGCCAACAAAGCTCATGGTTGTCGAAAAAGCCTCAGAGTTTTCACAACTCGGTAGATTCGCGATCAGGGACATGGGCAGAACAGTAGCCGCAGGCCTTGTCACAGACGTCGTGCCAAAGAAACTCTAAAAACACAGCAGCACACAAAACCAGTATAATAAAAACAAAACCATCTAAAATAAACAATTGGAAGAAGTGAAAGGTAAAATGACCCAAACCGCAAGAATCAAGCTCGTAAGCCCAATGTACGAGCGCCTCGAGCAGGTCTCGAATGAAATCAGGGACATAGCACAAAAAACAGGTGCCAAGGTTAGCGGGCCGATTCCATTGCCCACCAAGAAATTGGAAATCCCTACCAGGAAAAGCCCCTGCGGAGATGGGTCAGAAACCTTCCACAAATTCCAAATGCGCATACACAAACGCCTAATCAACATAGCCGCAGACGACCGCACGCTCAGGCAGATAATGCGCGTACAGGTCCCAGACTCAGTGCACATCGAAATCGAACTAAAAACCTAACCCTACTATTTTGGCGCTAACGGGGTGAACAAAAACAATGTGGGAAGTACAATTAACACTAGAGCAATTCGCAGATTTCCAAGTGACACAACGAGAAAGACACGTCACGCCACTGCCCCCCATAAAAACAACAGACGCAGACATTGTAAGATACGCAGACGGGAACAGGGTCCTAATAACAGACCAAGGCGGGGGCACGACATACACTCATTTTAAGCCCGGAGAACAGATTCCCATACCTCAAATAGGCCAATGAACTGAGCCACAATGGAAAAAATCACATTTTTACAAAAAGCTTAAATATACCCTCTGGGACATATTATACTGAAGCTATATGTGGAGCACAAGCACAGATACTCAAGATGCGCAAAAACCAAGATTTGACTCATTTGAAGAAATTGACCAATGGTTTGACACCGAAAGGAAAGCAGTCGAGCTCGCGGCAAATATGAAAATTCTAGACATAAATGTTCGTACCCAAAAAGCAATACATGGCCTAGAAGCAGAACGGATTGAGCTAAGGCGTGGCGTGCTAGAACATCGCGACGGTCATGCCGACCAAAGCGTACACGACGCAGAATCTCCATCAATCTACAGCTAAGCCCAAACAGCGTGCGGGGGCACAAACCAAAGCTTTAAATATCACAATATTGCATAATTACTTGGTGATTACATCATGTGGGAAACTAATAGAGAACACGACGCAGTGCTGCCTGCAGAAGATTCAAGACCAACATACGGCGCACCGAAAGTTCGACACGAAATTGTCGACCACCCAATAGACGACCTTGACCACTTGCCAAATCCATTGGACCGCGAGCCAGTAGACCCATTCAGGCCGCCAACAAGACCCATGGATTACTAAAACAGCTACTAAGCACGCCGAAAAAAACGGCACCTTGGCAAACCCAATAAACTTTTTATAGTTCAGTCTACACAAACATACAGAGCAACATGCTAGTCTATTTGTCACCTTCCGAGATAAAAATTTTCAATGCACCATGGCCAAGGATAAGACACTGCCTTAGAATGTACTTTGGCAAACCATTCAATAACTCAACCTTCGGGAAAGAATACTGGAAATACCCAAACCTTGACTATGATACAAAAGTCTCAAGATTCCGCGGCACAAAATTAGAAATCACAGAACCATCATCCACCCAAGAAATACGAATTGAGACCCCCAAAATCACCAGGAAATTCGGCTCGGTTGGCCCAGACATAATAATAACAGGCAAAATAGACTACCCCCTATTTTTGAAATCGCTAAACACTGCAGGGTACGGAGTAAAACAAAAAGACTTGACGAAAAAAACCAAGGCGCTCTACTTCGAGGATATTCGCGTGGGTTTTGCAATAGATAAAAAAAACAAATTCAAAAAAATTCAACTAGACAGTAATATACCCTACGAACTAAAGATACCACATAACATAAAAGATAAAATAAAGCTATGTGAAGATCAATGACCTGGAACGACAAGTACTTCGAAAAATGGAAGCAAGCCAGGAAACACAGGGCCTACAACGAATACCTCTGGACAATACAATTGGCAGAAGAAGCTAATTCCAGGGGTTTGAAGAAAGCACTAGACATCGGCTGCGCAGTTGGCTACCAGAGCGTGTGGCTCGCAAAGCAAGGCTTCAACGTCACAGGCCTCGACATCTCAGAGAAGGCGCTCAATGAGGCCAAGGAACTAGCAGAAAAGGAAAATGCCACAGTAACTTTTGTAAACGGCGACGCGGCACAAATGCCAGTTCCTAACAACGAATTTGAAATGGTGCTGTGCAGCGGCGTAATTCAATACAACACCACCAACCGCATTAAACAAATCATCAGTGAAATACACAGGGTCATGAAACCAAAGGGCATCATGATCATGCACTTCCCGATCCACAGCAAGGAATTCAACATCGACTTCCCGAACCCGGGAAAGGAAGTAGAGCCGCGCACGTACTTAAAAAATGATGGCTATGCAAAGGGGCTTCATTACCACCTTTTCACAAAAGACGAAGTCGACAATTTACTGAGTGATTTCAACATCATCCAGAAAATCACGTTCACGACAGACAAAAAACGCAAGCCTCCAGTGCACTACTGGGTGCGCATCATCGCGGAAAAAGGGTAAAAGACTATGAAGAAATACGAACTGCTCGAAGGAATTACCGCAGATGTCGGCATCAAAGCCACGGCAGACACATTCCCAGAATTACTGGAGATGTGCGCGCAGGCGATGTTCGAAATCATGTACAAGACCGACAACGTCGACATGATTGAGGAGAAAACAGTGGAAATCGACGTACGCAACAACAACGAAGAAACACTACACGCGTTCCTCGGCGAGCTCCTGTTTATATTCCAGACCGAGTACATCATATTTAAGGACTTCAAAGTACAAATCCAAAATGGCAAGGTAACGTGCGTTGCGAAGGGCGAAAAAGCCAAGGAAGGAAAACACGAATACAACATCGAGATAAAAGCAGTAACATACCACGAATTAAAAGTAGAAAAAACAGACAGGGGATACACGGCCACGGTGATATTCGATATCTGAATGCGTGGTGCAAGAGGCATAACAGAGGTAGTGTAAGATGAGGGGACGGCCAGCAGTAACAGACATAATACTAGAATTCGAAGGCAAACTGGCCTTGATAAAACGAGGCACTGAGCCATACAAAGGTACCTACGCGCTGCCCGGCGGCTATGTAAACGATGGAGAGACCATTGAACAGGCAGCAATTCGTGAAATGAAAGAAGAAACCGGGCTTGACATTAAAGTAAAATACATCCTTGGCGTTTACTCAAACCCAGAACGGGACCGCAGAAAAAACATCTCAACAGTCTTCATCTGCGAAAAAACCGGGGGCGAACCAAAAGCAGGAAGCGACGCCAAGGAAATCCACACAATGCCCCTAAGCAAAATAGACTTCAGCCAGATAGCTTTTGATCATGACCAAATAATCCAAGACTATATAAAGTGGAAAAAAGAAAAAGGAACCTACTGGAGCACTAAGCAATAGCGAGATGATTAAATGGAAGCCCACTTTGTACAGAAAAACAACACAATACTGAAATGCGAGAAAACCGACAGCGGCTACCTCGTTCAAGCCAACTTGGAAGAAGCTGTGCAGTTCCTGAACTGCTTGTACACCAAGCCCAACCTTAGCGAAGTGAAGGTCAACGGCAGAAAAAAGCGCTTGCTGTTCAAGGACAAGGACATTACGCGAAGCGAAGAAAGCGAAATCGACGACGGCGAACTCAGGGTCAAGGTGAAATACAAACCCTACGAGCTGATCCTGCCGGAAGACGAGTTCATGCCAGACTACGTTTCCATCAAGGGCAACTTAACAGAACAGGACATCAAACGAGGTTTGCAATTGACGTTCGGCGCATCATTTGATGAAGTATTACCCGAAACCTTCAGGATGGTACCCTCAACCACAATGCTAACAACCCGCGGGGATGAACAATGAAACAAATAAGCGAAGGCATATTCGAATTCCCCGCTGAGGGGGGCATGGAAGTGCCTGCACGAGTATACATGACAAAGAAGATGCTCGAAGAGGCGGATGAAACCGCGATACAACAGGCCAGAAACGTGGCCCATTTGCCGGGCATACTGAAACACTCAATCATTTTGCCCGATGGTCATTTTGGCTATGGGTTCCCAATCGGCGGCGTCGCAGCCTTTGACGCAAAAACGGGAATAGTAAGCCCCGGGGGAATTGGTTTCGACATTAATTGCGGTGTAAGAACTTTACGAACATCGCTAACGCATAGCGATATCAAAGACAAACTCGACGAATTAATCAGAACGCTATTCAAAAATGTTCCCTCTGGTGTTGGTTCTGAAGGCCGTATCAAACTCAACGACGATGAACTAAAGGAAGTTTCGCACCGAGGTGTCGACTGGGCTATCGAAAACGGCTATGGGGAAAAGAAGGACCCGGAGACGATCGAGGAAAATGGAAAAATTGCTGGTGCGGATTTCTCAAAGATATCAAGCAGGGCCAGGGCCAGGGGAAGACCGCAGCTTGGAACCCTTGGTTCTGGAAACCACTTCCTGGAAGTGCAGCGCGTAGAGTCAATTTACGATGAAGAAACTGCAAAGAAGTTCGGCATCACCGACTTAGACCAGGTAATGGTTATGATACACTGCGGCTCGCGGGGCTTCGGCCACCAGATTTGCACCGATTACCTAGAGGTGTTCAACAACGCCTTCAGCAAGTGGAAAACCGACTTGCCGGACAGGCAACTGATTTATGCCCCGCTGGAGTCACAGGAAGCTCAAGACTACTTGGGGGCGATGAACTGCGCAATCAACTTCGCCTTTACTAATCGACAGCTCATTACGCACTGGGTCCGCGAGTCGTTCCAAACGGTATTTGGAAAAGACCAAGATGCGCTGGGCATGGACATTGTTTACGACGTTTGTCACAACATCGCAAAATTTGAAGACCACAAAATCGATGGCGAAACAAGGCGCGTGTGTGTACACAGAAAAGGCGCCACGCGGGCGTTCCCCGCAGGCCGGCCGGAGATTCCAGAAAAGTACCGCGACGTGGGTCAGCCCGTGTTGATTCCGGGAGACATGGGCCGCTTCAGCTACGTCTTAGTTGGAACGCAAAAAGCCCTGGATGAAACCTGGGGCAGCAGTGCTCATGGAGCTGGCCGGGCGCACTCGAGAAGCCACATGCTGAAAACGCTACGCGGCTCTGATGTAAAACAGATTCTTGAAGCCAAGGGCGAGGTCATCTACGCAAAATCCCCAAAAGTGCTAGCAGAAGAAGCACCCGAGGCGTACAAGAACGTTGACGACGTCATCGAAGCCACTGAGCTGGCAGGCATTTCCAAGAAGGTCATACGACTAAAGCCGCTGGGCGTAGCAAAGGGTTAAATAATTTGCATGCTCCAATATATCCAGGTGTTACTATCTGGAGTACTGACAACCGTGAAGTAAGTTTACCGCGGAAAACCCTTCCAAAAAAACCACCAGCAGACCCAGGAGAGCCGTCCATAGAATCATTCGCAACAGAACTAGACGAATTCCTCGTTGACTTGAAGGAAGACCTGATGAGGCTAAGCAGGCAACGATAAAACTAACGCAACACAGGGTTCGACATGTGGCACAACATTCCTGACGCCCGACGCGCTCCGAAACCACAAGACCAGACACGCATCGAGTGGGACGAATTCAAAATTATGGATCCCGAAATGTCGAGCTTCGCAGAACAGATGCAGGACTTCCCGAACTCGCTCATGGAAGACATCCTCAGAAGAGTTAACCAGCCGCCAACAACGGTTGTTGACAAAAGGCCAGGAGCAGGGGCGCGATAGCTATGCGGGAAAACAAACCCACGCACAAACCAGCACAAAGCTTATAAAGGGCATTTCATCCAAGATAGCTACAGTATTTTTTTAAATACGAAATTTACGGGTCTAGTACGCCCAACTGTCCCAAAAAGACAGGGCGCGCGATGAAGACGCATGTACAAGATTCCAAATTTTACCGTGAACAAAAATGGTAAGAATAAGTTGGCCAAGGCGAGGCAGCCTTGCGTTCTACCCACGAAAGAAAGCCAAAAGGCAACACCCCCAGTTACGCAGCGTTAAAAAAACAGGTGAAGCAAAGCCGGGCTACTTCCTGGGATACAAGGCAGGAATGAGCCACGTCCTGGCTGTTGACACGTACGAGAAGTCACCTAGCTACGGCCAAACCATATCCCTTCCAGTCACATTCATTGAGTGCCCGGAAAACAGGGTAATCGGCATCAAGGCTTACACCCAGAGGCCTGAAGGCACACTCAATTTCACGACCCTCTACACAGAAAAACAGGACAAGGAAATCACGAGAAAGACAAAGGCCGCAAAAAACAGCAAACCTGACGAAGTGAGAAAGAAGATCCAGGACAACCTCCCAAAGATACAGGAAATCAGGCTCATCGTGGAAACGCAGCCAAAGAAAATCATGCTCAAGAAGACACCGGAAATAATCGAGGTGCCATTCACGACCGAGAAAGTGGAAGACCAATGGGCCAAAGCCCAGGAACTGCTCGGCAAGGAAATCAAGGTCTCTGAGGTGCTGCAAGAAGGCACATATCTTGACACGACATCAATAACAACTGGCCGCGGAACCGAAGGTCCGCTAAGACGATTCGGCCTAAAGAGGCAGAGGCACAAGGCGAAAGGGCACATAAGAAACCCAGGGTCTATAGGGGCATGGCACCCGGCTCGCGTTTTATGGACAGTCGCGATGACTGGGCAAAAGGGATATCAGCGACGCACCGAGTTAAATAAGCGCCTGCTCAAGATATCAGACAAACCAGAAGACGCAAACCCCGTTTCTGGCTTCAGAAGCTATGGAACGCTGAAAACAGACTACCTAATAATCAAAGGCTCAATAGGCGGGCCAAAGAAACGCCTAATAGCACTCAGGCCAGCGCTGAGGGAAAAACATGCAACCCCAATGCCTGAAATAAAATCAATATCCACAATAGCACAAAACAGATGATGCGAATGAAGGCCAAGGTACTAGCAATCGATGGGACCAAGAGCAAGGAGATCTCCCTGCCAGACATATTCAACGAAGACTTTAGGCCCGACTTAATTCGCAGGGCAAGCCTCGCGCTGCGCTCCGGCGCGTATCAGGCGCAGGGCGTAGACCCAGACGCCGGCTTCAGGACAAGCGCAGCGTTCTTCGGAAGGCGAAAAAAGGTATTCAGGACAACAAACAACCGAGGCATATCCCGGCTGCCACGGGTGAAACTCTCTGGTGGGGGCCTTGGCGAGGTACGAAGGGTCCCGCAATCCAAAGGAGGCAGGACTGCACACCCACCGAAGATCGACAAGATCCTTGTTGAAAAAATCAACGACAAGGAAAGAAAAAGAGCAATAAGGAGCGCTATTGCCGCGACAATAAACCACGAGCTGGTGATAAAACGTGGCCACAAAATAGGGCACCTGAAGGAATTGCCGCTGGTGCTGGAAGACAAGTTCAATGACCTGAAAAAAACAAAAGACGTACTCGAAGTGCTAAAAAAGCTCCAACTAGAAGCAGAACTTGCGAGGGGGGCAACGGTAACAATAAGGGCAGGCCGCGGAACAATGAGGGGGCGGCCATACAGAAGAAAACGCGCAGGCCTCATCGTGACTGACAAGGAATCGGGGCTCTTCAAGGCCCTGAAAAACATTCCCGGCTTCGAGATCAGGGTTGCAAAGGACCTAAACGCAGACATACTAGCCCCTGGTGGAGACGCAGGCAGGCTAACGATATACACCGAGTCCTCGATATCCCAACTAGAAAAAATGTTCCGATAATTCCGATGATATAATGTAATGTTCACAGTAACGTTCAGATGATGCACAATGATCCAATACCCACTGCTAACCGAAAAAGCGATAGGCGCAATAGAAAAACAGAATCAGCTAGTGTTCATTGTTGATGACAAAATGACAAAGGACCAGATAAAAAAGGACATCGAGGCGCTGTACAGCGTCAAGGTACAGCGAATAAACACCCTGAATTCAATGAGGGGAAAGAAAAAAGCCTTTGTCAAGCTACGCAAGGAAAGCAACGCAGGGGACCTCGCAACCAAACTGAAGATAATGTAATTAATGTAATGAAATAAATTGACTGAAGTGATTGAATGGGAAGACCACTAATATCGCAACGCCGAGGAAAGGGCTCGCCTAGCTTCAAGGCGCCATCACACCACTTCAAGGCAAGGTCAAGATACGGAGACACAGTTGCAGATAGAAAAATCGCGCAGGTGACAAAATTCATCGATGACCCATCAAGAACCGCAGTCCTCACACAACTTACGTATGCAGACCAAACAACAACCATGATACCAGCAGCAGAGGGCCTCAAGATCAATGACCTAATAGAAGAAGGCGCAACAGCAGGGCATGGAATCGGGCACATCCTTCCCCTGAGCAGCATACCCGAGGGCACACCAATATTCAACATAGAGCTAAGAGCGGGCGACGGAGGAAAGCTCGTAAGATCCTCAGGATCAGCGGCATACCTTGTAAGCAAGGAACAAAACAAGGCATCTGTAAAGCTCCCGTCTGGAAAGCTCAAATACTTCCCGCTGAACGTAAGGGCCACACTTGGCATTGTCGCCGGCGGCGGACGAGTAGAAAAACCCCTCCTGAAAGCAGGAAATGCCCATTATAAACACAAGGCCAAAGGGCAGTGGTACCCAACAGTCCGGGGCGTGAAAATGAACCCTGTCGAACACCCATTCGGTGGAACACAGCACCACGGCTCTAAAACAAAGAAGGGCAAGGGCGGATCCCCGGGACAACATGTCGGCTCATTCGGGGCAAGCAGAACCGGAAGAAAGAAACGCTAAATAAAGTGATCGCATGGCAAAGAAACAATTTACATTCTATGGCAAGGAAACCGAGGCTCTAAAGCAAATGAAGCTTGAAGAGTTCGCGCAGCTGCTGCCGAGCAGGCATAGAAGGTCAATAAAAAGGGGCCTAACAGCAGAACAGCAATCCCTGCTGAAAATCCTACAACACAAAAAGAGCGAAAAACCCCTGAGGACACACGTGCGGGACATGGTCATAGTTCCAGAAATGCTAGACAGAAGAATCGCAGTATACAACGGCAAGGAATGGAACATCCTAACGATAATACCAGAGATGCTGGGCCACTACCTAGGCGAGTTCAGCCTCACACGAAAGAACGTAAAGCACTCTGGCCCAGGAATAGGCGCAACACG
>JAGVWA010000011.1 GCA_018304505.1 Nanobdellati archaeon
AGCAGCAGCAAAAAGATTCCAAAGGCGGACATTGAAGCTCTTGAGAACTTTATAAGCAAGCCGCAAAAGAAAACCACCGGTGCGCACGTGCCGACAGGAATGCCCCTGCTTGACGCTGAATTAGGGGGGGGCTTCATGAGCCCAGGCAGCATACTCGTAAAAGGCGCCCCTGGCACAGGAAAGACCGCGTTCTGCCTAGCGATTTCAGACCAAACACTGAAAGACGGCAAGGAGGTCGTGTTCATCGTGACAAACAAATTCCCAAACGAAATAAAGCAAATGGCGAAAGAACTCGGCTACAACCTAGACAAGGCACGATTTGTCGACATGTACTCCTGGCTCGTCGGGGAGCGAAAGGGAACAATATCATCATTAGACGCGACAAGCATCCTTGAGTATCTGGAAGACGAACTCGAAAAGGGGAAGCTAGAAACCGTGGTCTTCGACTCGCTGGCATCGCTCCTCTTGTACAACGACGACCGGACCGTACAGCGGTTTCTCGACGCATTCAACGCCATGATCAAAGAGCAAAACGCAATAAGCCTCGTTGTTATTGAAACGGGGGTTGTCGAAAAAAGCACTGAAGAAGTTTTTGACTACCTGTCAGACAACACAGTGTTACTCGAAGAGGACAAGCTGACCCTGGAAAAAACGAGCCACGCAAAGCCCAAAAAGCGCGCATTCCGCTTCGACGTGTCCGACAAGGGCTTCCGCATCAAGGACTAGAAAACCTTAAATTGAACCAATGCGATACTAAATTATGCCCGCCACCGTGACCGCAGAACTAACAAAATTAGAGCAAAATCTAAACAACGAAAAAGAGCAGCGGCTGGCAAAAATCCGAAAAGACGCCGAACGCATTAAAACACAACTACAGTCAGACCAGGACCCATTTCTCCGATTAAGCAATGACTTTCTTGTTCTCATAGAAGAAACCAGCAACATCCGAAACGCAATTCAGGCACAGGCAAGGGTGGAAAAATCCCAAGTACAGGGCCTTAAAGAGAAAATCAACGTACTGAACGAGAAACTCGACAAAATAAAAACAGAAGAGTCAAACACCGAAAAGGCCCTTACTAAACTCGGTGAGGCGCTCAACCGACAAATCTCCGCATTGCACAAAAAAGAACAACACGACTTAAGCCACATATCCGGAGCAATTGAAGCCCACGAGATAAAAACCGAACGGGCACAGGACACCATCCTGGAATTAAGAGACACCCTAAGCGGGCTGAAACAAAAAACCGAAGGCATGCACACAATAATCGACATCAGCCTATCCCAATTAAACGGGAACCTCCTTGAAATTGAGCAAAAAATCAAGAATGAAGCGAAGATCGAAAACAAGGACATCAGCACCGTGAACCAGCGCGTCCATGACTTGGTCGAGCAGCTGAACAGGCTGAAGTCTGAACAGGAAGCCTCAAAGGAATCAGTAGTAAAGCTCATAAGAAACAACCAGGCCACGCTCGACGCACGCCTCACGACAATCGAGGCTGAAAAAATCGGTGTTGCTGAGGCCAAAAAACTCCTCAACGAAATTCAAGTGGCAAATGAACAAATGCAGCAACGGCTTAAAGAACAGCTCGGAAACCTCAGCACAACAATGCGGCAACAGCTAGACTCACAATACAAACAGGCAATGACGCGCATGTCGCGGATACAAAAAACCAACACCCAGCTAAAAAACAAGGTTGGCAAAAACAGGGCCCTTGAGCAAAGCGATGTTGTCGACCTCAAAAATCACCTGCGCGAACTCGTGCTTGACATCAACAGGCTCAATGAGGCTGAAAAGGACATCGAGTCAAGCATCATGAAAACCATTGCAGATCAGCAAGAGAAAAACCAGAAAAAAATCAAAGACATACTTGAAAAAGACCTGGAAGACACAAAAACAATCTCAGAGGCCAGGAACGCAATTGCCTCGCTCCAAAAAAGCGCCACAGAACAGCAAAATAAATTGTCCCAAATTGCAACTGGTTCAGAAGCTCAGGGCGCAAAACTCAGAGCGGCAATACAACAGCTTTCAGAAACCGCCGGCCAACTAAAAACCCAGATTGGCGATGAGCGAAGGCTTGAGCAGCAAGACCTCGCCCAGGTGCTTTCGAAAATCCAGCTTGTGTCAGAACGAATAACACAGCAGCGGGCTGAAACACAAAAACAAATCGCCCAAAGCATTGAACACCACAGGCAGGACTTCGACACAATCGACATGAACCTTAAAAATCAAACAACTAGCGTAGAAAAAATTTCCGGAATGCTGGCACAGAAAATAAACGCGCTAGAGAACACCCTCACGGATGTAAAAACCAGTGCAACAGAAGCCCAGAAAAAAACCATTTCCCAAACAGAAGCACGGCTCAACGAATTGCGGGAGAAGCTTGAAAAATCCGCCTCGTCAAGCGAGGTCAAAAAAGCAATCGGGGCTCTCAGCGAACAGCTGAAATCAACAGACCTGCGAAACCGTGAAATCGAAAACTCTGCAAAGGAAAAAATAATGGGCCTGCAGCAGCAGCTTAATCAGGCAACCCAAGCCCTTGTGAAGGTTAAGAAAATCGATGAAATAAAAGAACAGCTCAACAAGCTCCAGGTGGCGAACAAAATGCTCCGCTCAGAAATCGATGAATCAAACCACTATCTTCTTGATGACATAATCGAACTCTCCGCCCGGGCACAGGAAACCGAAGAGCGCCTAGCCAAAGACGAAGTAATAGACCACTCTGACCTTCTGTCAATAAGGCACTCTGTCAACGAGCTAAACAAATCGCTGTCAACACTCAAGGGCATAGACAAAACCAAACAGATCGGGGAAGACGTAAAGAAAATCGAAAACGTGCTCTCGAAGTTTTCCAAAAAAACACAACCCGCAGAGGCAACAGAATCTCTATCCGAAATAAAAGAAAAACTCATCGAGCTGAGCGGCAGGAGCGACAAAAAGGACACGGAGCTCGAACAGCGGCTTAACAGCCTGAACAAGACCCTTGAGAAACTCGCAACAGGCGAACTTGACACATCGGCAAAGCAGACCAGCGAAAAAATCGGCCGGCTCGAAAAGGAACACGAAGGCCTCCGGGAAAACAAACGCCTTATAGAAAAGCTCCAGCAAAAAACACGGGACCTTGAAGAACAACTGCAGCAAACAAAAGCAGCATCAAAACAGGACCTGCTAAAGCTCGAACAAAAAATAACGTCTATGAAAAAGGCCACACAGTCAATCAAAGAGACGGCCCAAGAAATTAAAAAACAGGAAGAAAAACGGGAAAAGCAACAGGAACCACCAGCCCCCGTTTCCGAAAAGGAGATATCACAAGACGACATACAAAAATCTGTGGGCGCGCTAAAGAAGGGCCAGGACATAGACGACATAATCGCTAACCTGAACTCGCTCGGATACTCCAGTGCACAGGTTCAAACCATACTAGAACAAGCACGCCTCACGTGGATGTACGGCTAGCGTGAATTCCCCGTGGACGTTTTTTGCGCCCGTGTCCCTTAAGGATTTTTTCGTGGTCGTGCTTAGTTATTTTTCCATCCTTAATAAGAAAAACATGATCATCTTTTGTAATGTATTCCGTGTCGTGGGTCACGACAACAAATGTCACGCCGTGCTCTTTATTTAAGTTGCGCATGTACGCGAACAGCATGTTCCCTGTTCTGCTATCAAGATTCCCGGTCGGCTCGTCGGCAAGCACCACGACTGGGTCGTTTATAAGCGCCCGCGCAACGGCAACACGCTGGCGCTCACCCCCGGACAGCTCTGCAGGCCTGTGATTTATCCTGTCAGCCAGGCCAAGTTCCATCAGCAGCTTCGCGGCCTTTTGCCGGCTTTCTTCTGTCACGCCTTCTGGATACACCGGAACAAGCACGTTTTCAATAGCGGTCAAAGCAGGCAACAAATTGAACGACTGAAACACGAATCCAATGCGGTCCCTCCTAAACAACGCCAATTGATAGTCATCAAAATCCGACAGGCGCTTTCCGTCAATGTAAACTTCGCCGCTGGTTGGGTGCATCAAGGCCCCAAGGATGTCCAGCAACGTGGTTTTTCCGCTTCCCGACGGACCAACGATGAAGGAAAATGCGCCGGGGTCAAGTTTCATGCTAACGCCGGCAAGTGCCTCAACCCTTGTTGGGCCCTCGCCATATGTCTTCTTCGCGTTTTTTACTTCAATCATTTCACATCACATTTCATTTATTTCACATCATATCTCATTTATTTCACTCACATTTCATTTATTTCACATCATATCTCATTTATTTCACTCACATTTCATTTCAAGTTACTCATAATGTATCGCCTCTACTGGATCCATTTTTGCTGCGCGGTGTGCTGGATAGTACCCCCCAAACACGCCAAGGCCAATAGACAAAACAAACGCCAATAAAACCAAATCCGATGTAACCAAACCCGGAAAACCCAAAAACGAACCCAAAAGCACAACAATTATCGAACCAACTATGATTCCAATAATACCACCAATGACGCTCATAAACATCGACTCAAACAACACCAGCTTCTGAATGTCCTTAGCCGTCCAACCAAGGGCCTTCAGGATTCCGAATTCCTTGGTTCTCTCAATAACGCTCATCAACATCGTGTTTAGGATACCAATAGCTCCAACCAAGATCGCGATCATCGAAACCGTAAAAAAGAATGCATCCAACGAAGACAAGATGGAGCCAGCCTGCTCGCCAAAACCGGCCCCCGTATCAGCTTTCAGCTCGTCCTCATACCGAAAGTTAATCTTCGATGCGACTTTTTCCGCGTCATTTGGATCTTTAAGTTCCACATAGAACGATGCGGCTTGATCATCTTGAAGGCTCCTGAATTTACGGGCAGGCTCTATCGGAATCATGACTGCACGATCAACAAAATTTGAGCCGGTGCTGTAAATGCCTACTACTTTCATGCTGATTCCGTTGATGTCA
Organism: Nanobdellati archaeon; assembly: GCA_018304505.1. Taxonomy (GTDB): domain Archaea; phylum B1Sed10-29; class B1Sed10-29; order B1Sed10-29; family JAGVWA01; genus JAGVWA01. Next base: position 4,930 of record JAGVWA010000011.1, read on the forward strand.
AGGGTTGTCCCAACATTAATCTTGAACTCTTCAGCTACCGGCTTTCCAACAACAACCGCGTTTTTGTCGTTGTTGTTCAGAAAACGCCCGCGCGTTATTGGCGGATTATACAACGAGCCCTTGACAAGCTGCGAATTCTTTGCTGGGTCCAAACCGAAAAATGGCAACGCGCCGCCAAATGGGGCCGCCCGCAACTCATGTGCCTTTCCGCCGAGGCTTGTTATAAAACCGCCGACGCTTGGCGCTACTATGCGCACTTCTGCAAACTTTTCAATCTCCGCAGCGCGCTTCATGTCAACAATACTGAAAACGTCGTCCACTGCCCCATCTTGCAAAACCACCACGCCTTGTATCTGCGTCAGGATCCCGGTTATGTTTTCACGCAAACCCGCGGAAATCGAAATCAGGCCCACGACGCCGACAATCGCAATGATAACGCCGATTAAAGCAAGAAGTGTTCTCGATTTTTTTATCCACAAGTTCTGGTATGCAAACTTATATACGCCGGTAGTCTCTACCAAACTACCTCACCTTTTTCTTGGATTCATCCATTTTCCGTTTCCTACGATATATATAGTAAGAAATGGCCACAGCTAACGCCAAGAAGGCGATCACGCCGAGGTTATTATTAGCCGCATGAACATAAACCGCCGCCTTAACCGTCTTTGAGTAGGCGTTTCCATTGTTGTCTTCATATCCAACTAGAACCGAAAACTCATTGTCGCCGAGCTTCGTCGTAGTCAGGTCGAAAATCGCCGTGTCTGTATCATCAGCATCAATTGTCCCCATGAATGATTCCCTGATCCCGATAACTTTCTCTTCTAAAAGCGTTGCTCTTACTGATCGCGCACTTCCTGTCCCAATGTTTTCTAATTGTATGGAAACACTAAACGGCTTTCCAGATATTACCTGCTCAACGTCGGTTGTTACTCCTGCCCCTCGCAGATCTGGAATTCCGTCCACAACAAGTGCTGCTGCTTCGCGCTGCGATTTTTCCGCAGCATCAATGATGATTGTCATTGGGTAGATACCACTGGCGAGCGCCCTGTCGGCGCGCACAGAAAACGTTACCTGTCGCGACTCTCCTGGACGCAGGTTCCCGAGGTATAACGAGTTATCAGCAATGGATAATGAAATATTCGTTAGCAGCGAAACCTTAACATCAGAGAAGGTTGCCTGGCCCCGATTTGTCACAATAAAGCCCACGTCTGCTTGTTTTCCGGGTTCAATGCTGGTAACGACATCTGAGACATCCAGCTCTGCCCGCGAAGCAACCTGCAAAACAAATGACTTGTTCACTTGCTGCCCATCATAATCAACTGAAACAACCGCTGGATACGCCCCAGGATCGGCAAACGGCGTTACCTCACCGTCAATGACAACCATAGCTGCTGAACCCGCCCCTATGATAGCCGTCCGTTTCGGCATGCTGGTAAGCACATTGATGTACGGCGCATTTAAAATCAGGTCTGTCATTACGTTCGCCGCCGGAAAACCACCATTGTTCAACAGTGTGACGTTTATAGTGAATAAATCGCCCACGGATATGCTGGGCGTCATTATAATAGCGTCAATTTCGACACGCGGGGAGCTCTCGACGCTCATGGAAACATAACGCGTTGATACCACATTGATACCCTTGTTGGTTTCCGTAAAATAAAACGTCACTGGAACTGAATAAATCCCGGGGTCGACGTTTTCCACATTGAACCTAAAATACAGTGTGTACTGGTCATTTGGATTGATCTCCAACAACTCCACCGTGTCCTTGACCGCAACAAATCCATCTGGGAAACTCGCCACGGCCTTTACGTTGGTGTATTTCGCATTGCCGTGGTTGATTACGTCGACCTGAAGCGTTGCGCCGGCCGTGTCGGGCTCTATTTCTGCGGGGAACGTCCTAGAATTTGAAATGCTCAGGGCGCTGCTGGCCGGATAATAGGTAGAGGCGTTCTGCGCAATCACTGACGCCAAAAGAAACACCAATACAAAAAGCACCTTATAATTTGACATGATAAAACAAATAAGACAGGATTTAAATAACTTGCCCACTAAGAAGTTTTTTATACGCGACAAGCGTTGTTAGGCTGCATGAAAAAAGCGGTATTACTCCTCATGGCTCTGTTGCTCGCCACGGGCTTCGCCCAGGCCAAGATAGTTTCGCCAAAAAGCGGCTCAACATTCCACGTTGGTGAAGAGATCAGGCTCATCGGCTTTGTCGGTTCAAACACCTCGTGCTCCGGAACAAGTTACCTGAGTGTCAATGACCAGCTCGTAACGCAGACAACACGGCGCTTCTATGCTGGCGAAATCATGTCGCTTGAAGGCCTTTTTGGAAACAACTCACTTCCAAACTCGGCGGGAAACAAAAACCTTAAAATCTACTCAGACTGTTTCCTGGGCCTCAACATAGCTTACACCGTGGAAAATAACCTCGACATAATTTATTCCTTGAACAGGCAACAGGCGATGCTAAACGACGAGATCGCCATCAGCGCTTACGCCTTTACTGACACGCAGCTCTGGAGCATAACGAAAATCCAGTCTGGCAAGACAGAATACATCGACAACGCGGTTTTCAGTTTCAGCTCTGCCGGTGAAAAAACCATCTCCTTGAGCGCACAGGACCAGTATGGAAACAAAAACAACCTAACTCTCATTATTGACATTTTCGATGAACTGGCTCTCGATGTCAACCCTGGCAAGACAACAGCAGAGCCGCTCGAGATCATTCCAATAAGCTTAACCGCTAAAGACTCCTTTGGGCAACCCAGGGTGACGAACATAACCATTGCCGGCTTCGGCACCACCACTACCAGGGAAATAAACGGCGAACAGACAATCGATATAATTGCGCCCCAAATAACGGCGCCCGGAAACTACACAATAACAGTGAAAGCCGACTCGAACGGAAATACGGCAGAAAAAACAATTAGCGTCCTCGTCAAGGCCATTACCTCTCTCGTCGTCCTGTCCACGAACAAATACCAGTTTTCGCCTAATGAAAAACTAGAGGCCACGGTTACTGCACTAGACCAATCAGGCGGTCCTGTAAACGGAAACGCGATCTTGGAAATCAAAACCGATGCGGGAACGGCCCTCTACTCAAAAGAAGTCGCCAGCGGCGCGACAGAGCAAATCATCCTAACGAACTACTTTCCAGCTGGCACACTAACGGTTTTCGCAACGCTCGGCCAGAAACAGGCGCAGCGGCAGGTATATCTGAATCAGGAAGCTGCAGTTGATGGCTCAGCAGAAGTTACTGCAACTGGTGTGCTCGAAACCACAGTAACAAACACAGGGAACATTCAGGTTGACAGCACCGTCATACAGGTATGCGATGATGAGCAGTGCCGTGAGACGACAATCACTGGCTTAACGCCAACTGATTCTGAAAGGCGCGTGTTCACAAATGTTAAAGGAACCCCAACGATAACGGTGACGCATGACGGCGAAAGTGCAAACATTCCCGTAAAAACACAGGCCGTGTCGGCATTCTCTCCAACCGGCCTGGCAACCGGCGCAATGGCAGTGAAGGACAACTACGTCATGATCCTGACGATCCTCGTGGTTCTTTTGGCCATTGTTTACGCAAGACGATGGCGCATGGGTGGCCAGATGAACCCATTCAGGCGATAACCTGCCCAAGAGATACGGTGCTTGTCAGTCCGCCTATCAATCTTCATTCAAAAAGTCAGGTACTCAAAATCTTCATCATCCAAGCACATTTATTATTGCGTGAGATACTTTTATAAACCCCTCTTTTCAGAACCCTTATTGCATAGCGGGGTGGGGCAGCCAGGAGTGCCCGTCGGGCTCATAACCCGAAGGTCAGTAGTTCAAATCTACTCCCCGCTATCTTGTTTTGTCAAAATCCTTTTATACAAACCTTGTGTCTTTGAGACATGACACTTGGGCAGAGTATGAAACGCGGCCTCGTTCCGGGGCACGCCTTAATCGTAGACCCGGGATCTTTTGTCCAGTTTCATGACAACGATTTTTTTGCTTGAATAGTCAATCCTATAAAGTGCCCTGTAATTACCTATTCTAACCCTAAAAACCCCGTGCTCACCGGTTATTGTGGTGGCATTGTGTGGAACTGGGTTCTCCCCAAGCGCACCCTCAATTTTATTTATTATTCTGCTAGCTGTGTGTTTATCATGCTTGTCTAGAAATTTTTCTGGCTGTGTCATAAAAAATTTCAAACATCATAGTCCCAATTTCTTTCTCAATTCTTTGCTAGAAAGTAGCGTTCCATCCTTCTGGTTCTTGTGGCTTTCTTCCAGAAGTTGTTCTTCCTCTTTAGTTAATCGTGTATCTTCTATGTATTCCATTATGTAATTTATGGTCTTCTCCATGTGCACCAATTTCCCCATAATTTGTTTTTCAAAGGTTGCTTCTGCCATTATAATTATTATTTGCTAATTCCTGTTTAAATACCGATCTAAAATTTCTTTAAAAACAACAGCTACGGTGATGCAGCCTCCAGACACCGGTTATGCCCGTTTGTCAAAATCCTTATAAACACGCCGTGTTTCAGTTGTAACATGAAACGCGGCGGGCGCGGCCAGGGTGCATTTGAGTTCATCATGCTGTATTTGTGGGCAATGATCATAGTAGGGGTCATTGGCATAGTGATTTTCGGCAGCGGGCTTTTCGGGCACGGGGTGACGCAGGAAGACGTTTCAAAATTCACAACCGTGTTCCCTGACGACTTCGCCTTCTACAACACCGGCACGAACTCCTCGGTTGCGTGGAGACAATCTGGAGAAACCCGACTTGCAAACATCTCGCTGAACTATTCGGGGCACTGCAACGCAACAACGAGTCTTGGTGAATTGCGTCCTGGCAGATCGATCTTGGACGAGTTTGACTGCAACACGCAGTGCGACACCGATGAGCCCATTGTTGTGGACATTGACCTTAGTTATACCACGGGCACCGGAAGGCTAATTAATGAATTCGGGGTTATTAAGACAAGGTGTAGCGGGTGATCCAAAGATGAATGCTGACGCGATTCCAATAAACCCACCAAAAATTACGACACAAGACAAAATGAGCTATGCGAAAGAATTCCAGGCCTTCGTCAAAAACGTCAGGGAAAAGCCTGAAGACTACATACACGAAACCGAGGACATTCAAGAAAACGGTACCCATTTCATTGTGTATGAGCCGCGCAGAAAGGGCCTGCCGACCGTGCATTTCGTACCCAAGGCAGTGTACGATGAATTTGAGGGAAAGCGCGTAAGAACGCTCCAGGAATTCACTGGCCCAACAGTTAAAATCGACACTGGGGACGGCCGCGAACTACAGGTAAGCTGCTACGGCATCGAGCAATCCATGTTGGCCATCAACTTCTAGCCCCGCGTGACTTGATTTTCATGCAATTAAAAGAAACCCTGACGACGATTGATACATACGACAACATTTCTGAGGCAGACCTAGACACTCAGTTTAATCAACCCCTTGACTCGTCACATTTGGGAAAATTCATAGACTTGCTGCACGGCAAGCTGATTTTAGACGCGGGGTGCGGCCCCGGCCGCAACTCGAAATATTTCCAAGGACTAGGCTACGAAGTCACCGGCATCGACGCATCCAAAACCGCGATAGAGTCCGCCAAAAAACGCGTGCCAGGCGTAACGTTCTACAAAATGGATATCCTAAATTTGGCGTTCAAGTCTCGTCATTTTGACGGCGTCTGGTGCAACGCCACTTTTCTTCACGTGCCAAAAGAGCATGCCCGCGCCGCGTTACAAAGCTTGCGCAACGTACTCAAGGAAGGTGGCGTGCTGTTTCTGAGCCTTAAATATGGAAAGAAAAAACCGGGATACGAAACAGAAACGTATGGCCGGCCGCGGTACGAATCATACTACTCAGAAGCTGAAATACAAGACCTGCTGATAAAAAATGGCTTCGAGATCCTAAAAGCAGAAACTGGCACGGAAGCAGAAACGGGCGCAGAGACAACCGGCACGGGCACAACCGGCACGGACACAACCGGCACGGACACAACGAACACTGGCCACGTTAACCCAAAACAAAAATGGCTGTACGTCTACGCAAGGCGGCACACTGAATAAATAATCAGTTAATCAATCGTCATTGCGCAGGGCGTCTTTCCCATATTCGTCCTCTAGTGCGCGAATCTGGTCAATGGTATTGTTTACCATGTCAACCCTATCATTTCTCACACTTGTTATGGCCTCGATTTGAGCATCTACAATAGCAACGGCGGCATTGCCAGCAACAACATCGGCAACCCTTTCCCGTACAATTTTACGCGCCATTGCCGTCGCGTGGTCACCCCTTGCACCATCTGTCAAAAGCAGGCTATCGCTGCCTTCAACATCAAGCAAAATCCGCTTGCCAGGAATGATGTGCGCCTCGTGTATGGGCAAGACTGAGATTTCAATGTATTCCCCCATATCTTTTGCGTCACGGTGTATCTCAGGGTGTTCTACACTAAACAGCGCTTTTCGTTTCAGGCCGTCTAGTTGATCTGGATCGTGTATCGTTGTTATGTCCCACATGCTAATCTTAAGGTTATTGCACCGCGCAGTATATAACTGTTTTGGTTTTCTCGGCTAAATTAAAGCCCGCGGGGATTGTTTAATCCTGGTCGTCTTTTTCAAATAAGTCCTCAATGTCATACAAGCTCCGTACACACCCAACAAACTCATCGGTCCTGTGCACGGCTTCTCTTATTTCTCTCTCCGTTTCGTCGAGCATCTTCCGTTGCTTTTGAATTTCCATAAACTCAAGCGTGCTGCGCACCTGCTCTTCAAGGGCGCTAGATGCAATTCTCCTGGCGATCTCTGAAGCATGCGCCCCCTCTGGGCCATCTGTCAAAAGCAGGCCGCTTCGTGTGCTTTCTGAATCATCACCTTGTTCAATCAAAATCCCGTGCGGTAGTAAAACGTGCGCATTTAGAACCGGCCCCTCTTTTGCCCCCAGTTCCGCGTTACCCGGGGCGATCTCAGAAAGCACCGCTGGGTTATTTGCACTAGCTATTGCTGTTTTTCGCAACCACTCAAGTTTACTTGGGTCGGTTACGGTTCTAATGTCCCACATCTGATCTTGTGGTTACTGGGTCGTGCGGTATATAAATGTTTGCGCACGGGTTGTATATTTGGATATTAAAATTAGTTATTAGAACACGTCGCCGTCTTCCCCATATGACTCGCCGTCGTCCGAATCATAATCTGTGTCATCGTCGTCTGGGAAATCGCCATCCAGATCATCATCAGGGAATTCATCGTCAGGATCCCACCCCTGGTCTGGGCCTGTGTCAACGTCTGTTTGCTCCAAACGCCTTGCAGCGGCAAACATTTTTTTGGTCTCGTCGGCGCGTGCAGCGTCGTAATGTAATTGGATGTCCCACATAAGATCAACAATCCAATAACCCACATGGTCTTTTTAAAGTTTTCCCTGGTGGCTTCTTCAGCGTGCGATCAGCATTCTCCAGAGGGTTCCCGGGGTTATCGAGATTCGATCGATCGGCGACTCGTTTATGAACGTTCCGGCAAGCATGTCCCTGAATTCCTTGCTCGCATGTATGCGCTTTATGGCGAAGTTGAGAAGCCACTTGTGCTTTAAGAATCTCTGGAGCCTTGTCGAGTTCTTAAATTCACCCCCAATTTCCTTCAGTAGTTCATCGCGGTACTCGCCAAGGTTCTGCTTTGAAAAATCGTTATCATAAAAGGCCTTTAGAATCACCTTTGATGCCACACGGGCGCTCAGCATGCCGTTTCCAATACCCTCGCCGCTGAACGGGTCAATAAGGCCGGCGGCGTCGCCAATTAGCAGTGCCCCATCAAAAACCATCTCCCGCGGCTTGCTTCCAAGTGGCAGGTTCCAGCCAACTATCTTGCCCTTCTTCTTCGCGTTCTTGAAGCGACCTTTCATCAGCGGGTTTTTTTCAACGATTTCGTCCATCAGCTTAACTAGATTCACGTTCCGTTCTTGGCGCGCATCAACCAGCATGCCCAAGCCCACATTAGCTTCGTTTTTGTCGCCAGTTGGGAAGATCCAGAAATATCCGGGCATCACTTCGTCGACAAAATGAATTTCTATGCGATTCGTCATTCCCTCGACGCCATCATAGTACGCGCGCACCGCGATACTCGTGTTTGGGGGATCCATCAACTCCAGCCCTAACTTTTGGGCAACGACACTAGTGGCCCCGTCAGCACCAACAACCATGCGAGAAATGAATTCGTGGTCTTGGCCCTTTGCGTCCTTGGCCTTTATTCCAACAACCCTGCTGTTGTCGAAAATCAAATCCATAACAGCGAGGCCTTCCATTACCGTTGCGTGTTTTTTGGCTTCTTGAAACACCAGGTTGTCGAACATTTGGCGCTTGCACACAAAACCGAGAAACGTCTCATCTGGTTTTGGGTTGTCGATCTCTGCCGCAATTCCTTTTGGGCTCGAGATGAGTACGCCGTTGATCTTTGCCGCTCCCGTTTTTGCAACTCGGTCCACCAAATCAAGGTCCTTGAGGATCGCCATGCTTTTTCCCGAGATGGCATCACCACAGGTCTTGTCCCGGGGAAACGTGGCCTTGTCTATTAAGAGGACGCGCTTGCCCGCCTTTCCCATGTAGATAGCGCAGGCGCTGCCGCTGGGGCCTGCCCCAACAATGATTACGTCAAAATCCGCTTGTTGCATAAATATCTCCCTTTTCTTGTGTTGTTTATAATCCGCTGTAATCTATTGCTTGTAATCTGCTGTAATCTATTGCTTGTAATCCGCTGTAATCTGTTGTTTATAAGCTTCTGTAATCTATTGCTTGTTCCTGCTTAAGCTTTTTACGCCGCGCTGTAATTTAAAGTTTACGCTGGCCGCGCCGTTGTCAGTGCACCTCACAGGTATTGCTCTGTGTAAAGTGCCGTGGCATAAATAAGAAACTGACTCATGCTGTTGTTTTCGATTGCCTGGTAGTACCTTTCTTTTGAATCTGCTTCGAAGGTAACTGGAAAATAATCTCTCGAGATGAGCAAATTGAAAATCAATCTAGCTACCCTGCCGTTGCCGTCTTGAAACGGGTGAATCATAACAAACTGCTGGTGTACAACAGATGCCAAAATAAATGGGTGCAGCGTGTCCTTGTTTTCCCTGTACCACGTCATCAGTGAACGCATTCTTTCTTTTACGTGCACCGGCGGCGTTGTGGGGTGGTTTCCAACCACGTTGTAGCCCGCCTTGTACTTGCCGGCGCTTTTGCTGATGTTCTTTTCTATAAAATAGTGCAGATCTTTTATCAGCGCCCCGTCAAAGTCGCTCGCCGACTTTTGCTGCGCCCACTCAAAAGCCTCTGCGGTATTTATCGTTTCATGCAGGTCCTTAGCTTTTGCGTACCTGGGAAAGGTTCCTGCGGTGATGTACTTGGTGACTTCTGATGCGGTTAGGGGGTTTCCCTCTATCCGATTTGTGTTGTACACGTACCTATATTTCCGCTGCTTTTCCAACTCGTCCCTCGTTGCTTCTGGCAAGCTCTTCAGATAATACGCATGCTGTTTAGTGATTTCGCCAATTTTGGCCAGTTGTATCATTATTCTCTCATCTGGGGCATATGCCCTTGCTTTGTCAAGAAAGTAATCCCCTCCTTGCACATAGTGCTCGTCACACGCCTGCTTTATCCCCTTGTCCGATTGTGCCCCCCGCGGTTTTCTTGCTGCTGTTTTCTCAAGCTTTTCCAAAAATTCTAAGTACTCATCAGCAGTTACCCTTGGCACAATGTTGAAGTAATCCAACAGTGTTCTTGCTATCGTTTCGTTGGCCCGTAGGCTTGCCGTCAGCGGCCTCTTTTTCGTTATCAGCGCGATCTTTAACCTGTGCAACTGCCTTGTCTTTCTTATGCCGTTGAGGCTAGCGTTTTTTGCAATTTCTAAACTCTTGCTGCCGGCCAGCAGTCTGAGGAGCTTTTCTGTTCCCGGCGAAATCAGGAAGAGGTAGTCCTTTGGTGCTATTTCCCTTAGCAAAATCAGCTTCCTGGCCTTTTCACTTGCTGGGTTTGCTATGTACGTTTTTCCTTTTTTCGTTATCAGGCCATCCGTCCTAAGTGCTGCTAGCTGAGTGTACAGGTTCGGCAACGCGGTCTGTGTTTTTTCTGCTAGCTCTTGAGCTGTGAGGCCCTCTGGGCGCTTGAACAAATAACTTAGCACTATGTACTTCTTCATGCCTGTATTCTGCATTTTTTAGTATAAAAATATACCTGTTTTGGTTAAAATAATCATTTTTTAGCATAAACAGATATAAAATTATACCTGTTTTGTGCTCGGGGGTCTTTTTGGGCTTTAACCGACCTTCTTTTATACTATCCGCTTTATTTGTGCCGTCTGCTTCTTTTTTGTATATACCGCCCTCTTCGTGCTGCTGGCCCCATTTATACTGCGTCAGAGCAACGCCAGGAACTCCTTGGCCGTCTCAATGTTTGGTTTGAACGGAAATCGCTCGAAGAAAGACCTGAACTCTGGATAGAACTCCAGTGTGGCGTCGATGAGGGTCTGCTCCCTATCCGAGAAGTCCAGCGAGCGCATTTCCAGCTGCAGCACGTGCCGGTATGCCGGGTCGGTGTAGCACATGAACAGGTTGATGGCGTGCCACAGGAAGTCCGTCAGTTTTCGGTCCCTGACTAATGGATAGAACAGCGTAATGAGGTCGAAATTATGTTCTTGTAGGACGGGCAGGTTGTACATGAAGAACGCGTCGTCGAGGTACAGGAAGTTCACCTGATACAATGCAGTGAGGTTGCGCGGTAGTGTAAGATCCTGGTTTGCGTGGTGAATCCTCATCAGGGCCCGGATCTTGGCCCAGTCACCCCCAGCGCTCCCTGTATCTCCCATACTCATGGAAACCCCGACGCGCCGGGTGTCTGGGGTGTACTTTACTAAAATGTTCTTGGCAACGAGGTCTGCAAGCACATCATCCTGCACGAACCTGCTGACCTTCTTGTCCGGCGTTTTCGGGTAAAAGCCCGGAACGGTGTCTCTTAGGTGCCGCGCGATCTCTGTCGCGCTTCTGGGAATTGGGTACCTGCAGAACTCCAGCGTTTTCATCTTGGCGAGGTCCTTGCTGTAGTGCACCATGGCTTAATCTTTCATTTAAGGTATAAAAAAGTATGGGTGCTTTCTCGGACTTGGCGTAATCCTGCGGGCTGTGTAGGTTCGGCACATGTCAGACCACGTGTCCGGCTCAACAGTTCTCAGACCACACCTCCAGCCCAGCAGTTCTCCGGCCCAATAGTTCCAGTATTCGGTTTTTCAGAAATCGGTAGTTGTAGTAGTAGAAAGTAATTGCGTATATATAATATAATACGTATATATAATATAATATAATGTATCTGTTGGTGTGTTGGTTGGTTCGGTTGTTGATTGGTTCGGTTGTTGATTGGTTTGATTGTTGGTTGATTCGGTTGTTGATTGGTTTGGTTGGGGCTGGTTTGGGTTTTGGTTGGGGTTGTTTGTGCATTTTTTGGGGGTTGGTTTGGGTTTTTTGTTGGTTCGTTTGGGTTGGTTGTGGGTGGAAGCTGGTCGCTTGACCGTGTTGGTTGTTTGACAAAAATGGGTTGCTTAGCGATGATTTTGGTGTGTTGTGGGTGTTGGGTTGTTGGTTGGTTTTTGGGTGTGTTGTGGTTGGGGTTGTTTTGGGGTTGTGGGTGTTGTGTTGCGGTACGTGTTGGGCCCCTATCGTCTGTGGTGCCTGATCAGGTGGGCTGGCGACTTTTTGTACAAACCCGTGCTGCTAGTCCTTGAGCGTACCGCCCTTTGCGGTTCTGGCGCGTGTTCTTCTGGTTCGGGGCTATAAGCCGGGCCCCCACGCCGTTGTACAAGCACAATGTCCTTAACTGATAAAACGTTTGAGTATGAAACCGACATGTCCCGAGCCATTACACGTGCTTCTTCCTTGCTCATTGGCCGCAGGGCCTGCGTTGTGAGCTTGAGCACACCCCCCATTTCTAGGTCTAGGATTATGTCATGGACCTTGCCAACATAACCCGCTTCTGCGCTGAAGATGTCCATACCGTACATGCGTGATAGCTCTACTGTCATGATGTTTCGCCAATGAGAAATAGGAAGCAGGGGTTTATAATTCTTTCGTTTTCAGAAGCCGCACAACGAAATACTGGAAGTAGCCCCCCAGCGCGGGGCGTTGAAACAACCCCCAACCAGGAACGCCAAACCCGGCCAGCAAGTCAAGGATTACTTGTTTGCGAGCACAAACCTGATTTTTTCCTCTAGGTCAAAGACCTGCCCGTTGTCACGCGAGATTTTTTTCACCACGGGTTCTGTTAGACCCTTCTTGCTCATGATGTGCACGTCGCTCACGAGCGCAAGCCGAGAGAGCTGCTTTGCGATGCTGCCCTTTGTTTTTCCGGTTTGCTCGGCTATCTGCTCGTACGTCATGGGCTTGTTTGAGTCGCTAAGACACGTGACTATGCTCCACTGCAGCGGCGACAACCTCGACTCGAGTTCGTTTATTTCCAGCGACCGGGTGTTTTCTGCGATTTTCTCGTTTGATTCCTTCACAATGCGCACCAGGGTAGAGGTGGGTGATAGCTCCACGGGCACGCGCTTGTCAAGTTCCGCCAAGGCGTGACTATGCTTGCCAATGATTGAGGCAATGGTGTTGCTGTTGATGCTGTGCTCCTTGTTGTGCGTCTCGTGCAGTTCGCGGCAGATCTTCTCCGCATTTTTGAGCACGTTCCTGGCGTTCAGGTCGCTCCTGACCGCGAGCTCGTGTAAGGCTTGGCTCGTGAACGGGTTAACGCCACCGTCCATGCGCTTTTTAATCAGCTCAATCAAGTCATCTGAGCTGAACTTTGGCAACTCGATGGTGTCTGAAATGCGGTGTTTCATTGAATCAACAATGTTTGCGTAGTCAATGGTTGAGAACACCACGGCCTTAAGCACACCAGAGTCGAAGAAAGCCTTGATTTCCTCGGTCTTGTCTTCATCAAGCTTCTGGATCTCGTCGCAAAGTAGCACGACCTTGTCTTTGCTTGAGTACGCCCCGCCGTCAAGCAGGCCGAGCAGGCGCCGGGGTTTAGTCATGAGCTTAGTCATGGAAAACTCGCTTGCTGGGGCCTGACTACAGTCATGATAGACCATGTTAAAGTCAGTCCCAAGTTCACCGGCAAGCAGCTTCAGCATCGTTGTCTTGCCATTTCCTGCGTAGCCAACAACAGCGGTGATGTTTCCGCTGTGGATGCTTTCCTTAATTTTTTTAAGTTCACTCACCCTACCCACAAACTTTTCTGGGTGGGGCCTAATGTCGAAGGGGTTTTCCTTGAAACCATACGATTCAAACCACATATCAATTCTCCGTAGTCATTTTTGATAGCCCGCAGGCGTAGTCATTAGTCACGGACTTAGTCACCGATAGGTTTATATAGTAGTCATGACTAGTCACCATGACTACAATTTGACTAAGACACACGTTCTATGACTAAGATGCGTGACTCTGACTAACAAGCGTTAGTCAAGAAATGAATACGTAGTCAGGGTATATAAAGGTATTGGGGCTGTTGGGCATGATAACTCTCACTGAGTTTGTGAAGGCGCTCGAAAAGAGCAGATTTGGATATAAGATCGAGAACAGGGGCTTTGTAAATATAACTGTAGACACGTCGAGGCTCCTCCTACACCCAGTCAAGGCATGCTGAGGGGCTGAACTCTCACTTTGGGATCAACCCTCATTTTTCTAGCTTCAGCGCTTGAATACCGGAAGTGACCCCCTGGTTTTCGGTCTTTTTTCTACTTTTTGCCTTCGTATACGGTGCGAACGCTCACGTTTCCCTTTTTGTTCACACGCTGCGAGCTGTACCTGTAAGGCCCGTGAAGCTGGCCGCGGGCGCACCTACAATTGGGCTTCCCACACCGCACATACCTTGAATACACCATGTTGTAGTGTAAGAATAGGGGGTATTTAAGACTTGTGCTCAAACCCTCACATTGTGCCCGGCAAACTGAGCACGAACCGCACGCCCCTGGGCGCGAGCATAAAACCCACCCGCGAGCATGGGGGCTCGGTACCCCCGCACGAACCCCCACAACCCCTCTGTAGTGTAAGATCTGCTGCGTGTAGTGTAAGATCCAATGTTTGGGGCCCTGAGCACAGAATCCTCACTTTGGGCACAACACACCTGAGCACACGTGCTTGGGCATCACCGCATGCGCCCACGCCCAAGGCGCCCACAAGCCAAACCACAGCACAAACACACACATTACGCCCCCCACCCACTCAGCATACCACCCAAGCCACGCCAGCAGCCGCATAGCACCCGTATTCGCAGAACCCTCACCTTTAGCGTGCCACTTATATATGATATATCTTAATGGTTTTTGTTTATAAATTAAATTGATTATAGCGTAAAGTATAAAAAATAAAATATGTTTTAAAACCTATAAATTAAATCGTAACGGCAAACATTTATATACTTCGTCTTATTATATTTTGTTTAGGTGAGACTCATGATAAGTGCCCTTTTCTTTAAGCAAAAACCGGTGCGCGCCCTTGCCTCCCTGGCGCAAAAAGACAGGGTTTGGTATGCAAGCATGCTGTGCAAGGAAATCGATTGCACGTACCCCCATTTGACAAACCTCCTGAAGGAGTTTGAGCGTCAAAATTTGATTACGACCACCGGGCAAGGCAGAATTAAGATCATCGAACTCACAGACACGGGCGACGACCTCGCGCACGACCTCGAAAACCTGCTGCGGCGCATGGACAAAATCGAAAAAAGCGGAGGAAGCAAGGCGCAGGAGCAAGAGGCTGAAGCGGGAGAGAAAAAGCCCGGAAAGTAAACTTTGGGAAAAACCCAAAAAGTTTGGGAAAACAGAATTTGGGGAAATAGCATGGTGGCAGCAGAAATAAGGCACGTGGGAATCGAGGATTTTGAGACCCTGAAGATGATCTACGACAAGACAAACCCGAAGGGCGGCAAAAAGTTCGGCAGTTACCCGATGATGGACTGGATCAAGTACCCGCGGCAGAACCAGATGCTGCTCGCATTTGTCGATGAAAAGCCAGCGGGTTTCATTATCGCGCAGCCCCGTGGAAGAAAGACCAAGATAGTGTTCTTAAGAATTCTTAAGGCATTTGAGAAAAAGGGCACGCGGAAGCAGTTGCTTGATGCGATCACCAGCACGCTGGACGCAGGGCGCACGGTGGAAATGGTTGTGCCGCGCTCATCAGCTGCATTGACTGGTTTTTTCAGGCGCCACGGTTTTGAGCAAACGGAAACTTATCCTGGCTTGTTTGGCAGCGGCAAAACAGGCGTGCTGTTCAGCAAAACAATTGAACTTCCAGTGTACGGCCGAACCAGGGCGCTGAAGGAAGCCGGGGAACGAGAGAAGCCGCAGGGCCTTTCGGGAACACGGGGTTTGCGCACTTCGATTTTAGAGCGCAATTTGCGGAAGCTGGACGAGATTTTAGATTGATGATCTTTTGGGGTTAGAATGATCGTGGCACAGGTTGTTGAGCGCCACGCAGTAGGCCTTCCAGCGCCGCGATTTCTGTTTCCAGGACAGCTATAGTGCTGTCGACCTTTACACCAGGCTGGTCGATCATTGCCTCAACGGCAAGTTTTCTGGCTGCGCATTCTGCTTCAGCTCTTGTCAGGGTGCCCCACAATTAAATTTCCCCTCTCAGTTGTGCGCCCGTCCGCGTCGCACAGCAACGCAAAATGGCCTTCGATGCCAACGATTTCCGCTTCAAATTCCTTGCGCAACGTTCGCGCGCCAGGATCATCGCCGTAAGTACTCAGTTCGTCAACAGCGTTCACCAGCGCCGCTCGCCGTTTAGCAAGCGCTCCGTCGCTTTTGTATTCTAGAATTGGTTCGTTCCACATAACTAATCACTTAGATAATCACGTAGAATAATTTGGCTGTTCCGCTTTATAAGCTTTTTGCAGAATTAGATGTTGTTTTGCAGAATTAGATGGTCATAGGTATATTTTTTAGGGTTTGGTAGTAGCGTGGGTCTTCGTCTTCCAACGGCTCTAGCACGTTCAGCATTTCCTTGACAAATTCTGATGGATCTTCTGCTAGCAAGCGTGCAGCCTCTTCAGCAGTCAGGTAACCAAGGCGATTAGGGTTAATTTTTATAGGTGCTGTTCCGAAGAATCCTGTTCCTGTTCCGCCGTCCCACATTAGTTGTCATCTCCGGTATAATTATACATCGTATCTATAAATAGCTTTTGGTAGACTGCTAGAAGTTGACCC
>JAGVWA010000003.1 GCA_018304505.1 Nanobdellati archaeon
CGCCGCAATATACAAATACGAAGACCACGCCGGAGTACCCCCAGACGAAAAAAGAAACAACACCAAACGCGACGAAACAGAACTAGACATAATACTCGTGTAAAAAAACGCATACAAAGGCTTTAGACGCCCCAAAAGTAGTCCTTCAAGTCTAGCTCAGAAAACATCAATCTATGGTTGCCCCAGAGCTCCCTGAGCTGCTCTGTGGCCTGCTCGGCCTTCCACCTAGCGTTTTCATATCCCTCTGTGTCAGACTGAAATGAACCAAGGCCATACCTTTGCCTGACGCCAATGTCCAAAAGCGCATCACTACCCAATGAAACTTCTTCAACAAGCCTTCCTTCAAGCGACCTCGCGAGTTCACGGCCCTTGCCAAAATCGCGCTCTGCACGGGCTGTGTTGATTTCACCCATCTTCCGCTCAAAAACTTCTTGATCAAGCCACATTTTTTTCACTCGCCTGAAATCGCTTCTAAGAAAGCTCGGTCATTAACAGACACCGGGTCGTCATTGCCAAGTGCCGCGATTCTTTTTTCAAGCTTTCCCATTAACTCATCTTTAAGTCCTTCTGCATCTCGGTTTTTTTCGCCGTCGGTAACGTGCGTCCACTTCCCGTCCGCGTCATACGTCAGCAGCGACCCACCGTCAAGGGCGAAAATTTTGATGGCGCTTCTAAAGTCCCGCTTGATTTCAAGTGTGGCTGTGTTTACGCACGCCAGGGACACGTCTTTCAGTTCCCTCAATTTCGGCGATCCTGACTCTACTGTTTCTCTGTCCCACATACTAACTTCACATTATGGTTTTTCAATTCAGGGAAATAAAAACATTTGCATATATCTTTAAATACATCTCGTTGCATAAATGAACATATGTGGAACATAACGACCGCATATCGGGGAGATAACGACTTCGACACCATTATACAACGACTAGGCGGCTTAACGCGGCTGGAAGAAACAGTGATTCCAGCTATCTGTGACCCTATTCCAGAACGCTTCGCACTAGTAAACGGCCAGAGGCGAGAGGTCGCAGACCTGGCAATCAACCAGCGCAGGGGCCAAATCCAAGAAATCGTTCTCTATACTGGCGAGGATTTCGAAACCGGTCTGTTGAATACGGGGCAAGCATAAGCGCTACAAACAAAGATACTTATTCTCCAAGATCCTTGATAGTGCATGGAAGTGGAATTCGACCCAAACTTAAAGTGCTACATGGACACCTTTGGGGGGAAAATCAATCACCTGAACCCTGAATTCATTGCAGAGCTAAAAAAACTCGACGCACAGGCTGAAGCAGGCATAAAAAGCGGCAAGCTCAAGCCCATGGCGCGCGCGGAACGCAGAAAGGCCTTCGGGTTGGAGTGACTCGAAAAAGGGCCGCGCGTAGTGTAAGACGCTGCAGTGTGTAGTGTAAGACGGCCCAAAAGCTTTATATTCTCGGAAAGCTTATGCTTCCATGATTACAA
Source organism: Nanobdellati archaeon (assembly GCA_018304505.1). GTDB lineage: Archaea > B1Sed10-29 > B1Sed10-29 > B1Sed10-29 > JAGVWA01 > JAGVWA01. The sequence continues at coordinate 1,465 of JAGVWA010000003.1, forward strand.
TGACGCAAAACTTGTTCTATCAGAAGGAAAAAATCGTTATCAAGAACGAGATGCCCCTGCTAGAGGCCTTCGTGCCCGAGGAAATCCAGCACCGGGACGGGCAAAAACAGTTTGTGGCCCAAGCGCTGCAGCCAGCGATACAGAACATGAAGACCAGGAACGTGTTTATACACGGGCCAACAGGCACTGGCAAGACCCTGCTGACGCAGTGGATCATGAATGAGCTGAAACAGCACTGCGATGTAAAGACAGCATATGTCAATTGTTGGAAAAAGAACACGCCACACGCCGTGCTGCAAGATGTGTTTTCACAGATCAACATATTTACCAATTACAGGCACTCGATTTCAGAACTGATGGACAAGCTAGACAAGTTCCAGCAGGACAACCGCTTGATTCTGTGCCTTGACGAAGTAGACGCCATGACTGACGATTCCCTGCTGTACGACCTCGCGCGCTCGAAAACTGGGCTGATAATGATTTCCAACGACCAGTACGCACTCATGAATCTGGACTCGCGAATCAAGAGCTCGCTGGCCAGCGAGACTATCGAGTTTCCGGCATACAGGGCCTCAGAGATCGCGGACATACTAAAGCAGCGCATCGACTATGCCTTAATGCGGGGCGCGATAAAGCAAAAGGAAATCGACACGATTGCGCGAATCAGCAGCGGCGACGTCAGAATCGCTATAGAAACCCTAAGAAAGGCCGCGCTGTTCGCAGAACAACAGGATGTGGTACAGATCACGCAGGAGCACATCGAAAAGAGCTTCGGCACAACAAGGTACTACCGTAAAACCGAGGCCTTGAAGAGGCTGAATCCTCATGAGAAATCGCTTTACCTGATTTTGGAAAAGCACGGCGAGCTGAAGACGCAGGAGCTGTACGAACGGTACTTGGAAGACGTCGATAAACCCACAACTGACAGGTCATACCGGAATTACATGAACAACATGACAAAGTTAAACCTGGTTGAGGCAGAGGGCGAATTAACTGGGCGAAGGTACAGAATCATTTAATACCCCAAAGTACACAATGAAGATGCATGGGTGCGCCGCGACTTATTGGGTCACTGTTTTTCACCTTACTCATAGTACTGACGCTGCCAACGCTTATTCTTATCGGGAGTGCAAAGCAAACCCTGCTAACGCCAGACATTTATGTGCAGACGATAGACCAGATAGAAATAACAACAATTCTCGAACAGGCAGTTGGCGCTTTTGAAGATGGGGAACCAGGGGCAGAAAAAGCGGGTCAACAACTCATAGATGCGATAAGCAACGAGCTAAAGAGCAATCCAGAAATTGAAACCGACCTGAAGGGCCAACTCAAAAACATCACCATTAACTTATTCTCATATGTTAACGGCGAAACGCAAGAGTTGAATACCAACATCTCACTAGTTGAAATAAAACCAGCTCTCTTGGACACCCTCACAAATGTGATGATAGAATCAGTGCCTGATTGCGAACCAGGACAGGAACAGCAACAGGTGGAGGGTGAATCTGGTCCGTCGTGCATGACCCCTGAAGCAAAGGTGCTGTTGCCAAAAATACTGGCTGGCGAGGAAATCTCAAACGAGGACGTTGTAAGTGCCATTCCTGCGTGCGGTTTGTTCGAGCTACCTCAGCTCGAGGGGCCGTTGCCAAGCTGCGTGACCGAACAAAGCCGACAGAAGCTGCTGCAGCAACTAAATGAACAGGGCTTCGACATCCGGGAAATGATCAGTGGAACCGATGGAATCGGCAGGCCAGGCGAAACTGCTGATCTCGGTAGCGGTTTCGGCCAGGGACTTCCGGATTCTGTTGAATTGATTCCCAATGGGCCCCAAATTCAGCAAGTAAGGGAAGTCGTTGCAATGATCAACACAGCCATAGTTGGCTCACTCATTACGATATTAGTATTGCTAGCATTACTCTTTTTCATCAACCGCAAGTCGAAGAAACTCAAGTTGCGCTGGGTAGGTTTACCCTTGCTGATTTCGTCATTGCTGCTCGGCGGTTTGTTGTTCAGCGCATCAATGCTCACCCCCCAGCTCTTCAGCCAACTCGAGAAACAGCTAAGCGGCGCGCCTGCCTTCGCAACCACCATGCTTACAGGAATTCTAAACTCGCTTATAACCCGGATCTTCATAAACCTGGAAATTGCCGCCGGCGTGTTGTTCGTAATTGGGCTCGCGCTGGTTGCTTACTCATTCCTTGCTGCCAAAAAGGTGGGAAAGGAGGGGAACCGCGACAAGTAATTCCCATTGGCTGGGTGAGCCTGTTCCCCCTTATCCCTTTTTTACGAGATCGGGTTTTTCGTAGCCATTTGGTCTTCTCCTTCACTTAGGTTACAATTAGTTTATACCACTGGTATATATATAACTTAGGTGTATTTAGATATCATAATATGATAGACAAAGGCATTTGGCTTAAATATTCTGACAATTGGTGCTCAAATGGCGCAGAGGAAAAAAGTCGAAAAAAAACGGATTGACGACGATGTACGCCTTGACGTACTAGCGTGCCTGTTCGAAAAGGGCTGCCTTGTACCGAATTTGGAGAAAATACAGAAACTTACCGGGTACCATAAAAGCACGATCAAGGCCAGCATCAACTTCCTGGCTGAAAAGGAGGTCCTAACTAGCTTCCAGCCCATGATCAACCACAAAAAATACGGTTTAAACGTAATTGCCTATACCTTAATGAAGACCGACATGAGCCAAAAGGACACCATAAAAAAGATCGAGGAAAACGTTGACAGGGACAAAAATTTAATTTTCCTGAGTTCCGTAATCGGTGGTGGCAACTGGAACATGATCTCAACGCATTTATACCCTAGTGTGGAGGAATTCAGCCTGGGCCTGCAAAACAGGTACTATGCAAAGATCCCAGAACTTAGCAATTTCATCCAAGACAGAATGATATTCTACAAGACGGCGCCGATTTTGCACAGCAAAACCTACTCAAAGGCCGCCATCGAGATACTGAAAAAACAGCGCGCTCCGGGGAAGTTAAATAAACGGGGCAAAGTCATGGCCCCACTGCTTTAGCATTTCACTGTACACGAGTACAGACCGCGTTTTCTTTATGGCGTCGCATGTGTAAACATTGCGCATGAAATCATATGCCCCTGCAACGTCCTTGTGCCGAAGGATACCGAGCAAATCGTGGCCAGCGGAGATTGTTGTCACTAAATGAATGTCCGGAAACCCACTGAGGTATTCAGCCGCCTCTGCAGTCCTGCCGGTCTCGGCATCAATGAGCAAAACAAGGGATATGCCCGCATTCAACTGCGGCAGATAGACGGGGTTCACGTCAATGCCTTTCTTCATTATTACCCGCTCATCAAGCAGGCGGTTCCACCTTTGGGCCACGGTGTTCCGGTGCGCGCCTAGCATTTCAGAAATCTCCTTGAAATTCAGCAACGGCTTTTCGAACCGGGCCCTGATGAGGTCCTTATCGAGCTTGCTCAGCCTGGTTTTCGTGAAATACTTCTCATCATCCAACCGCGTGCGGTGCATCTTGTACCTGTCAAGCACTATGGACAAAGACCTGTGGTCGATCTCCTTCTTGTACGTGGTTTCCATCCACAACAGGAAAGCCGACAGGGCCCTGTCATCCTCATAAAAGATCTTCACAAGCAAGTCATTGCCCCCGGCTATCGCTTTTATCGAAAAGACATTCCTATGTTCCAGCAGGCCTTTTTTCAGCACGCCGAAGTGCGCGTTCCGGTTCAACTTGATGAAGAGCCACGCCATGCCAGGCAAGCCGAACTTCAAAGGATTGAGCCTATAATAAGTGCCAGTAATGACGTGCTTGTCCCACAAGTTCCTGAGCTTGTAATTGATCGTGGTCTGGTTCAACTTCAGCTTCTCGGCAATGTGGCTCTCAGACAAATGCGCGCCCTCTATCAACAATAAGTTAAGTATTCGACGATCAACGTCAGACAATGCATAATTTTCAGGCATGCATACATTATGTTCTAACAAATATTTATCGATTCCCGCGCAGATGTCCAAATCCCATGAATTTGGGCACAATTTTTCATGATTTTTTAGTGCATTTTCTAGCGAGATCTTAATAATCCGCGATGCGGAATACTATATATGAGAAGGTGATGCACAGTGTCGGTATCAGCGTCAGTATTCATGAGAAGGTTGCCGTGGGGCACAGGGGTCATTGAGTCAGTCGCCAGCCTGTACCTGATGCTGCGCAGCGGCCTGCAGGTCATGGACATAGTTGTACTGGCAATCCTGTCAGCCATCCTCCTCTCTGCAGGACTGAGAATACAACGCGTCAGGAAGAGATGCTCATCAATCAAGAACAAATTCAAAAAAAATCCCCACACATAACATACGGGTGAGTCAGTCCACACATATCCAAGAGGGAGGGGCCAACAAAACCGCATGTGGGAAAGGCACTAATGCATTAAACGCAAGCCCCCTCCCCCAACAAAAAAAACACACAAGGCATTCGCGGCCGGGCCACTTAGACCCGGAAAGAGAACCGCTAGAGGACAGGGAGTTCACAGAACGCCACCTTGGCGACTAAGAAAAAAACTAATCAAACAAACTCAAATTAACCCGGCCGGGTTCTGTACATTTTATATAAAACAACGTCTACAAAAAGCAAACATGAAAATAATGGAATCCGAAACAACAGAATTGAAAAAATCAACATCCGAACTAAAAGAAGCAATAATTTCCATCACATCCATACTAAACAAACACCCCTCAGGAGAAATCTATTTTGGCATTAAAAATGACGGTGGGGTAATTGGACAGCAATTTAGTGGAAAAACAATACGAAACATAAGCAAGTCTATTTCTGACCACATAGAACCCAAAATATTCCCAGAAATCCAAGAGATATGTACAAACAACAAGAAATGTATCCGCATCAGATTTTCGGGAACTGACTCCCCATACTATGCTTACGGCAGGCCTTATATCCGTGTTGGAGACGAAGACAGACAACTTAGTGCAAAGGAACTTGAGAACATTATCCTAGAGAAAAACATGCACAGAATGCAATGGGACAATGAACCCCATAAAAACGCAACAGTGAAAGATATAAGTACAATAAAACTAAAAAAATTCCTTAAAAAGGCAGGTTTAAAATACACTTCAACATATACCTCCCTTGAAAAACTAGGTCTCCTAAAAGGCAAGAAATTACGAAACGCGTCCCTTGCTCTATTTGCCAAAAAACCAGAAAGATTCTTTTCAAACACAAGCTTGCAGTGTGCTGTTTTTGCTACCGAAACAACCTCCGTAATTATTGACCGGCAAGAATTCACAGGCGATCTCTTTCAACTCATAGATAAAGCGGAGGAGTACATCTTAAAAAACACTCATATTGGAATGAAAATCAGTGGCCTTCGCAGAATAGATATACCTGAAATCAATCAAGAAGCCTTTAGGGAGGCAATCATCAATGCATTTTACCACAGGGATTATAGAGAGAATGGCGGCGTTAGCATCGCTGTTTTCATGGATAGATTAGAAATACGGAGTCCGGGGGGTCTTTATGGCGGACTAACAATAGAAAAGATCAGAGAAGAGATGGTCTCGCGAAGAAGAAACGAACTCCTTGCTGATATGTTCCGTAATGTGCATTACGTGGAAAAATGGGGTCGCGGCATTAGCCTAATGCTTTCAAAAGAACCAAAAACACGATTCAAGGAAGTTGCCAACACTTTCATCACAATTTTCCCGAGAAAGCACGCAGCGAAAACTAGGGTAAAAACTAGGATAAAAACTAGGGTAAACGCCAAAGAGAAAATAATTGCACTCATGGAGAAACACCCCTCAATAACACGAAAAGAATTAGCCCAACGTATGGGTTTAACGATTAAAGGCATCGATTGGAACATAAAAAATCTAAAAGGAGGAGGAATCTTAAAAAGAATCGGTTCCAGAAAAATCGGTCACTGGCATGTTATAAAACGCAAAAGCAAACAATCAACAAAATCGAAAACCCCACCTAAGAAAAAAATTCCTCGTTGACTACTGTCACGTTGGGGTCGACTTCTATGCCCTCAAGGTAATCATACCAGTAAACCACTATGCCTCTGCCGAACAAATTGACGTAGGGCTGCAGCTGCTTCTTGTAGTGCTTCCGCAACTCATCCCTATCGCCGAAACTCGCCTTGCTCTCGATCCAATTCGCGGTAATGCCATTGATCCTCTCAGGCTTCTGGAAAAGAAAATCAGGGGTTTTCTCATGCAGACCGCGCTCGATAATCTGCGCCTGTGTCAAAAACCGATAGCCTCTGCGGGTTAGCCACTGCTCAAGCCGGTGCTCTGCGTTCTCGCCGTTCTTTGTCTGAATATCGGCAGCCCACGGCGCATACACAAAATCAGTATCCACAACTTCCTTGATCTCCTTCTTGAGGCTCGAATCCTTAATTGAATCCGGGTTCAGCAGAAGCCCCCTGACCTCCGTTTTCGTGAACCCCTCATGCAGTAAAATGAAACCCGCCATCAGCACTGGCGAGAATTTTTCCTTCTCCGCGATCTTCTTAATCGTCATGCCACGCTTCCATTCCTTATAGAAATACTCGCTCTTTTTCTTAAGCCTGTGAAAATTCTTTAGCACAAGCTTTACCTGCTTTCTCCCCAGAATGTTGTAAAGCATGTCTTTTCGATAGCCTGCACGCTTGTGCAAATCCTCAAGATCCTTCAAAGAATTCAAGCGGTCGAGAATAAATTGGTATTCCTCTTGCTGCATCACCAGAGTTTAGCAGTCACAAGGTATAATAACATATGCGTCCCAAAATTAAAACATGAAACAAGCCGGGTTAATGTACCGGGGCGCTGAAGCAGAGCTATACAAAACTTCATACATGGGCATTGAATGCGTTTTGAAAAAGCGTGTTCCTAAAAGCTTTCGCCTAAAGGATATTGACGAAAAAATCAGGCAGCAGCGCACACGCACAGAGATAAAGAGCCTCATCAGCGCGAGAAAAATCGTGAATGCGCCACGCGTTCTGCAAGTTGATCTGAATAATGCTGCCTTCACAATTGAGTACATCGACGGGGAGAAACTAAAAGACATCATAGATGAAAAACAAATTGACGTTGAGGCTATCGAAAAAACGGCTGAGGCCATAAAGGCGATGCACGACAACAACCTGATCCACGGCGACCTGACGACTTCCAACATCATCAGGAAGGGCAATGAGATTTACTTCATTGATTTCGGCCTTTCAACCAACTCAGACAAAAATGAAGACCAGGCTGTCGATTTGCTTGTGTTGAAGAAAATGCTGAGGACGTCCCACCCCCGCCAGTTTGAAGAAATCTGGGGCCTCATCGAAAAAACATACGGCTCAAAACCAATATCAGAAAAGATAATCGAGATAGAAAAACGCGCCCGATATTTCTAAAAACAAAACATTTATAAACCAAAGGCGGTTTCCTTTTCGTAGTGATCGTTATGGTGGCAAGAAAAAAACCAACTACCAAAAGGAAAGCAACAACAGCAAAGAGAAAACCTGCAGCAAAGAAAAAAACAACAGCAAAGAGAAAACCTGCAGCAAAGAAAAAAACAACAGCAAAGAGAAAGACTGCCAAGAAATAAGGCGTCTTTCACACAATCAACTAGAACGTTGCGAAACCTTTTTAAACCCTTTAATTTACAATTATCAACAACCTGATAATTCAACTAGTTTTCAGGCCAAATACAAAGGAGAATGTTTCGAATTGCTTGTCGAACATTGCTTATGAGGTAGAACCAGAAACAGGTTCTAACCTGTCGTAATGAGGAACGAGTATGGCAAGAATGCATACATCTAGAAAAGGAAAGTCTGGATCAGCCAGGCCAATTAAAAAGGAAATTCCAAAGTGGGTGCAGTACTCTAAAGAGGAAGTTGAAGAGCTAGTCACACAACTCCACAAAAACGGGCACCAGCCAAGCATAATCGGCATAACCCTGAGGGACCAGCACGGAATCCCGAGCGTTAAAAACATTACTGGTGAGTCCATTTCCCAAATTCTAAAAAGAAACCAGCTTTACCCACAGTATCCTGAAGACTTAATGAACCTCATGAGGAAAGCTGTGCGCCTCAGGAAGCACCAAGGCAACAATAAAATGGACGTGCACAACAAACGCTCACTCCACTTGACAGAATCAAAAATCAGGCGGCTCGTGAGGTATTACAAAACCACAAACTTGCTCGCAGGCAACTGGTACTACCAACCAGAAGACGCCGCATTAATAATAAAGGGATAACATGGCAAACGCTAAAATCAAAAGGAAAAAAACCACCGACATGTGGAAGAAAAAGGAATGGTACGCCATAAAGTCCCCACGCGAGTTTGAAGAAAAAACCGTTGCAAGCACGCCCACCGACAACCCGAAGAAGCTCGTAAACAGGATCGTCACCATTCCGTTGAGCGACATAACAGGCAATCTGAGACACCAGCCGTTAAAACTCTCGTTTAAGATCAGGGACGTGCGCGGAAAAACTGCAACTACAAAATTCCACATGTTCGAACTGGCGAGGGAATTCCTAAGAAGAAACGTTGCAAGAAACAGGTCAATGATAACCGCAATTGAAAACCTCAGGACAAAGGATAATATCCGTGTGCAAGTGAGCGCGTATGCCTTCACTTATTCGAAGATTGACACATCAAAAAAGAACGACATAAGAAAATTAATGATTACGAAACTCAACGAGCTGGCGTCTGAAAACAACCTAAACGCATTCATAGAGAAATCACTGCAGGGGGGAATCGCGAGCGAACTTTTCAAGGAAGCCAAAACCGTTGCACGCTTAAGGCGGCTGGAAATCGGAAAGCTTGAACTTGTTCCTGAAAAGGCAAAGAAGGAAGAAGAATTTACCGTACACGCAGAAGAGGAAAACCCCCCGGAGACTTCGGACGAAGCACAAGAAACACAAGAAGAGCAAGACGTAACCGCTGAGGCACAATAATGATCGAGTTATTGTTACCAATAGCACTTGCAGGCATAATTCTAAAAGTACGGGCACTGGACCTAAGCGGCGCGATAGGCGTCATCATCCTTTCTTACTTAGTGATTGTGCCACAAAACGTGACGTGGCTCTATCCCATCTTGTTCAGCTTCCTTATTATCACAATAGCCACAAAAATCAGGTACCGCGGGCAAGAACGGCACGAAGTAAGGACTATAGAGAACGTTCTGGCCAACGGCGGCGTTGCAGTGGCCATGGCCTTTTTCGGGCACTTCTACGGTTTCCTCGGTGCATTATCAACGGCGACCGCAGACTCAATAAGCAGCGAAGTCGGCAAACTCGGGAAGGAAAAGCCGCGCATGATAACAGACCTCCGCAAGTTCGTACAAAAAGGAACCAACGGCGGCGTCACCTTCTTCGGTACAACAGTGGGCTTAATAGCAGCAGGCCTCATAGGCATCATGGCAACCATTATCCTAAACGAGCCCAAGACCATCATTATAGCTGCACTCGCCGGGACCCTCGGAAACCTCGCTGATTCCTGGTTCGGCGCGGTGTTTGAAAACAAGCGATACCTAGACAACGCGGGCACGAACTTCCTCGCAACAAGCGCAGGAAGCCTTGCTGGCATCATATTGGGAAGCTTTTTATAAACCAAACTACACATTCAATAACGCAAACAAAAAACGCCAAATAAACGCAGTGCCGTAGTCTAGTGGCCATATTGCCATCGCAAGATGCAATGCCATAAAAGGATGCGGGGCTTTGAACCCCGTGACGGCGGTTCGAAACAAGGGACTTCGCCTACAACAAAACATGATTTTGTTGAGGCCTCAAAGAACTACGTTCTTTGCAGACCCTCTTGACACCTGAAGCACTGCACTCGCCTTCGGCGAGGCAGAGCAAAAGCAAGAACAAGACGGGGTCTTTTGCGAATGTCCGCCCGGCACTATGCCATTTTTTTTGCTTGTGGCCTTTTTATTCTAGCCCTTTTAAAAATGTGCTTAGGGCATCGCGGCTTTCTGCTTCGTGCCGCGCGACAGACGCGGCAAAGTCCATGCTCAAACACGAAACCACAGGCGTGTCCCTGAGCGCGCTTATCACTGCCCGATTTGCATCTAAACCGGTGTGCCTCAACATCCTGCAATTGGGGAATAACTCAAAGGCCACCATACCAGGGACATGACACCTTCCTTCAACTGCCCCTCTCGTGGCGACAACTAACCTCTTAGAATCGACACTCGCGTCCGCGTGCAGTACGGTGAGCTCCTTGCTCGAAACACCCATGCGTATTTCATTAGCAATCTCCATGCGCGCATTGCTCGACTCTGCTTCTATCGTTTTCCACACATTCCATTCCCCCTTATTGATTTCAGTCATTGATTTCAGTCATTAATTTCAATCATTGATTTCAGTAGTAATACGGCAGCACCCGCACCCCTGATTTTCCAACCTCAAGCCGATGCAACTTCGCGGAGTGGCTTGTGCCAAGCATTTTCTTTACCCGCAGTGATGGCTTGTTTTCGCTGTCCTCTTTTTCAAAGAAGGTCTCAATGATGCCGTCCATGACGAACTCTTCGACGTGTTCAACAATTTTTTCGTCTGATTCCTCGGCAATAAACAACGTCGTGACGCCTTTTTCTTTCATGAGTTTTGAAATGGTAAACATGATGGTTCTGAATTCACTCTGGTCCTTGATCTCTAGCGCTATCGGGGTTATTGCGTCAAAAACAACGCGCTTGATTCCAGTCGAGTCAATGAGCTTTATCAGGTTTATGACGATGTCGCTTCGCAGCGTTTTCATTGCAAACTTGGGCAGCTCAACAGGGTCGTACACCGTGAAAAGAAGCTTGTCCTGGTCCTGCAAGGCCTGGATGTCCCACCCGAACTTCTCAGCATCCCACTGCAGTTCAGTGTCAAAGGCCTCGATTGAAATGTACAGCCCCGGCTGGTCGTGCTCTGCGCCGTAAACCAGGTACTGCAGGCCTATGAGGCTCTTCATGGCACCAGCTGGCCCACTAATGAGTATTGACGCGGATTCAGGAAATCCACCCTCAACTAATTCGTCTAGGCCTTCAATGCCTGTGCTAATGCGTTCCATTGTTATGAAATAACGAATCCGGGGTTTTTAAACTCTTTCCAAGAATTCACAGGAGGCTCTTCCAGAATTCAGAATTCAGAGCAGCTTGTTTATCACTTGGCCGTAAGCCGGCCGCGCGATGCCGACACCGATTAAGGATCCGATGATGGTAGTGATGGCAAAGCCTTTCAAGACGCCAAGGCCCACAAACAAGAGGGGAAGCATAGCGAAAATAGTTGTTGCGGCCGCCATCATGATGACGCCGAATGCCTTCTTGATCTTCCCTACAAGCGAGACGCCGGTTGCTTCGCCCTCTTTTCTAAGCGCCTCGTCAGTAATCAAAATCAGGTGGTCAACGCCAGTACCGACAGCAGCAATGATTCCAGCTACCGCAGCCAGGTCAATTTGCCACCGTATCAGCGACGCAAGGCCCAAAATTAGGATTAACTCTGACACCACAGTGGCTATAATCGGGACCGTCAAAACAAGGCGCCTGTACCTAAGGAATATCACCAACGCGACTGCAACAATAGCTGCCAGGCCCGCCAACAGGGAATAGTACAAGAATTCGCCGCCAAGGATTGGGGAAATGGTTGAAACGCCGCCGACCGCTACTGAAACCGGCAGCTTTCCTGACTTGAGGAGGATCGCGACCTTTTCAAGTTCCTGCTGTGCCTCTTTCTGCGTTGGCGCGCTGCCTGTTATGGTTGGCTCGAGAACCGGTGTTCCTGCCGTAATGCTCGGCGTAACGTGAACAATGTTCTCGATGTTCAAGGCCCCAGTTATCCAATACGGCCCTATCTGGTCTTTCTCAATGACCTTGGCTGCCGATTCCGCAAGGAGGGTTGCGTTAAAAGTGCCTGGCTTTACGACGACAGTCTTGTTCGCGACCCTGTCGATTACCGAGGCGTCTATCAAATCTGTCACGATGAGTTCGGCTTGCGAAAACTGCACCAGTTCTTCAAGCGAAATTAATGTTGACGAGAAGGCAAAGTCCTCGGGTATCTGCGACTCATTTTGCGCCATCTCGCTTGTCATAATAACTACGGCGTCTTCTGGCCTGTCGATGAACATGTACAGCTGCTCTTGGCACGTCTGCCCGCCGATGCTCAGGGTGCACTGCCCCTCGATGGCGTCTGCGAACTTGTCTGCCGCGCCAGTGGAAAGCAGGAACGGGACGACCCATTCTGCGTAGCCGCCGCCAACACTGCCGCGGACTCCGTAGCCCCTCTGCGGGTTCGTTGTCACTGAAACAATTCCAGACCCAGTGAGCACTATGTTGCCCTTGAACAGGGTCTCGAATTTACCCTGCTGGCTCAGGATGTTCTGAAGCTGGTTTATCGCTTCCTGGTCCGTCTCGGCTATCTCTATTAAAACAAAATCCTTGCCAAAAGGCACTACGCGGACGTCTTTCAGGCCAAACGTGTTGAGCCTTGACTGCATTACATTAATGACAGATTGCTGTTCTTCAACAGTCAGCTGCCGTTCCAGCTTAACGCTAAGAACCGTGCCACCTGTGAAGTCCCTGCCGAATTCTAAGCCGAAGAAAACCAAGGGCAGGATGCCGAAAACCAAGATTGCTACTGCGAGCAACTGCACGCGACGTATCTTCATTATCCCATTAATGTCCACTACCATTTCAAATCACTTTCCTCGTTTTCTTTTCCGACAGCCAGATGACTATCGGTGCGTTCACTAGCCACGTCGCCAGCAGGTCGCCGATGAGGCCTATAAATATTATTAGTGAAATGTTCGCCAGCACCGCGATGCTCGTCAGCGATGACACAACATACATCGCGAGGACTGCTGCCAGCGTCGTTCCAGTCATTGTTAAACCAGTGTGCATTGCCCACATGGCCCGCTCGCTGGCCTTTCCGGCCTTTCTCTTCATCACCCTCTCAGTTAGCATTATGTCCGTGTCTACTGAATAACCGATCAGCATCAACAGAGGCGCGATGGTCGGCAGTGATAGAGGAATGCCCAGGATGCTCATTGCCCCCAGGGAGAATAGAACGTCGAAAAACGCGGCCTGGATCACCGCAAACGAAACCATGATGCGCCTAAAGAAGATGAATACCAGGAGGATTATAAGTATGAATGAGAAAATAAGCGCGTTCTGCCCCTGCTGCCAAAAGAAGCTCCCAAGGCTCGGCCCTACGTCCTGGACGCTGAAATCAGTCTTGCCGACACCGGTTCTTGAGGCAATTGACGCTATGAGCTTGTTCTTGAAGCCCTCCCTCGCCTGGCTGTAGTAGGCTTCCGCATTCTCCTTTTTGTCTCCAGTTTCGACTATAGTAGTTGTGGGCCGCAGGGTTTCTATTACAGCGTCATAGTTCTCCGAATTTATGAAGCCCTCTGCCTTGAGCAGCGTCGATTCGCCGAGGAACTGGATCTGTATTCCGGGCGACACACCGCTCGTGGTGCGTACTTCGAGCTCTTCAATGGCGAATTCACTTAAGAGGGCTTGCGACAATTCATTCTGGTCAACTGGCTGATTCAGGGGCGCGTTAATCAAGACGCCTCCGCGCAGGTCGATGCCGAGCTTCAGGCCGGGCAGCAAAAGCGCGCTGATTATGGCCACCACGAGAGGGATAATAATCAGCTTTTTATAATGCTTGTTATCATAAATGTTCATAGGTACTTCACAAGCCGTTCATGTCGTGTTTCGTCGTTCAGGTTCCGGGTTTGGATTCCGTTGTTTGGATTCCGTTGTTCGATCTGTCCTAGGTGTCTTTCATGAAATTAATGCTGCTCCATTCGTCTGGAAACAAGGTCCTGTATGACCTAGATAAAGAGCAAATCCACACCAAATACGGCATACTTCTGAAAAGTGAGGTTAATAAACCTTATGGGTCTATCCTAAAAGCCCCTAATGGGGGCGAATTCGTTGTCCTTGAACCGAGCATCCTCGACTTGGTAGAGGGCATGAAGATGTCATCTAAGCCCATCTTTCCCTACGACTCAGGCATCATGGCGTCGCTGTTGAATATAAAGCCCGGTAAGCGCGTCCTGGAATCGGGTACGGGCTCTGGGGGCTTCACAACTTACCTCGCAGAACTCGGGGCAGTCGTTGTTACATACGAAAAGAACCCCGACTTTTTCAAGACCGCACAACTCAACCTACGCCAGTACAAGAACGTGAAGCTCCTCAATGATGACGTTTACAATGCACAGGAAAGCGGCTTTGATTCCATATTTCTCGACTTACAATACCCTGGCAAGGCCATCGAGGCACTGCACTTGAAATTGAACCCTGGCGGCTTCCTTGGAGTATTTACCCCCATTTTGGATGACGTAAAACCCGTGTGGGAAACGCTTGCTGAACTTGGCTTCAGCGAAATCAGGGCCCTTCAATTTGATGTCAAGGAACTGCAGGTGAAAAAGTACCTGCGCGTCAAAGGCCCGCTGGGCTTCCCGGGCTTTTTCATCTGGGCCAGGAAGATCAAGAAATAAAAACCCCAAGCGCATAGGAATAAACATGGCACGCTACGGAGTCGGCATCATTGAACAGCTCATCATTCTGGCGAGCGTCATCGCGATAGTCAGCATGGTCATCCTTACTGCGCTTAGCATTTTCCTTCCAGCGAATTCGCTAAGCACTTACGACAGGTGCATTCTCAGCGCAACAAAGTGCGCGTCAAACCTCGCGAAAAACCGCAGCTATGAATGCGCGCCCGCGTGCGCAGAGGCTTGTACTGATCAGGGAACAGGAAGGGACTACTGGAACAACAACGAAAAAACGTATGACGTACCTTCAGCTGGATTCATAGACTGCCCGCCTGGAACGGCGTGCTACGCGTGCAGCAGAGGGACATTCAGGTAAAGGTTGTTGTGGTTTGGTGAAACGCAATGGTTGAAAAAGTGTTCTGGCAGGACCCATACAAAACTGAACTTGACGCCGTTGTGACAAGGGCGCACGGCAACTCGATTTGGGTAGACAAGACAATCTTCTTCGCCTTCTCTGGGGGCCAGGCAAGCGACAAGGGCACGTTTAACAACATCAACGTTGTCGAGGCAGTAAAAGAGGAAGACACGGACGATATTCATTATGTGCTCGAGAGCAACCCATTCAAACCAGGAGACAGGATACACATGACCATCGATGCAGAGCACAGAATGAGGATCATGCGGCTGCACGGTGCGGCGCATGTTGTCGATTATTTTGTCCTGCCAAAACTCGGAAATCCAGAAACCATTGGAAGCAACGTGCATGAAGACAAGGCCCGGCTGGACTTTGCGTACCCTGAAAGCATCGCGCCGATGATGGCAGAGCTCCAAAAGGAAATCGACGTGTTTTTGTCAGAACCGCATGCCATCAGTGTCAGGGAAGGTACTGATGACCTGCGTCATTGGATTTGCGAAGAAATCGACCTGCCCTGTGGAGGAACCCACTTGAAAAACACAGCCGAGATCGGCGAAATCAAACTCAGGCGGAAGAACATCGGCGCGGGCAAGGAACGAATCGAGATTACCTTGCTGGCCTAGCCCCTGCGGGTTAACAAAAGCTTTTTATTCTAGAAGTGTATAATATTGTATAAATATGTTGACGATTGTGTTTGATGCGGACGGTCTCATCAAGCTTGCACGGGCAGGCATCCTAGAGCGAGTTGCTTCACTTATACATTGTATCACGTCACAACAGGTATATAATGAAACAATGCGAGGAAAGGAAAAAATGTATGAAGATGCATTCATCATAGACGCGCTTGTAGAAAAAGGCTCGATTGAAGTTAAAAGGATCAAGCCAACTGAAGGGCTTCTGGGCCTTGGATTAGGGGAAAGGTCGGCACTTGCCCTGTTCAATAAAATACAGGGTGATGCTATCATCAGCGATGACCGAAAATTCCTTGCAGTTTTAGAAACCGTTGATATTCCCTTCATCATCCCTACAGATTTGATTGCAATGCTTGCAGTACATAAAAAGCTTCAAAAAACAGAAGCCATAAAAGCACTTGAAGTACTGCGGCCTTTTGTGCGCGAGGAGAATTATACGGCTGCTAGTGAACTTATTGGAGGTGACTAAAATATGGAAACCGTTGCATATCCACTACGTGTACCAACAGAAATCATTGCTCTAGCTAAACTCCGGGCCAAAGAGGAATACGTGGACCAGTCTACTGCTCTGCGACAGCTACTCTACCTTGGGGCAGAAGAATACATCCTAAGCCTCACAGAGACAGGACGGATCTCTGTTGGAAGGGGCGCTGAACTACTCAAGACCTCTGTACAGGACATTTACAGACTTGCAGAAAAACATGGGGTACGGCTTGGCGCCACTCAAGAACAGCGCAAAAAGAGCTTAGCAACAACAAAAAAAATCGGTGAAAAACCACTGCCTTAAGTAACACCTGCTGGTTAAGAGCTAACGTTTTAACCCCCTTATCGTTAGTAAAAATCGGCATTGACCTGCTCTTAGCAACCGCAACAATACGCCGGTCTGGAATGTCTAATCTCTTGCCATAATCATCAAGGAAATTCTCCCACTGCCTAGCCATCTGCTTTTCTTGAACGGTTGTGATAATTCTTTCATAAGCCCCATAATGACCCTCAAGCTCAGAGAGCAGTGGCAAGATTTTATAAAATCGATAGTCTCTTTTACATTCTAAGAAAACTTCCCCAAGCACCCCGATCTTTAAATCACTGTTTTTGATGTCCCGAAAAAAGCGCACAGCATACTGCTTTCCTTCAGCACACTGGTTTAAACCCGCTGACGGTTAATTAACTCGCTGCTTGTACCCACTGGTTTGGCTGCTCCTTTGCGCGGTTTTGCTTGTTTCCCTGTTCTCCCCGCTGGGGTTTGCCCAGCGAGTGTCCACGGCGACACCTGAATCAAAGTCGCGCATTTCCTTGCTGCTCATCTTGGCTTCCCCGGACGCAAGCAGCCTGTTGTTTTCGTCTACAACAAGAACCGGCATGCCATAAACGATTTTGTCGTCAACTTTCTTGACGTGCTTTGCAAACACCGATTTCCCTTCAAGAATGAATTCTGACACCTCGGTGTCTATCATGACCCGGGGGTACTTGGTCTTGTGCAGTTCAATTGAAGCAGCATGCGGCAGCATTAAATAATCAGTAGCCCGTACTGTCGCAAGGAGAGCATTGTTTTCATCCCTGACCTCGCGGATCTTCTTCGTTTTCGGCGAGAGTATTATGCTGATCTTTTTTGGAAAAACGTCAATGCCGAACCAGTACCTTGACACGTCCCTGATCATCTTTTCCTTGTCGCGTTCCCTTTCCAGTTTGAAATCTTCAGTTGTCACAAACTGCTGGAACGGAAAGCAGTTTGCTAAGGTTCTTGGAACCTCGCCGAGTTTTGGAATGAACGTCATTACGCCTTTTATGCTTTCAATTCTGGCCTTGGCGCGCTTTGCCTGCGGGGTGTATTGGGTAGATCGTGACAAGTCGAAGAAGTGCCGCTTCGTGTAGGGATCATAGTCGTCCATGTAATCCATTCTTCTCTCCATGGTGTTCTTCGCGGCATACAAGCTCGGGTGCGCCTTGGCCCTTTGCTCTATCAGCTCCCAGAGTGTCCCGTCAACAATGGCCTGTTTTATAGCGTTTATTTCGCCGAATGTGACGTAGAGGTTGTGTTCAGATAAGGCCAATTCGCGCTCCTTGTCCGGGAGCTGCCTGAGTTCCTTGGCGGTTGTTGAGACACAAACTGGACAGCTGCATGGCAGGTACTCAATATCGTGAATCTTCAGGGTTCCCTGCACCGTGATGTACCTGTCCTGTTTTGCGAACAGGGCATAAGCAGCTGAGTCAAACAGATCTATTCCCAAGCCCACGGCGAAGGCAAAGAACATCGGGTGGCCTGCCCCAAACAAGTGCACTGGCCGGTCGGCTGGCAAAATTCGCTTGGCCTCAATAATGAGGTTGACGTGCTCCTTGTACTTGTACCTCATCAGGTACGGAACCACGCTGCCCAGGGGATGGATGTCGAAATTCAGTTTGCTCATTTCTGCTGCTGATTCTTTCAGCAAGTCAGTGTAAATTGACCCCTGCACTGGTCCGCACCAGAGCCGCTTATCGTTGATGTATTGCTGGGCTTCCTTGGCGCGTTCCGTCGTCAGTGCAACGTTTTGCCTTACCTTGTCGTAGTCCTCCTCCGCGGTTGGAATGTCCAAGATAACACCGATGTCCACATCGATACTGTCCTGGAACTCGATAATCTCCTTGTTCGACACGTCAATGTCGCCGTAGCCCATCAACTGGAACGCTCCAGAGTCGGTCATTATGGGGCCGTCGAAGCCAAGGAGTTTGTGTACCCCTTTTTTCAACACCTCGTCGCGGTAGTTCTTGTAAAGTATGTACGAGTTTGTAATGAGCTGCTGCGCCCCGTATTTCTGCAGGTTCTTTGGCTTGATTGTCTGAATATTGGGATTCACAACTGGAAATAATGTGGGGGTCTCGATCTTGCCGTGGTTTGTCTTTATTGTCCCAATGCGCGCCGCTAGGTCCCTGTGCTTTATTTGAAAAACCGATGCCATTAGAAAACACTTTTAAGAATCGTTGTTTGGTTTCTTTTGCTTTTTATTTTTCTCTTTTTTTTTTTGTTTTTTGGTTTGTTGTTATTTGTTGTTGTTTGTTTTGCGTTGTGCGTTTTATGTTATTATGATTTTGGTTATTAGGGCCTGTATTTGCCCCTGAGCTTCTTCGCCATTTTTTCGCGCGCCATTACAGAGCGGTCTACCTTGGGTTTCGCTTGCGGTGCTGGCCGCGGTCGCTCCATTGCCTTGGGGGCAAAGACTTCCGTTGTGTGTCTGTGTTTTCTGATTTCTGGCATCCTGGGCATACTCGGGCGCCCCTGCTTTCCTTTTTCCAGGAAAAACACTATCAGGAATATGATTGGAACGATTGCTAAGATGCCGAGTATTACAATGAAGTTGGTTGCTGTTTCTTCCTTCATTGGCACAGGTGCTTGCGTCATTGCCGACAGCTTGCCCCGAACCCTGTTCTTGGCGTCCTGCGATTCATAATTTTCAATGGCGGTTTGGTAGAGGCTTACTGCGGTTTCCTGATCAAGGCCCCGAATGGTGTCTGCAGCTTGCTCTGCCAGTTCTGCTTTTTGCTGCGTTGCGCCGATGACATTCAGGTTGTCTATTGCGCGGTTGTAATACTGCGCTGCCAGTTCTGTTTTTCCAAGTTTGGTGTTGGCAATTGCTGCCTGTTCATACGTCTGGGCTTTGAGACTGTAGTCTGTGCCTTCCGCGAGTGCATTGAGCGCGACTAAGTAGTGGTTGCTTGCGAGCTCGTAATTTATTGTAGCCACAGTTGATCCTGCTTTTTCAAAGCACTCTGCTCCGTGGAAGTATTCCTGGCCAATGGCAAAGTCGATCGGATACGGCAATTTCGCACGCATCGCGGGGTCTGTAATATATTGTTCGGCCTTGTCAACAAAGGCCTGGCACTCTGCCTGCGCCACTACGGTGACCGAGAGCAGAATCAGCAATAAGATGAATTTCTTCATGTGTTTTAATTATGATGGCAAGGCGTTTATAATGGTTTCTTCCATATCTAGTCCATGGCTTACTATTATGGCAACATCTGCAAAAAGTATGATGGACAGCCTAAATCATAGTGGCGTTCCGGAAGTTCTTGAAGTGTTTGTCACCTGTCACGATTTTGGCCTTCAGCTTGTCAGCCGTGATTAGTCATGCGTATCTAACGTATCTCGCGCGAAGCTCTCGGAAAGCCATATCCCTGATGTTTTAAAAGCATTGGAAATGACAGCTTACGATGAGTTTAGCTATCATAACATGATAGATACATTTATATATACGTATAGACATATCCATATAAAACAGTATATACGTGTATATATGACTTTGATGGTTTCGCTGCTAAAAGACAAGGAAATAATTCACTATCCAAACCTAAAGACAGTCTTAATAGTAGAGGAAATCCTGAAAAAGCACGGCGGGCCAATCACGAGAGCTGAACTCAAAAGACGCTTGCGGGTCAGCATTATGCACCAGACACTAAACGTCATCATCCGGTACCTAGTGGAGAAAGGGATGGTTTACGACAGCAGAAAAGGCATAATCTGGCTAGAGCCACCAAGCAGAAAACTCAAAAAGCTCATGGATGAAGGCCTTGAAGTATGACCAAAGAAAAGAGACTCAAATATGTTGGAGACGCGCTCGACGCTTATCTAAAATTAAACAAAGTCGTTACTGGGGAGAAAGAAAACGGCATCGAAAACTCGGACAACCAACGCTTACTAAAGTCGCTCAGAAACAAGGAGCAATTACTCAAAGCAAACCCCGAATCTGGGGACCACATACCTCGAAAGTACATAACCAAAAAAACCATTGAACGATATGGCACACATCTATTATGGAGAATCGACCTGCAGGGATACTGGAGAGCTATCTACACAATAGTCGGAAACGAAATCGAAATACTAACCCTGATCCTCGACATCGTAGATCACAAAAAGTACAACAAACTCTTTGTAAACTACAAAAAGAAGTGATGCAACATACTAACTTACTTTTTCTTCTTTCCCTTTGAAGCCTCGTACAAAACGCGTTTCGGGTAAGGTATCTCGATGCCTGACTTGGCGAACTCTTTCAAAATGAGCTTCCTGGCCTCGCTCTGGCCAGCAAATGGGCTTCCCTGCTTGGTGTCTACCCAGAACTTCAATGACAAGTCGACTGATGAGTCGCCAAAGTTCTGCACAATCACTTGCACCGATTTCTTCTCACTGCCGATAATCGCGCCCTTGATTTTCTTTGGAACATCGCTGAGGATTTTTATAGCCTTGTCTAAATCTGATTCATAAGCAATGCCCACATTAACCTCAGCCCTGCGCGTGCCTTTGATTGAATGATTAATGACGACGGTGTTGCTGATTTTCGAGTTTGGCATTATGATCCGCTTGTTATCGAAAGTCTTAAGCTTCGTGAGCCTGAAACCGATCTCTTCTACCACACCAATTTTACCATCGATTTCGACAACCTGGCCTAGCCTGAACGGCCTGTCGAACGTCATGAAAATACCGGAGATCATGTTGCTGAATGTGTCCTTGGCCGCGAAACCGACAGCGATACCGAATATTCCTGCGCCAGCAAGCGCTGCCGTGAAGACTTCGGTGTACCCCAGCACGCCGAGCGCGATCACGATCGTGGCGACGTACGTTGAATAAGTAATCCCGTTCTCAATCAGCTTGTGCGTGTCTTCTGAAAAATCAAATGAATCCATCCTGTCATCAAGCCTTCTAATGCTAGGCCGGACTATAGACAGGAAAACCTTCATGCCATAGAACAGTAACACGAGTTCATACACCTGGTTACCAAGTGGATCGTGCCCGAAAATTATGAACGCAATACCAATAGACGCGGACCATATGAAGAAACGTATGATGTTGGCGATTTCCATGTGCGCTGTTTCCGGGAGATCCCAGCGCTTGATCGCATCGTCAATCCTGCGCGGAATAAATGGCAAGGTCTTCAGACCCAGGAAGGTGAAGAAAACCAAGACTAGGAGTTCTGTTATCTGCATTGTCAATAGCGCGTAATCAATTCTTGCCAAAAACTGCACGTCAAGCAATTGTTCAAGGCCCATAGCATACCTTTCCCGGCCATACTATATATAGTTTTATACTCCGTCGCTCAATACAGTACCATGAAGCCGGAAAAACTCCTCGACATAGCATTCAGGCAGGCCAACAGGTCTGGGCAACAAACCAAAAAATCGATGGCGGTGAGGAAGGAAAAACGCCACATATACGCGGATTTAGAACGCCTCAAGGTAGCCTACGGCACGATCAACAGCTTCTTGATGAACCAGCTGGAGTCCTCAAATCTCGACAACCTGACAGAGTTCAACAAATCGCTAATGGAAACGCTCGTCGACAGTCCCAAGATGGAACGCGACAAGAAGAAAATCATGAACAGCATGCAGATAATCAAGCGGCTCAAAAACGAATTCGAAATGAAGATCAAGTTCTCAGACAACAAAATGCAGAGCAACGAATATAGAAAGGAGTTTTACGGCCGCCTCAGTTCGGTTGTGAAAAAACTAGACTTCGATACCATCGAGGGTTACACAAAGGAACTGCAGACCCTACCGAAAATCAAGCACATGGACACAATTCTCGTTGCGGGCTACCCGAACGTCGGCAAGTCATATCTTGTGAAGAACCTCTCGGGACACAAGATCAACATCCAGCCGTACCCGTTCACGACCAAGGAATTACTCATTGGATACATGCCGCACAGATTCGACACAGTCCAGCTAATTGACACGCCCGGAATCCTCGACAGGCCGCTGGAAAAGCGAAACAAGATCGAACTCAAGGCGATGCTTGCGTTGAAGCACATTACGCGCAACGTGATCTTTATAATTGATCCAAGCGAAACATGTGGTTACTCATTAGAGGCGCAGGAAAACCTCCTAAAAGAAATCAAGCAAACCTTCAAGCCAAAAATCATGGTGATCGCTACAAAGAAAGACATTCCTTCAGAAAAGAAAACTGAAAGCGACTTGAGCATTTCAAACCAATCCAAGGAAGACATCGAACTGGTACATGATGAAATCATAAAATTCTTCTTCAAAGGGTAAAACCATTATAAAGACTAAAAGAGCACAGATATCAAGAGCAAGGTGAAAAACCTATGAACGAACAAGAAATAAAGCAGAAGCTCGAGGACATAAAATACATGATTGAACCAATCCTGGACGACAACGCCATACCACGAAACATCCGGCGCGCGGTCGACGAGGCCAAAAACAAAATATCAGAAATCAACGGTGACCTAGACGTGAAAATCGCCAGCGCAATATACTCGCTAGACGAGGTGGCGAATGACATCAACATGCCGTTCCACGCCAGGACAGACATTTGGAACCTAGTCAAAGAACTCGAGAAACTCAAAGAGGAATTAAAGTAGGTACTGAGTTAAAATGGACGTTGAGACCAAAGTTGACCTTTTACTAAAAAGACCGACCGAAGAACTCATTACAGTAGCGGATGCTCGCTCACTTTTTGAAACAAAACAACATCCAAACCATTACATAGGTTATGAGATTTCCGGAAAGCTGCACATGGGCAGCTTGATCATGGCAAGCTTCAAAATAAAAGACCTCATTGAAGCAGGTTGCAACACGTCCGTGTTCCTGGCAGACTGGCACGCGTGGATCAACAACAAGTTTGAAGGCGACATGGACAAGATGAAGTTGGCGGGAGAATATTACAGGGAAGCATTCCAGTTGATTGACAAAAAAGTGAAAATCGATCTAGGCAGCGACATTTATCACGACAACGACGAGTACTGGAAGCAAGTAATTCAAGTGTCAATGAACATGTCGCTTGGAAGAGCAGCAAAATCAGTAACGATCATGGGCAGAAAAGAAGGCGAAGCAACTAATCTTGCCCAATACATTTATGCACCAATGCAAGCAGCAGACATCAAGGCAATGGACATTGACATCGCACATGCTGGCATGGACCAGAGAAAAGTTCACATGCTCGCTCGCGACGTGTTTCCAAAACTAAATTGGCAAGCCCCAGTGGTGATGCACCACAACCTGCTTCCGGGCTTGATAAAACCAGAAGGCCAAACCCAAGAAGAAATCGAAGAAAGCGCGAAGATGAGCAAATCTAAACCGTGGACCGCAATCTTCATTCACGATTCACTCGACGAGATTAAGAAAAAACTAAACAAGGCGTGGTGCCCAGAAAAACAGGTCGAGACAAACGGCGTCCTGCAATACGTCCGAGACTTGGTGTTTCACGAGTTCAAGAGCTTCGACATCGAGCGCCCTGAAAAGTTCGGGGGCAATGCATCCTACGAGAATTACGAGGAAGTCGAGAAAGACTTTGTAAACGGAAAAATACACCCTGCGGACTTGAAGAACAGCGTTGCAGGTTACCTGGACAAAATCATTGCGCCATACCGTGACCATTTTGAAAAACCAAAATACGCCAAGCTGCTTGACGTGTATAAGGACGTTGAAATCACGCGCTAGAGAAAAACCAGAAATAACCCCGCGTTGCCCGTGGGCACTCGCTCCTAAGGCGAGCCCAATACCTGACTATGGCACCTATACACTATCTTCTGTTTCTCGACAAATATAAGCGTTCCTTAACTCGATTTAGTGAATTTAAGTTTAAACCCGTTAAGGTTAATAAGTTCACGCGTGGTGTAAGACGCACCTATTTCAAAAGCTTATCCAGTTCGCTGATTTTGTAACGATGTCTCTTAATGGCTTTACGATCCTGCTTTTCAATTTCGGCTAGCTTTTTCAGATACTCTGGCCTCACATACCTGGCTTCTTCTAGCAACTCAAGTTCCTCTAAAAACTGCGCCGCGCTCTTCCTGAAATAAGCAGACCAATTTACTTCATCATGCTCTTGCATCCTTTCCCTAAGTTTTTCCGGCAGTGTTATTGTAATTGTCCTCATTTAAATTCACCATTTTTGTTAATGTATGCTAACACATCAGTACACATTATTATTAATGTGGACTTTATTTAAATAGTTTGCCTAAAAAATAAAGCGAAGCTATAATGACGAAAATAGAATACGTACTCGACATCTCAGATGAAAGGCAGAAAATGATCAGAAAATTTGTTAAACAGGACCCCCAAAGAAAAATCGCTGTTGATAAAGCCTTAAGAAAGATACTCCAAAATCCTTATGGCCCTAAACCATTACGGTATGACATGAAAAACAAACGCAGAATCCATCTTTTAGAGCATTTCGTCATGGTTTACAAAATAGACGGTAACTTAGTTATTCCCCTCGATATCGACCACCACGACAAAATTTATGGGCGATAAAATTTGAATCGGTGATATAAGAACCCCCCCTGCTTGTAGTGTAAGACGCACCTATTTATTGAACATCTGCGTAATGAACATGGCTCTTTCTATCTAGAGCTTCCATCACTTCAACCCATGGTTGGTTAAAGATGCTGGGGGATGAATCAATGAGCGCAGACGCGGTAATACACAGGCTACAGGAGAAAAACTACATTCTGACAAGCGAAGCCGTCAAATACATCCTTGATTCCATGAACCCGGAGGCACTCGAAAACAACGTTCTGACGCACTTCAAGGGCAACGTGTTCATTACGCCAAAAGAACTCAAAATACAAACGCCCAAATCAACAGCGCCACAACCAATAACACTGCAACCAACAACACCACAACCAACAGCACCACAACCAACAACACCACAACCAACGGCACTAGAACCAACAACGCCGCAAGTAATCATTGAAGGAACCAGGTTCAAGCCGCTTGCAAAAGAATACCCAAAACAGATAAAGGTCAAGAAAAGCCTGGAACAGACAAAATCCATATCCACAGGCACTGTACAGGACTTCACAGACTACTTCCTAAACAGATACGAGCAACTTTCGGCATTCCTCAAAACCAGGGGCAAATCGACACACTTGCCGATTTCCGAGGCAAGGAAACGACAGTACCAGGAATGCAAAATCATCGGCATGGTCACGGAGAAAAAAACAACAAAGAACGGGCATAAGCTCATCCATGTTGAAGACCCCAGTGCCTCAGCGCTCGTTTTCATTGGCAAGGACAACGAGGCCCTGGGAAAAATGATGGACCACATCATCCTTGATGAAGTTATTGCCATTGAGGGCAAGCAATCCAAGGACCTGTTCATTGCAAACAGCATCTTCCAGCCGGACATGCCCCAACGAGACGTTAAGACAATAGAAGACGACATCGCGATTGCAATGCTTTCAGACATTCACATCGGCTCAAAACTTTTTATGGGGCAACAGTTCGAGCATTTTATCAAGACGCTGAGGGGTGAAATCGGGACTGAAAAACAGCAACAACTCCTTGGCAAAGTCAAGTACATAACGATATGCGGCGACGCGGTAGACGGCGTCGGAGTCTATCCAACACAGGAAACCGAACTGGCGATTACAGACATCTACGAGCAATACGACAAGCTGCACAGCTACATCGAGATGCTGCCTGACTACATCCACGTGGTCATCGTGCCAGGAAACCACGACACGGTCGTAAAAGTCGCAGACCCACAGCCGAGGATTCCTGAAAAAGCCATGCCCAAGACCTACAAAATGAGCAACGTCACCCTAACGAGCTCTCCGGCAATCTTAGACATACACGGGGTCAACACGCTGCTCTATCATGGCTTCGCATTTGATGATGTCATTGCAGACCTGCCTAGCGCATCTTACGCGAAATCAGAGTCCCCGATGACAGAAATGCTCAAACGCCGCCACTTACACCCAAGGTACGGCGGTAAACCGATTACGCCTGAGAAACATGACCACCTAGTAATAAGCGAATCCCCGGATCTGTTCCACGGCGGACACCTCCATAATAACGGCTATGCGAACTACAAGGGCACGCTAGTCGTCAATTCCGGAACATGGCAATCAATAACAGAGTTCCAGGCCAAAATGGGGCACAAACCGACGCCCTGCATTCTACCGATATTCGAAGCCAAGCACGGCAGGGTAAACGCAATGCACTTTGACAGGAAAGATTACTATGAATATGAAAGAGTACTATGAGCACTTGCAGATCAAGGCAGACGAGGCCTACGAAATTGCAGCCGGGGCGCGCTCACTTGGAAAAGACCCCATAATGAAAATCGAAGCGCCGCAAGCCAAGGACCTTGCAGACCGAGTTGAAGGAATCAGCGGCCCTGTTGGTGTTTCAGCCAGGCTCAGGGAATTAATAGAGCAGATGGACAGGGAGGCCTCAACAAAGCTTATCATGCAGGAAATCATCGACGGGAAGTTCGGGAAATTAAATACAGAGCAAGAAAAAATCGAGCAGGCAGTGCGAACTGGACTGACGATTTTGACAGAAGCAATCGTTGTTGCGGGCACAGAAGGCATTGACAGAATCACCATTAATGAAAACCCGGACAAGTCAAAGTATCTGACAATGTACTTCGCAGGCCCAATCAGAAGCGCAGGCGGCGGCGGCCAAGCGCAAGCGGTGATACTATGCGACTATGCCAGAACCCTCATGAACATAGGCCCATACAAACCAACAAATGATGAGATCGAGCGGTGTGTAGAAGAAATGGGAATTTATCACAACGCGGTGTCCAGACTACAATACTTTCCGCCAGACGATGACACAAGATACATTCTAAAACACTGCCCAATCTGCATAAGCGGGGACCAAACAACAGATGTTGAAGTGGCTGTAAACAAAAACATACCAAGGGTAGAGACAAACCGCATACGCGGGGGCATGTGCCTCGTTGTCGGCGAAGGAATAGCCCAAAAAGCGGCGAAGGAGGTCAAGTTCGCCAAAAAATTCGGGTTGGATTGGTCGTGGCTCGGGAAGCTCGTGAAAACCGTAAAGAAAGATGACGCGGACGAAAAAACCGAGGTCGAGATAAAGCCCCTGCCAAAATACCTCGACGACATTGTTGGCGGCCGCCCGATTTTCGCGTACCCGATGAGGAAAGGCGCCTTCCGGTTGCGATACGGCAGGGCACGCAACACGGGCATCGCGGCAAAGGCCATTCATCCGGCCACAATGATCCTGCTCGATGAGTTTCCAGCAGTCGGCACACAACTGCGCGTCGAGCGGCCGGGAAAGGGAACCGTGTGCTGCCCATGCGATTCGATAGAAGGCCCCATCGTGAAACTGAAAAACGGCACGGTAGTCCGGGTAGAGAGTGCTGCAAAAGCAGAAGACATCAAACACGACATCGGCGAAATCCTGTTCCTCGGGGACATGCTAATAAGCTACGGCGATTTTTCAAAAGCAAACCACCCATTAGTACCGCCCGGTTTTTGCGAAGAATGGTGGAGCCTCATCCTGGAAAACAAGGACATCAAAGTCGGCGATGCGTACAAAATAACTTCAGAGCAGGCACTCGAACTCTCGGAGAAACACAAAGTGCCCCTGCATCCGAAATACACGTACTACTACAATGACATAACAAGAGAAGAACTGATAAAAATCATCATGTCCCTATCAGAGGCCACTATTGTGGAAAACAAAACCCTTGGTGGGGAGACAGCGCACATAATTGAAATGCCGCTGACGAAAGACAAACGGATTCTCGAAATGCTCGGAATACTGCACAGGGTTGAGGAAGACCGAGTCATAATTCAAGACGCCCTGCCGCTAATCAGGACACTTGGCTTGCCAAACAAGGACATCGGTGAGAGCTTCGGTGAGGGGCAATCGGTGTTGCAGATCATCAATTCTATCGCGCCTTTCCCGATTTACGACAAATCAGGAACGTACATTGGCGCAAGAATGGGCCGGCCTGAAAAGGCAAAGGAAAGGGCAATGGCCCGCTCTCCGAACGGCCTGTTTCCAATTGGCGAATCGGGAGGCAGAATGACATTGGTTGACAAGGCGCGCGAGGCAAACAAAATCGAGATACAAAAAATCCGCTTGGTCTGCCCACAATGCAAACAGGAAAAGCTCAACTATACGTGTGAAAAATGCGGGCAGAGAAACGTAATCATGAGATCCTGCGTCAAATGCGGAAAAAACACCATGAATGAGAAATGCGACCGCTGCAACAATTACACCTCCCCGTATCATTCCACAACTGTTGACTTCAGGCAATTCATGAACGACACCGAGGCGCAGTTAAAAGAGCGCGCCCCGGATAAATTCAAGGCCATTGTTGGCACAATTAACAAGGACAAGTACTTTGAGCCGATGGAAAAAGGCCTCCTTAGGGCGAAACACGGCGTGTACCCGTACCGCGACGGCACAATCCGATTCGACAGCACAGACATGCCGCTGACTTACTTCAAGCCAAAGGAAATCGGCGTCAGCTTGTCAATGCTCAAAGACCTAGGATACGAAAAAGATTATCAAGGCAATGAAATCACAAGCAACACGCAGATATGCGAACTGAAACCACAGGACTTGCTGCTGTCAGAATTCGGCGTTGACTACATGCTTTCAGTCACGCGATTTCTTGATGACTTGCTGGAAAAGTTCTACGGTTTACCGAGGTACTACAACGCCACGAAACGTGAAGACCTGCTTGGGCACCTCGTAGTTGGTTTGGCGCCGCACATCTCAGCCGCGACAATGGCGCGCATAATCGGCTTCACTAAAGCCCGCGTTGGATATGCACACCCGTATTTCCACTGCGCGAAGAGAAGAAATTGCTTCAGCGGTGACACAAAAACATTCCTTTGGGACGACAACAAAAAGAAAACCATCCGTGAACCAATCGGGGACATAGTTGATGATCTTGAAAAAAAATATCCGAACAACAAAAAACCGATAGACGGCTTTGGCACTATAAAAATCGATAATCCATATAATTGGTATGCATACTCAATTGACAAGAATTCCGGGAAGTTTGTAAAAAAGAAGGTTAAGACTTTCGTTAAAGGTAAACATCAAAACTGGGTCGCGTTAAAAACATCAACTGGAAAAGAAATGTGCGTCACGGCTGACCATGACATTTTAACAAATAGCGGCACTAACAGATTCTCCCATAAGAAAGCAGAAGACGTCAAGGTTGGAGAAAAGATCCCATATGCAACAAGGTTCCCTGGAACCAACCAACAAAACGTGAACCAGGACTACACCTTCGATACCATTACAGAACTAAAAACAATAACGCAGGAAAAAAATTCTTACTGCCTCGATATAGATATCGACTCAGACGACCTGACAGAAAAAAATGTCTTGTGGGATAACCAACTAATCCAAATCAGGTGCGACTCCGACGAGGATGCGATAATGCTTTTACTCGACGTGCTTTTGAACTTCTCCAGGAAGTACCTGCCGGCGTCGCACGGCGGCACCATGGACTCGCCGCTGGTTGTCACGACAAAAATCAATCCGCAGGAAATCGACGATGAAGTTCACGAAATGGAAACCGTTTTCAGATTCCCGCTATCCTTCTACGAGGCCGCAGTGCAGAAAAAGAGCCCTGGGGAAGTTGACGTGGAGACCGTTGCTGACAGGCTTGGCAAAGATGAGCAATACGAAAACCTCGGATTCATGTTTGACTGCACAAGCATTGACGAGGGCCCCATCATTACACAGTACGCAAAGATCACTAAGATGGCGGACAAGGTAAACCACCAGCTAGAACTGGGCAAGCGCATCAGGGCTGTTGACGAAAAGGACGTTGCCGAGCGCGTATTATCATCACACTTCCTAAGGGACATTTACGGAAACCTCAGGGCATTCGGGCAACAGATAATGCGCTGCGTTGACTGCAACGAGAAATACCGCAGGGTTCCGCTTGTTGGAAAATGCACGAAGTGCGGGGGCAAGCTGCTTTTGACAATAAACCGCGGCGGCATAGAAAAGTACTTGAAGATTTCGATGGACATCGCCAACAATTATGGCCTGAGCGATTACATGAAGCAGCGCCTAAGCCTGGTTAAAGAGGACATTGACACCATTTTCGAAAGTGAGGCGGTGAGGCAGAGTTCCTTAGCCGACTTTATCTAGGCCCAGTGTAAAATTTAGGCCCTGCGTAAAATATCCAGGGTTTCCTCGATGCTCGGCACCGGCGAATCATTTACCCTGTTAGGACTATCTAATGATTCAAGAAACATTAGGTCCGAAGATAGCTTTTCTGCTTCGGTTACACTATTCGTTTTGTCAGCCGCGCCTGCGCCTTCCGTCCTGCAATATGTCCCGTTCGTATTCGTCATCTATATCACTCAGGGATTCCGCAAGTTTATGGTTAATTCTGTAGTTATCGCCGCGTGACCTGATCCTGTCCGGGTCTTCGCCCAGCTCCCTGAGTGCGTCCATAGCATCCCTTTCCCTGCGCAATGCTACCTCCTCTTCTGGCGAACCAGCTTCCGAATTTACGAACTTGTCGTATGCCCATACCAATCGCCTTGAGGCATTATCCACATCGTCTCTATGTTTAGCGCTTCCTTGCCTTGACCACATTATAATTTCATCCCCAATTAATTATGCAATTCTTTTGCAAGCCAATGAATATAATGCTTTCGCTAGTTTAATTCTTTTGGCGCGAATTATGTAAGCAGCAAGAATAAAATCAGGATAAGGATTGCGATGAGAACGTACTGCCCTGTCTTGGTCTTGAGCAGCCAGTCGAGGCTGGCTCCAGAAGTGGCCTTTGCTTCGCCTGTTTTTGCCTTGGCCTTGCCGCTTAGGCGCGAAAACGCATTGCTCAGGACCTTCATGAAGCCTGACGGCGTCATCATTTGGTGCAGCGTCTCGCTGAAAGACTCATTCCAGTTTTTTTCCCGGGTAGGCACTTCGTCCATGTTCAGGGTGATTCCGACAACAGCGTCGACATTCATTTTTTGTACCTGCCTGCCAAGTTGAACAAACACGCGCCAGATGGGCCAGTAGATCTGCCTGAAGCCCGACACATTGACGGCCTTTGATGCGATGCCGAACTGGCTGGCGATTTTTACCTGCGCTGTCCTTTTGATTTCCTCGAGGCTGAATGACGGCTTAAGAAGATCGTAGCTGATGTCGTGTTTGATTTCGCGCTGGTAGTTGATGGGCTGCTGTTCAAGGACGCCTGACAGGGTTTGTTCAAGTTCGCCGGAAACCCCGTTGATCATCATCTGGCCCCCGCCAAAACCCTGACTCATCGCCTGGCCCTCGACTTCATGCTCTACCAGCGTGTCGTACGTAAAAACAAAATACGGAACGTACAATAGCTTTAGGTTGGCGATCTCGAACTCGTGCCAGTTTTTTTCCTTGAGGGTGTCTTCAAGAACTTCCAGAATGTCTTCTACGCCAATGTTTAAAGCTACTGCCGGATTTTCTAAGAGGACCATGCCCTAAACACTTTTACTGTCGTCTTACCTTGACGTTTGATGGCGTTAGGATTACCTGCTCCTGATTTAGCGCAACAATGTCCCCGTTCAGGTCGTGCACAGCGCCCTTTAGCTCTGAAATCGCCTGCCTGACCTTGACCTTGTTTTTCTTCTTTAACGGCTCGATGTTCAACACCACTTGGTTGCCTTTCTTCAATTCGCCAAGAATGCCGTCAATGTCGCTCAAATCCTCAAGAGTCTGTGATATGACCCACATGTCCGCTTGTTCTTCGAGCAAGTCGCCCTCTTCGAGGCCCAGCTGTTCCAGGTATTCCTCGATCTCCATGTGCTCGTCTTTTCTCCCACTTAATTTGCCCAAAAGTCCTGCCATTGTTATACCTCCAAAAACATCTTCATTCGCTATTATCTTATTATCCTATGGGTGATATAATTATAAGGGAAGTTGAATAAAAAGATATCCTCTGAAAGCGCTGTGAAAGTGATTGCATGGACGATATTTTCGAATCTGAGCTTAAAAAGGCTACTGTTTTTCAGGACCGCAATGTATTGTCGCAGTCATACATCCCGGAGACCTTGCCTCATCGCGAGAAGGAAATCGAGCGAATGATGAAGACCCTGGCCCCAATGCTCAGCAAGAAGATAATCCACAACCTTTTCATTTATGGGAAAACCGGCACGGGGAAGTCCAGCAGCACGCGGCACATCCTGAACCGCCTCGGGGACGTGAGGGAAAAATACGATGCGTCTGTCGATTTTATTTATGTAAATTGCCATAACTGCAACACGAAGTATCAGGTGATGCTGAAGTGCGCGGAGTACTGTGCCCCGGGCAAGCCGTTTATTGGGTATCCGTTTTCGCACCTGTTTGAAGAAGTGAAGAAGAAGGTCCAGGACAATGACACAAGTTTCCTGATTGTTCTCGATGAGGTGGACAAGGTCAAGGACATCGACGAGTTAATGTACACGCTGACAAGGGCCAATGATGAATTAGACCATGGCCGCATATCGCTGATAGGGATCACGAATTCTGTGGGATTTAAAGAACAGCTGGATCCGCGGTCTAAGTCAACGCTCTGCGAGGAGGAAATGGTTTTTCCGCCATACAACGCAACTGAACTTGAGAGCATTCTGCGCCAACGCGGAGAATTAGGCTTCAAGCAGGGGGCGATTGATGAGTCTGCAATCAACCTCGCGGCAGCACTGGCTGCCCAGGAATCAGGAGACGCAAGGTATGCCCTGAAGCTCATTCTCAAGGCAGGGCAGATCGCAGATGATCTGAAGGAAAAACGCGTTACAGATTCGCATGTGCAAATTGCCTCAGAGGGTGTCGAGGAGGAAATTGTTTACGAAATCATCAACACGTTGCCTGAGCACCAAAAAATAGTGCTTTACGCCATCACGCTTTTGACAGAAGATGGCTCCCGGATGTCGAAACTTGACGGCTCCATGGATGAAGACGCGGTGCTTTATTCTGGGGAGGTGTACGACAAATACCGCGGCTTGTGCAAGGTGTACGGGAAAAAAGCGAGAACGGCGCGCTGGTGCCGCGATTACTTGAACGACCTGGACATGATGGGCTTAATTACCACAAGCATTTCTGGAAAAGGAATTCGCGGCAACACAACACTAATTCAGTTGGCATATCCGCAAGAAAAGGTAAAACGCGTTTTAGAGAAACACTTTAATGCGTAGTTTCAGTTCGTCGATCCTTCGAACTTCCTCATGGCTTTTGGTTCGGCTTTTGGTTTTCCAGTACATCAGATTATCGCCTGTTGATTTCGCTCCAGACGTCTGCGAGGTGCTGCGTGATTTCTTTTCCTGTTTTAAATTCGCCGTTGCGTATTCGATCCCTCTCGCGGGCTGCATCTGCGGGGAGGAGGTACTTTAATGTGCGCGTCTCGTGTTTTGATAGTAAAACGGCACGGGGAATGTCCATTACAGGTATGACCTCCTGCCCTGCAAGGTGCTGATAACTGCGTGGGTCTGATGGATCCTTGTTACTTAAACATTGTATGTACGTCGCCCACATGGTCCTCAGTTGCTCCTTGTTCTGTCATTAAGCTGCATCGCATACGAGTCTGGAATTTTTTCCCCTGACTCCCACAGCACTGTCGCCAGATCCTTTAACATTTTAGTCACTGTCTCCGCGCCCTTTTCGCTTGGCGCCTGTGATTTCACTGCCAAACGAACGTTGTCTGCCATTTCATCAGGCAATGAGTCTATCAAATCGACTTCCGGTTTCCAGAGCTTGAATGCACCATGGCCATTGCCTAATCGATACACTGCTTGGCCTTTCTTCATGTTATATCCATTCATGATGGGCGTTGGGCTGCCGTAATGTGCATCAGCACGCCCATTTTCCAGTTTCTCTTGTGGAATATACGTTGCCCACATTATTTCATGCCCCCATTTTCAATAGGTTCATGTCTAACAAATTCATTCTGGTACTGTGTCGGGAGCTGATCAAAGTGGCCGTGTGCTATTGATTTAATTGCCATGTTGCGGAGGTCCTTTGTTAGTGCCGTGGCGCCCTCGTCGCTGGCATCGAATCTTCCTGAGCGTATCCGATTGATAAGGCCCCTTTCTGCCCTGTCATTAACTAAGTCTGATTCAATGAAATCGACTTCATGTTTCCATAGGCGCATTGCGCCCTGCGAGCCCCGTATTGAAATCATCATCTGCCCTGTTGCTTTTCGATAGCCGCCAGGGGTATTTTTTCCAACGTCGAGCTTTTCCTGCGGTACGTATGTCGCCCACATAGTCACACCAACAAGATTTTGCACTATTCTGATATTTAAAGGCCTCTGATAGTTGCCTGTCGAAAAAAATAAGGGGTTGTGGGGACTTAGGCCCCCACCTTGTTGTTTTTGGACGTGATTAATAATGTGGTTTAATTTGTTTTGGTTTACGCGCCTAGCTGTGACAGAACTTGTTCGAATGCGCTCCACGGCTGTGCTCCAACTAAGACCTTGTCGTTGATGACGAATGTCGGTGTGCCTTCTACGCCTAACTGGACGCCGGCGTTGAAGTCATCCCTTACCTCATCTTGGTGCTTTCCTGAGTCGAGGCATTGGTCAAAGGTCTCTTGGTTTAGTCCGATGCTGCCCGCGTACTGCTTCAAACTCGATATTCCCATGCTTTGCTGGTTCTCGAATATCTTGTCATGCATGTCCCAGAACTTGCCCTGATCGTTTGCACATTGCCCTGCTTCTGCTGCTTTCTGCGCGTTCGGGTGTATGCTCAGCGGGAAGTCCCTGTACACTAACTTGATTCTGCCTTGCTCTGCGTATTCCCTCAGCTTAGGTATTGCGGCCTCCCAGTTCGGATCTTGGCTCTGGAACCTGTCGATTAGCGCCTGGTTTGTTCCTGCTGATGCGCCACAGAACGGGCACTCAAAGTCGCTGAACTCAATTACAACGATTTCAGCGTCTGCTGGTCCTAGGAATGGGTCGTCATCTACTAGGTCTGCTGCGTTTATTGTACTCCCGGATGTTGGCGTTGGTGCGGTTGCTGTGCTGCCTGATCCTGTTGAACCAGAACCAGAGCCTGAACCGCTGCCTGTAGTGGCTATTGCGGCCCCTGTCAGTTTTGAGCTTATGTTGCCGCCCACGTGCAACACTGACAAAGACATTATTAGCGCGGCTACCAATATTGCTACCGGCACGTACAAGTGCTGGTTGCTATTTCCTTCTTTAGTCATATTCCATAACCTCCTTTAATTACCCTTAGTGGTATTGCTTTTATTGCTTTTTAATCCAAGTAAATTTTCGATAGCAATCGCGATGGTTTCATATTCATAGTTTGCCAGCTTCTTGTTTCCGACAACGAATGTCGGTGTGCCGGCGATGCCAAAATCTCTGGCTTCATCGTTGAGCCTTTCGATTTTCGCTGTGTACTTGCCTGATTCGAGGCACTGCTCAAACTCGTCTTGCGGAATGCCAACTTGCTGCGCGTACTTAATTAGGGCTTCCTTAGACAGGTCATTCTGGTTCGTGAATAGCACGTCGTGGTACGGCAGGAACTTGTCCTGCTCTGCTGCGCACTCTGCAGCTGTTGCCGCGTTTAACGAATTCTGGTGGCCGAGGATGTGGTAATATCCGACCTTCACTTCAGGGTAAACCCCCAGGATCCGCTTCACTGTGGCTGTGGCTTGCGCGCAAAACGGGCACTCAAAGTCGCTGAACTCATACAATGTGACGGTCGCATTTGAAACATTGAGGCCGAAGAACAGTAACTCATCGTGGCGCGGCAACTCGATGTAATCAACAGCCTCGCTCACCTGCGGATTTAGCTGGTACAATTCCTGCCTTTTCAAAAGTATGCTTCCCTTTAACGTGGCATTGAAATTCAGCTCCTGCTCGATTTGGCTTGTAAAGAAATATGCCGGCAGGACTTTTACATTATTATCCCTGATGATGCCCTTGCCTTCTTTGGAATTTGAGTCAACGTACCTCGGCATGGTGTTGAAAAAGAACTTCTGCATGATAATGTTCTTAACCCTGTCCGCGTCGCATTCGGCGCACGCAAAGTCCGTCAAAATAAGGAAGTCTGATTGCTCAACTGACTGCACAACGTCTCCTGATATTTCGAGGTCCTGCACAATTGAGCCTGTCGAATTTGAGTTGTTGCCTAGGAGATACATGACTCCAGCTAGCGAAATTACTGCTGCTATGATAATGTACCACATGTAATCCCGGCCTGCAAGCGGTTGCTGCTGTTGTGGTTGCTGTTGCACTTGTTTCTGTTCTTGCTGTTGCGCTTGCCGCTGTGCTTCTTGTGCCTGCTGCAGGCTGTGATACTGCTGCGCTTCGCCAATCTTTGTTTCTGCCGTTTCTGATTTTGGTTTTGTTTCTTTTGTACGCTTGGCTGTCTTTCTACCTGCGCTTTTCTTAACTTTTTTAGCCACCTATATTCACCCAATGGTTGCGTTTCCTATTATGCATATTTTGTAGTATATAAAGGTTATTGTAATTACTTTATAAAGCCTGCGCGTTTTTTAGTAATCTGCCAAGGATTTCTGGGGGACTGATTCATTTTCAAAAATCTCGGAATCGCTGCTGAAGGCAGATACGTCCTGCCCAAGGTCTTTCTTTATCTTGACTGCGGTTTTAGAACCAACAAGCTTTGCCAAGTCAACATATGATACCTTCATCAAGTCGGCCTGTGTTTTTAGGCCGTCATTGTAGATCCTGCGCGCCCTGATTCTGCCAATGAATTTGACTTCGGTTAACAGGAACAGCTCTTCCTTAATGCCATCATGGAGACGCTTCCTCATCTTCTGCAGCTCAGTAACGCGGTTTTTGCTCACGATTTTTGCCAGCTCAACCGCTGAATAGGAAATCCAGTCCGCGTTTGACAGGTAGCTCCTTAAAATGCCGGGCTGCACGTTGAATTCCTCCATAAGCTGCTGCTCTGTTTTCTCATTGATCCAAGCTTGCAGCATCAGAGACTGCCGATATTTATTTAGGAATGAGTAGTCGTCAAAGTCCCACGATGTGATGCTGTGAAAGAATTCATCCTGGCGCTCGTACGCCTCGCTCCACAGTTGCCCCTCCTGATCGCGCTTTACGCTAAGGTACGGCCTCATTTCGATGGTGTCATTAATCAGATACAGGTATGACATATCCGTGGCGCGCTTGTCTGATTCGAGAGCCCCGATGATCTTGTACGCACTGAACGGATCAATGTACAAATCAGAGACCCGTATGCCAAGCTGCGTCGGAACCAGTGCGCTTGGTTGCTTTTTTACGAAGCCCCAGCTTTCTAGATCTGTGATGACCTCGTGGAGCAGCGATTCGAGCTGCTCTATCGAGCCATATTGGGTTGCGTAGAAGGTTTTCGAGAAGAACTCCTTCAGCGATTCAAAGTCGCGCGTGAATGCAACGATGCTTGACAGCACATGTGTCCTGAGCACTGCGGCGTTTCCAAGTTGAGAATAAACTGGCTCGATTTGCCCGTTGATGTACATGTCGGTGTACATCGCCTTTTCCGAGAGGTCCTTTGCAAGGATGATCCCTTCGCCAAAATCGTCATACTGTGGACGCCCCGCGCGACCGATTCGCTGCTTGTAATTCCGCACCTGAATCAATTCAGAACCGGCGCCTGTGTAATAGTACATCGAATTCATGACTACCCTGGTTGCGGGCAGGTTGACGCCAGCTGCCAGTGTAGGGGTTGCTGCTATCACTTTTATGACTCCATTTCTGAAACCATCTTCTATTGCCTGCCTCTGCTTATTCACTAAACCAGAGTGATGAAACGCAATGCCCTGTTTCGCTAGGTCTGCGAGGCGCTTACATTGCTCCGTCGGTATTTCCAGCGCGTCGAGGATTTTGCTTGCAACCGCATTAGTGCGGCGCTCTTGAATCGCCACCTTGGTCAACATTGAAAGTTTTAGCGCCGCGGACTCTGCACTCCTCTTGGTATTGACGAACACGATGGCCTGCTTGTCGCCCTTCAACGTATCCTCAATAACTGCTGAGAGTGGGTCTTTCCTATCTGATTTAAGTTCATAAATTCCAGCATCGCCGTTGCTGAACTCGATTTTATTATCCAGCAGGGTGCCCTCGTGCAGCGGCACTGGTCTATAGTCAGATGATACAACCCTGGCGTTCAGCCATTTCGCGATTTCAATTGTGTTGGGAATCGTTGCGCTCAAGCCAAGGATTTGCACTTCCGGGAGAAAATGCTTAATGCGTGAGATCATGACCTCCAAGGTCGGGCCGCGGTCGGAATCAATTTCGTGGATCTCGTCAACAATCAGCAAGCCACATTGCTTGATCCACGGCTCCTTTTTCCGCAGCATGGAATCGAGCTTTTCAAAGGTCGTGCAGACCCAGTCATACCTTCCAAGCTGCGAGTCGTGTGAGTCAAAGTCACCAATGCTGAGCGCGGTGCTTTCATGGCTGCTCTTGAAATTGTTGTACTGTTCGGTTGCCAGTGCCCTCAGTGGGCAGGTGTATATTACCTTCTTGCCCTGCCTAATGGTGTTCAGGGCTGCGATTTCAGCAATGAGGGTCTTGCCCGATCCTGTTGGAGAACTCACGACAATGTTGGCTCCATCAAGAAGCCCCTGCGACAATGCCTCCTCCTGCACCGGGTTCAGCTTGCCAAGACCCTTGCCCTTGAGATACTCGGACACGTGCTTCATTGCACAATTTCTGTGCTTTGGTGTACTTAAAGCTATTTAAACCAGAAGTAACCCAGTTAAGTTTATGCAGGAAATGAAATTCAAAGCGGCTATCGATTTCTTGAAAAGCCTTGGCGAGAATGACACGATTGTCAACGCAATGGACAGCGACGCCGATGGCGTAAGCGCAGGCACGCTGATTTCGCTGTACCTCGACGAGAAAAGCGTGCCGCACATAAATCATTTTCTCGGAGCCATCAGAAGGGGATACGACTGGCAGATTAAAAACGCTGTCGGGGCTGAGAATGCACCCCAAAATGTAACGCACATCATCGTGTCAGATGCAACGCTGGACAAGGGCACATATGACTGGCTGGCTGAAAAGCACATTAAGATACTGACGATAGACCATCACGTGAGCAAGGCAGATCCAGCTACTGAGGGCAGCGTTTACGTGAACTTTCCCAAAAACCACAATGAAGGCATAACGACACCGTCTAGTTCTGCACTAGCATACTACCTCACGAGCAATGCGGGCTTAACCGGAAATGCCAAGTGGGTCGGCCTTATCGGCGCCTATTCAGACCTATGCCTTGAGGCGTCATTGAAATACTTAAACATGGATAAAGACGAAGAGGACTCATACTTGCCGAACAAGCAGCTTGCCTTCCCGATAGCGGAAATCGAGAGCATGATGTCGACAACGTACGTTGACCCAAATGTTTCTGAAACATTTCTCGGGATTCTGAAAGACTCTGTAAAGCAAAACAACCCGTTCCTCCTGGTGCTGGAAAAGGAAGGCCGTGCGAAGAAAATTTTCGAAACAGAGGCGGCTGCGACAGGGGAGCTGCGCGGGTGGACCAAAAAAATCGTTGCCCGTAAAGACCTTGACATCAACACAGAAAAGAAATTCGTCATGTTCAAGTTCAATCCAAAATTGAACATTAAGCGGTGGCTAGTCGGGCAGCTCAGAATGCTCTACCCCGGATACACGATTTGCGTCGCGCTTGACTCAGAAAAATACTGGAGCCTGAGTTTCCGCGGCGGGCGGGATCGCGACCTCTCAGTGCTTGTGCCGAAATCGATTGAGGGAATTCCTGATTCGCGCGGCGGGGGGCACCCTAAGGCCAGCGGCGCCACAGTGCCAAAGGAATACCTTGACAAGGTGATCGAGAACTTCCTGGCCTTAATTTAAGACACATACACATCGGGCACTACACATCGAGCACTACACATCTGGCACACGCATAACTATTTATCACAGTAAAGCCTAACTTACTCACATGGAAATCCACGAACTCAAAAACTTCTACAAACTCATGTCACCAAAACTCACGGTCCTAGTTACAACCATGGACCGATCTGGCAAGGTCGACGTTTCGCCATTCAGCTTCGTTACACCACTGAGTTTCGATCCGCCGCTACTTGGCATAAGCGTGGGGCCAAACAAGCATAGTTACTGGAGCATCACGCAGAAAAAGGAATTTGTTGTCCATGTCCCGACAGAAGAGCTGGTCGAAAAAATCGTCATCGCTGGCCAGAACTGGGACCCGGAAACCTCAAAGCTGGAACGCGCTGGGCTTGAAACAATCCCCGGAACGAAGGTCGGGCCTCCGATTTTGAAAGATTGCCCTGTCTCGATTGAGTGCTATCTCGAGGACACAAAGAAAGTCGGGGATCATGTTTTAATAATCGGAAGGGTTGTTGCTATCAACGTCAAGGATGAGGGAATGCTGGACGACGAGGGCCGCCTCAAGGTTGACCTAGTTAGGCCGCCGCTGCACGTTTCAGAAAACGTCTTTGCGTTCCCGTACGTGACAAAGAACATTGGCGAATAGGAAGAATAATAATGAGCGCTGCAAATTACATCATCAGTTTCCTGGCCAACATGGTCTTCCTAAGCCTGGTTTTGGTTTGGCTTGAAGGAAGGTTTAGAAAAAAATACGGCTTCAGGATTGAGGACCACCCTGCTATTGCAGCCACTTACGTGTTGCTGCTGCCGTTTTTAACTGAACTGTTCTCATGGGCCTTCAACAAAGAAGCCTTCTTCTTCAGCATGGTGCAAGCTGAACTGTTTTCGCTGAGCACTGAAGAAATATTAAATCTGGTCTCACTGATGCTGATCTGACTTTGCACCATCGCCGTTGAGCAAAATACTGAGGGCCCGCTGCCTGATTTCGAAAAACTTCTTCTCGCTCTTGAGCTTACTGATCCTGTTTTCTATCACGTTGGCCCTGAAGTTCGCCCTGCTGTCGGCCTCTGCCTTCATCGGTTCCCTGCGCTTGCCTAGGTCGCTCGTCCTGGCCTCAATCAGCCGCTCCCTGTACTCTGCATCATGAAGAAACAACTCGATCATTCGCCTATACTTCTTGTCCTTGACCCTCTCAATTGGCAAATCAACAATCTCAAAGGCGTCCTTGTAGGCCTTGTCAACCATCATCTTGTACTGATGCTCCCACAGCAGCGGGTCTGTGAACGACTTGGCTTTTTCCAGAATCGGGTTAGCGACGTTGCGCCTGTGCGTGTTTTCCCAGTACTTGATCTGATCGCCGAGGTATGCCGTCCTCTTGGTTGCCTCGCCCAGCTGGGCTGAAAGGCTTTTCTCTGTCGGATACACAAGGTGCTTTGCAGACTTCCCGCCATCGAATTTAACAAGTCCGCCAGTGGCTTCGTAAACCCCAATCGCGTCCTTGAACGTCAAGTCAGCCCCGGTTGGGGGAAGTTTCTCGAGCTCCTTTGAATAGTCCTTCATCATTCCCATAAACTAGGTAAAACAACGGGAATTAAAAAGCGTTTGTACGC
The DNA here is from genome assembly GCA_018304505.1 of Nanobdellati archaeon. Lineage (GTDB taxonomy): Archaea > B1Sed10-29 > B1Sed10-29 > B1Sed10-29 > JAGVWA01 > JAGVWA01. Next base: position 43,139 of record JAGVWA010000003.1, read on the forward strand.
AAGCATTAAAAAGCAAAACAGCCAAATGAGAAATGATCACATGATACCAGGTGGCATGAACCCAGCGCAGATCAGCAGGATGATGAAGCAGCTCGGCATAAAACAGGAAGAGGTCGACGCAACAGAGGTCATCATCAAGACTCCGCAGGGGAATATCGTAGTCCGGCAGCCCTCTGTCATGGTCATTGAAGCGCAGGGCAAGAAGACGTTTCAGGTCATGGGCAACGTTACGGAAGAATCAGCAGAAGCTGGGCCACAATTTACTGACGACGACGTGAAGCTCGTTATGGAGAAAACCGGAAAGTCAGAAACCGAGGCACGCAACGCCCTGGAATCAACCAACGGCGACCTGACCGAAGCCATCATGAAGCTGACTTGAGTTCGTTGACCCTTAGCCCGGGCCCAACAGGATGAAAATGCTCATTCTCATTGAGAGCCGATAACCAGCGGAACAGCGCCCTCGGGTATTATTGATGCCTGCGATTCGCCCTGGAATTCGCCTTCAGCAGCCGCCGCGTCCGCGTTGTTGAGCTCATCAACTTCTGAAACAGGGATCTGCTCAAAGCCGACGATTTCCTTGTATTTCGTGAACACGCTCAACGCAACCTGTTTTTCTCCAGTGCCCTCAGAGAAATCGAATGAAAATGTGAAGATTCTGAAGCGCTCTGTCAGCGTGTAATTGACCCCCGCGACTTCCAAAACCCCCGGCAGCTTGTGGGCATACAGCTTTTCACGCGCCTCTACGTTGAAGCTGTTGTTCAACAGGTACTCTTCGTACAACGCGAGGCCTGTGTCATTAACGGCGCCGATGGTGATTTCGAACGTACCGTTTTCAAAATAATACTCTGTACCAGAGAGTTGCTGCTCGATTTCTTCAACAGCCAGTGACTTGTTGCTGAAAGAAACAACCGTGTCATTTCCGGCTTGCGCAGCCCTGGCCTCTGTGAAATTCAGCGTGCTGGCGTTGGCGCCTGGAATTGTAACGCGGTTGTCAGGCTCCATGATCTCGATTTCAGGATGCCTCTGGATCAGCTGCAGCAGATCGCCCCTGATTTCCGAAACTGGTTTTATTTCAATGCCGCCCGGATAGGTGCCGGAGAACTTGAACTGCGTGAAGTTCAGCACATCGATATCCAACTTCTTTGAAATCGGTTGTATGAAAATCACATCCCCTAGCTGCAGGCCGAGGTACTGCTGCGGCTCTGTTAATGACTTGTCGATGCACTTGCCCTGTATGTTCTGCAGAATGCTGCGGTTGTCCGTAACAACAACAGGACAGACTATTGTAATGCGGGTGCCGTTTATCTTTGAGTACAACAGGGTTACTGGCAGCGTTTCTGCCTTTGTGACGATTGTCTCGTTGCCGATGGTGATGTTCTGCAGCAGCTTCACCGACCCATCACTGATTGGATAGCCAGAGGACTTGTTGAAGAACCCCAGGAGGTTGTAGGCAAGCCGAAAACCAGACTCGGTCAAGGTCGTGTTTGGCTGCTGCGGCAGGTTTATGTTGTACGCGTAAGTGCCGCTGCGCTGGCCAAGGCTCAGCCTGACGCTGTGATTTGAATAACCAAGGCTGTCAATGATGCCCACAACCTGGGCCTGGTCGTTCGTGCTTGATTCACCAATAAAGTTTATAAATGGCTTTATGTCCAATATGTCTGCAGAAATCTCCGCATTGGTGAATGTCTTGATGTTCGACACGGGTTCTGTGGCCTCAAGTTCATTAGACCCAATATCAAGTTGCGAGGAGCCCGTGAAAAAATAACTCATAGGCCCAAGGGTCAGCACTAGAACAAACAACGCGACAAGGACTCCGAACTTGTTGACGCCCTTGGATACGCCCTTGGATTTTTCTGCCATACAACATATTCGAAACAAAGTCATATTAAAAGCATACGGTGAAAACTAAAAGCATACAGTGAAATCAACACGGTGATTCAATGAGCAAGATAATACGCGTAAACTACACAGGCACGATAAAGGGCACTGGCGAAATATTCGACACCACGTACGAGGAAGTTGCGAAGAAAAACAACATGCACTCCATGCACCGGACTTACAAGCCCATGGTAATGATCCTTGGCGAAAACCGCATCATACAAGGCCTGGAGCACGAGCTGGAAAAAATGAAGCAAGGTGACGAGAAGACCATCGAGCTAAGCAAAGCAGATGCCTATGGCGAGCGCAAACAGGACCTCATACAGCTGGTTCCGCTGCAGACCTTCAGGAAGAACAACGTCAACCCAGTACCGGGCATGGTGCTGAACCTCGACAATGGCCTGCGCGCAAAGGTGCAGTCGGTGTCGGGCGGCAGGGTTAGGCTGGACATGAACCACGAACTCGCGGGCAAGGACCTGGTGTTCGAAGTCAGAATAGAGGAAATCCCGGAAACTGACGAGCAAAAAGCGCGTGCGGTGTTTGACTTGACCTTTCCAGGCATAGACAAGTCAGATCTCAAAATCAGCATCGGCGGTGCCAAAAAACCAGCAAAGCAGCAGGTAATGACCCCAGAACAGGCTGTAAAGGCCGAGGACAAAACCAACAAGGGCACATTCATAACGATCAGGATGCCAAAATCCGCCCTGGGCTTGAACGACTACCAGGCGCGCAAGCTGGTGCTGTCCCAAGATTTAAAGAAATACCTCGAAGCCGACTCAGTCAAGATTGAGGAAGAGTACTGACACCGGCACATAGACTGACACCGGCACGCAAAACCCGCACAGGGGAAAACTTTAAATACAACAATTGGGCAAATAAGTACAGCGGCATACTAATTATGCGAACTTCTCAAAACCTGACTTAAGCAAATTAGAAAACTCAATTAGAACTCAATAAAAAACTGAGTTAAAAAAATTAAAAAAACTAAGTTACGGAAGGCATAAGGGGATATCCAGCATGACACAACCACAAGACATAAAGACAACAGACACTGGTACAACAACACTCGGCATAAAGTGCTCCGACGGCGTCATCCTCGGCGCGGACAACAGAACCACAATGGGCAACTTCGTTGCTGGAAAGGACAAACAAAAAGTCCGCCCTATTAATGACTACATCGGCTTCACGTGGGCCGGCGCAGTAGGCGACGCGCAAATGCTTGAACGCACAATCAAGGCTAACGTTGCCCTGTACGAAACACAGAGAAACAAGCGCATCAAACTGAGGTCATTGACAACGTTTCTGGCCAACATCTTCCAGGAGCGCTCGTACTTCCCGTACTGGGTACAAACCATCATCGGCGGATACGACTCAGAACCGCGCCTAATAGACATCGACGCCATCGGCGGATACAAGGAATTCACGGACTTCACCGTGTCAGGATCAGGGTCCATGATGGCAATTGGCGTGCTCGAGGCAGAATATACAAAAGAAAAAACCATGAAGGAAAATGAACTCCTCGCGTTGCGCGCAATTCACGCGGCCATAGAGCGCGACATATACTCTGGAAACGGCGTCGACCTGCTCTTCATCGACAAACACAAATCAGAACTCAAACACTACACCCTTGATGAAGTAAAACAAATCATAGGCGCAAAGAAATAAATCCAATTAAAAAACGGGATCGCGGCACAACGATCTACAAGACAACATATAACAGCATAGCAACAGTGCTATAATAATTAGAATAATGATTAGAAAACACGGAGTGTGAACAGCCAATGGCAGACTTTATCAAAGAACTAGCAAAGCAAGTGCATGAAATCCTGCCTAGCGAAGCAGAGATCACTAGTATTGAGGCAGAGGGACCAGAAATCGTAATTTATACGAAGAACCTGAAACTTTTCCAGGATCAGGAGCGACTCATCAAAGGCCTTGCAGGACAACTCAAGAAGCGCTTCGTCGTCAGGAGCGACGCATCTCAATTAATGACGCCAGAGGAAGCTGAAAAGAAAATCCGCGAAATACTGCCAGAAGAAGCAGGGCTAGAAACCATAATGTTTGACCCGGAATTCCACCAAGTGAACATCGAGGCACGCAAAATCGGCCTCGTCATCGGCCACCACGGGGACACGCTAAAGGAAATCGCGCGCCAGACCAACTGGGTTGCAAAGCCCCTGAGAATGCCAACAATGCCAACCACAATGCTCAAGTCGATAAGACAGCTTCTAGTCAAAGAAGCAAAGACCAGGAAGGCACTGCTCAAGAAAGTCGGGAAACAGATCTACAGGGAACAGACAAAACCGACCGACTGGATTCGATTCACGACACTCGGCGCCAGCAGGCAAGTCGGCAGGTCATGTTTCTTACTCGAAACCCCAGAGTCCAAGGTCTTCCTTGATTGCGGCCTCGGCACAGGCCCTGGGGACCAGAGGTTCCCATACCTATCCTCAGTAGACTTCTCGCTCGACGAACTCGACGCAGTAATACTAAGCCACGGCCACTTAGACCACAGCGGCATGATTCCATACCTCTTTGAATACGGCTATGATGGGCCACTTTACTGCACAACCCCAACACGGGATGTGATTGCGCTGCTGCAGAAGGACATGCTCAACGTCTTCGTCAAAAACAACGAGGTGCCGCCATACGACGAAAAGGCCATCAAGAAGCAGATCCTACACTGCATCACCCGAGAATATGGCGAAGTCACAGACATCTCTCCGGACATGAGAATGACATTCCAAAACGCAGGACACATTCTTGGCAGCGCCTTAACGCATTTGCACATCGGCGATGGCGCACACAACCTAGTTTACACGGGCGACCTGAAGTTCGGTTTCTCAGAACTTTTCGACCCCGCAGAATCACGATTTCCAAGGGTTGAGACGCTGGTAATAGAATCCACTTACGGGGGCAACGTCCACACTACGGCTCCAAGGTTCATGGCAGAGAAACAGTTAATGGACTACATCATCAACACCGTCGAGAAGAACAACGGAATCGTCCTTATTCCGAGTTTCGCAGTTGAAAGGGCACAAGAGGCGATGCTCGTCATTGAAGCCTACGCGCGGCAGCACCCTGAGTGGGACATACCAGTATACTTGGACGGAATGATAAAGGAAGCCTGTGCCATTCATACAGCGTATCCTGAGTATCTGAAACGCAATGTCCAGCGCCGGATCTTGCACAACGACTCGCCGTTCAGCTCCCATATTTTCCAGTCAGTGGATCCTGTAAAAAGAGAGGAAATCGTGAACCAGGGACGCTGCGTTATTATAGCACCCGCGGGCATGATGAACGGCGGCCCCGTGCTCGACTACTTCAAACGCACATGCGAAGACCCAAAGAACCAACTGATTTTCATGTCTTTCCAAGCAGAAGGAACGCTTGGCCAAAAAATCAAGGGCGGCGCCAGAAAAGTAGTCTTAGAAGACAAAGCAGGGGCAAGGGAATACGAAATCAAAATGAAGGTCAACGAAATCCCGGGCTTCAGTGGGCACGCCGATTTCAACCAGCTCCTGGGCTTCTACAAAAAACTCTCGCCAAAACCAGAACGCGTCTTGACGATTCACGGCGAGGAAAAATCCTGTGTCAACCTTGCAAGGACGCTGGGATACAAATTCCGTGTAGAGGCCAGCGCGCCGCGTAACCTCGACGCGATACGGCTGAAGTAGCGCTTGGTGTAATTCTTGGTGCATCGTAGGCCCATTAAACAAATAGCCTTAAATATGTGGTCACCTATAATTTATGCATGTTTATAGAAACGCGCAGGGTGGGCAAGAAACAGAAATTTTATCTCGTTCACTCCTTCCGGCGTGCGGGCAAAGTAGAAAAACTTCGCAGGTACTTGGGGGCAGACTTAACAAAAAAAGAGATTGAGGGGGCCAAAGAAATTGCGGAAAGGCAGCTTCTGCAACGGGCTGCAGTGTACAAAAAAATCCGGGATCCGCTAATGACGACCTTGTCGCAAGAGGAACTTGAACAACTCAAATATCTTGAGAAAAAATCGCACTTCAAAATATTCCACTTGTCTGAAAAAGAATGGAAGGAATTTGCTGAAACCTTCACATACAACACCAATGCAATCGAGGGTTCAGAACTGACAGAAAAAGAAGTAAAACAAATCGTCGAAAAAAATGAGTGGCCGGCATTCAAATCAAAAGAAGATATTTCTGAAGCATATGGGGTTATGGAAGCGATAGCCCACACTAGAAAAACAAAAACACACATCTCATTAGACTTACTCAAAGAGCTGCACAAGCTCGCCTTCAAGAACTCAAAAAGTTTTGCGGGGCAACTAAGAAAAAAAGGAATCGAGGTAGTCATTAGAGACGGGTTTGGAAACGTTGTCCATCAAGGGGCCCCTGCAGAAACCGTCCCGGGCCTGCTAAAAGAACTAGCGTCCTGGTACAACAAATACCGAAACAAATACCCCCCATTAGTATTAGCGTCTGTTGTTCACAATCAATTTGAAAATATCCACCCATTCCAAGACGGCAACGGCAGAGTTGGCAGGTTGCTATTAAACAACATCCTGATAAAACACGGTTTGCCTCCTGTTAACATAGAGTTCACAAGAAGAAGAGAATACTACGCAGCATTACAAGCTTACGAGAACAACCACGACCTTAGACCAACGATAGAGCTTCTCCTCTCAGAATACAAAACCCTCAAAAAGAAAGGTGACCACAAAACTAGCTGAGTACCAGGGGAACGTGGTCACCCAAATAGTTACTGCTCAACATTTGCACTGCGCATGCAAAAGCTTAAAAAACAAGCAGCGGGCCTACGAAGCAACGCCCCTGGGCAATTCTATTTATAGTATCTCGTCGTTTCGATAATCATGCCGAACACCCATGGCCTTTCTGAGCTTGCGGACCAGATGCTCCATGAACCGAGGAAGCAAAAGGAACTGTTCCTAAAAGCCCCAGCTAACGAGCAAGGAGACCTGCTTCTGATGCTGCCTTCCAGGGTTCAGAAGGAGGTTTTGGACAAACTAGATGACGGCACAATCATAAGTATCTGCCACTATCTTGACCCCGACGACACAACAGACGTGATACAGAAACTCAACAAAGAAAAAAGAAAACCCATTACGGAAAGCCTAAACAAGGAAACCAAGGAAAAGGTGGACTTCCTGCTGCGCTTTAATCCGCGGACAGCAGCAGGCCTGATGAACCTCGACTTCATCATTGTAGATACGGAAAAAACCGTCGATGAAGTATCAGAGCTTATAAGGCGGCACGAAAAACGCACGGGGAAGGCTCCTGCAGTTCTAGTAACCGAAAGTGGCATTCTGGCAGGCGAAGTGCCGGGCTATCAGCTAGTAATACACAAGCAGGGCGCGAAAATCGGGACAATCATGAAAAAAATCCCTAGCATTGCGTATAACAGTAAACAGAATGAGGTCATCCACAAATTCAAAAGGCACAGACACGACAAGATCGCGGTGCTGGATAATGACAAAAGCATCATGGGAATCATTTACTCCGATGACGTTCTCCAGCTGATGGAAGACCAGTCCACCAAGTCATTGTTCTCATTTGCTGGCGTCAGCAGGGAAGAAAGCGCACTAGACTCGACAATGACCAAGGTCAAATACAGGTACAAGTGGCTCATTCTCAATCTTTTTACAGCGTTTATGGCAGCAGCCGTTGTAAGCCTTTTCGAAAAAACCATCTCATCATTTGTGCTCCTGGCTGTTTACATGCCCATTGTCGCAGGCATGGGCGGAAACGCGGGCACCCAGGCCCTTGCAGTCGCGGTGCGCGGCCTGACCCTGAAGGAAATCGATCTATCGACAGCCAAAAAAACAATAATAAACGAGGTGCTTGCCGGCCTTACTAATGGAGTAATTGTTGGCGTCATCATTACGTTTATTGCCGCGGCCCTGCACCAAAACCCCTTGTTCGGATTTATTGTCGGGGCATCAATGATAATAACGCTGATGGTCGCCGGTTTTTTCGGGGCACTGACCCCCCTGCTGATGAGCCGTCTTGGCAAGGACCCAGCATCGTCGTCAAGCATATTCATCACCACCGCGACGGACATGTTCGGCTTCTTCACATTCCTCGGTCTGGCAAGCGTTCTTCTCTGAAGCAAAGGACCTAATTTTTTATAAATACGGTTATCTGCAAACCGCTAGGAAAAAAAGTCGATTAGTAATAAACTACGAAAAAAAAGCGAGATAAATGGGCCTTGCTGTTTACGCAACGTCGTGGGTAATTTTTCGGTGCTTCACTGCTTTTTCAATGTCTTTTAAATCCCCACAGTGCACTTTCCTATCCTCGAATTTATTGATTTTTTTCTTGAAGGATTTCGCGAATATCACATAATAGTCGCTTCTTTTAGCGTTTTTCCATATAGAATTTCATATATACCTAATAGGTATAATCCCTAACAGGTATATAAATTTTTTGTGTTGCCGCGTGTTGTTCAACACCAAACGCTTTTAAACCACGTTTTCCCCAATCACATCATGCAGTACAAACAAATCGCTGACGCTGAAACGCACGAAGGCAAGGCACTCAGGTTACGGGGCTGGATCCACAGAACCAGGCACAGCAACAAGCTCGGGTTTATCGTGCTCAGGGACTCAAGCGGAATAATACAATGCGTCATCAATTCTGACCATCCAAAATTCCGGGAAGCAGTAAGCCTCGGAATCGAAAGCGCAATATCCCTTTCCGGAAAGGTGAAAAAAGATGAACGCGCACCCGGCGGATATGAACTCGCTGTTGAAGAATTCGAGACAATTCACCGCGCTGAAGTTTTCCCGATAACAAAAGACCAGAGCGACGAGTTCTTGCTGGACATAAGGCACTTGACTGTGCGGAGCCAAAAAGTCACGAACGCGCTAAAGGTCCGTAGCACGGTTTTCGAAGCCATACACGAATACTTCAGGAAACTTGGGTACTTCGAGGTGCAGAGCCCGATCATCACGCCGACTGCCGGCGAATCAGGAAGTGACCAATTCAACGTCAAGTACTTTGATGAAGAAGCGTACCTGGCACAGACGTGGCAGCTGTACGCCGAAGCAGTCGTATTGGCCCTAGAAAAGATCTACTGCATCGCGCCGAGTTTCAGGGCCGAGAAGTCAAGAACAACAAGGCACTTGACAGAGTACTGGCACGCCGAAGTCGAAACGGCATGGCAGGATCTTGAGGGGCTCATTGCATTGGCAGAAGGCCTTATAGTTCACATCATCAAAACCGTTATACGTGAAAGAAAGCGCGAACTCGAATTCTTCGAGATCAACGTGAAGAAACTCCAAGAAATAAAGGCGCCGTTTAAGCGCATCACATACGACGAGGCCCTGATGATACTGAAAAAACGTGGCGTGGAAACCGCATGGGGCAAGGACCTCAGGACACTCGAGGAAAGGGAAATCCTCGACGAATTCGGAAACAAACCGGTCTTTGTTACGCATTTCCCAAAGCAAATCAAGGCATTCTACATGCCGCGAGACCCAGAAAAACCAGAGACTGCGCGCTGTTTCGACTTACTTGCCCCGGGTGTCGGCGAGATCATTGGAGCAAGCGAACGCGATCTCGACATTGATGAGATGAAGAAATCGCTAACTGCTGCTGGCGAAAAGGTCGAGACGTACGACTGGTACTTCGACACCAGGCGCTATGGTTCAGTGCCGCACGCTGGTTTTGGCCTTGGCGTTGAGCGGGTTGTGCAGTGGCTAACTGGGCTGGAACACATAAGGGACACAATTGCCTTCCCAAGGACCTTGAACAGGTTCAGGCCATAGTTCTAGAGAAAATGATAAATTCACCCTGCACGCCAATACACGTGTGTGGGACACAACAGAAGACGACTTGGGTTTTACGCCGAATGATGAGGAGATTGCTGCTACAAGACAGGCCGCGACCGAGTTCATTGACGGAAAACAGCGCGAACTCATTGAAGCAATGCAGCTGGCACGCGGGCTCTCATTTGGTGGCCGATTTCATGAAGAAAGGAATTTCGCCACTTATGATGCAGAGAAAGATTTTTCTGGTCGCATAGCATTCACTGTTGACGATCATCTGCACGTCTCTGCTGCCGATGAGAATGAAGGCCCACAAACAACCCGGGAAGGGGCGCCAAAGGTAGAGTAACACACCAAAAGGTATAAATATCACTTTTTTGCAGAATTTTATGTGTTTTTACATGTGGGAAAACAACTTGAGTACAGAGGACGTTGCATCCTGGGCTGAACGGCAGCGCGAACTTAAACGGGCCAAAGCGGCACTGGGAGAGCCAGGGATGACTGGCTGGACCGTTGGTGAATTCAACACGTATTTTGCAGGCGTTGATACAGCTGGTGTGCTACACTTTCATGTTGGACACGAGGCGCTGAAGAAGATAAGCCAAGTCAAAAGCGCTCTTGGCGAAGATGATACAATCGCCATCGGTGATAACAATGTGGAATAAGGCAGAACAGCAATTGGCAGAGGCAGAAGCCACCAAGTTCGTTGACAACATGCAAAGAAGCGTAGCCTTGGCAGTTAAATTTGGCGGGACGCTGAGGCCTGGTGAATCTGTCCGAGGGAAAATTGGTGCTGTGCATGCATTCATTGAGCGCGGTTTTGATGGCAAGGTTGATGTATTAACAGCGCCCACGCCAAACGAATTGGAAAGCCAACTTAAAGATCGCGAAGATCAAACGTGGCTAAAAAGAACGTACCGCGATACCTACGGCAGAGAGTACTGATTTATCTGCTGCAACTCATTTTCACTCAACTTGTGGCAAATCGTGCTGCAGTGCACCAGAACCTTGTCATGCAGGTTTAGGCCATGCATCGCGATGTGCGGGAACACCTCAAGGCTCGATTTTTCAGTCTCGCCATTTCCATACTTAACCATCGCGGTCATCATCTTCTCCCCCTTAATGCGTTCCGCCTTGAAACCAATGACTGAGGCAAGCATTATGGGGCAGCCCGCGCCGTTCTTGTTGTGCCCATTAAAAAAGTAATCCAAAACGTAATTCCTCCTCGACAGGAAGCCAAGAAACGGCTTCTCCTGAATTTTTTCCAAAACCCCGGCATACTCCTTGGGAAACGCGGCCTCAAGATCCTTCTCGCCCGGCCCGCCGTGCTTCAGGGCATAGTAAAGCCTGCCTTTTATGTCCTCACCCGCACTGGTTTTTATCATCGGCAGACACAGGCTCAAAAACAGGCTTGTTTCCTTTTTGTTTAGTTTCTTCATCATCCCAGTATTATGCCTTAAATAGAATAAAAAGCATAACCCTTCCATGGATTTTTCACAGGCCCAACAAAGCATCTGCAGGGCTCTCGACAACAACGAAATGCTGCTCATCGCCGGAAACTGCAACGTGAAATACGACGGCCGCGCAGGCTCGCGATTAGACGAGGGTGAACGCCTCATCATTGTCAAGGGCGACAAGAGCTTCGCCGTGCACCAGAACCAGAAGCTGACACCGGTGAATTACCAAAGCCCGGGATGCACCATAACAACCGAGATAACAGGCAACGACACACTCCTAATAAAATCGCTGCGTAGAAAGCCTGTAAAGGAACTGATACAAGTCGACTTTTCAGACATCTCGTTCCTTACCTCATTATCGCTCCAGGACAAGAACAAGCTCCGTTTGGGGGGCATGGAAACCGACATACACAAAGAGCTTGTTAAGGACTTGGGCGTTGTCGAGCAAGGGCTGGTGCCGGTTAAACGCGAAAGCCACATGACGAGGGGCAGCATTGACATATACGCCATGGACAAAAACAGGATTCCAGTAGTCATTGAAGTAAAACGGCGCAAGGCGGGCCTGCTTGAGGCAACACAATTGAAGCGCTACGTCACTGAATTGCGGAAGCAGAAAAACCAGCGCATACGCGGCATCCTTCTTGCGCCGGACATCACCGACAAAGCCAAAGCAATGCTGGAAAACGATGGGCTTGAGTTCCGCAAATTGAATTACGAGATGCAGGAAACCGATGTGAAGTTAAAGGGCCTGCAGGCGAAACAAAGGGGCCTGGCCGAGTTTTTCAATTAACTTGGCGCGGTTTAAACCAGTTTAAACTAACTTCAGTGGCAAAATCGTTATAAGGAAAGCCGGCCACAACCATCGCATGGTGAGGTACTACCTCGACAGTGATGTATGGATTTGTTATATGGATGAAACCGATGCGCGGCACGATGAAGCCTGCACGTTGTTCAGAAAGGTGTTGGGTGACAGGGGAGTTATTTTGGTTTCGCGTAGGCATGTTATGGAAATGAAGAGTACTGGTTATCTGAATGAATTCAAGCTATTGCGTGATGGGATGTGGAGAATTTGGGAGTGTGTGCAGGTGGCGGATGAAGAATTAGATAGACAGCTTGCCCTAAGGCACCAGGAATATTTCCAAGTTGGCTTTGGAGACTGCTTGCATTTGGTCTTAGCAATGAAGAATGGGGCGACAGCGTGCTCTTATGATGGGCATTGGCACGTTGTTGGAAGAGAACTTGGAACTAGGGTGTGTTATCCAAGAGATCTTCTTTAGTCGGGGGCTTAAAGTACTTTTTGTCCTCTTCTTGTTCTTTTAAAATGTCATCGAACATCAGGTTGAAGGCCTTTACGTGATCGCCGTTTGCCTTCCGTAGATATCCATCATCGATTTTTTTCTTTGCACGCCGCGCAATTAGGGTGCATTGTTCTACGTGCTCAATGTCATACAGTGGCGTGCCGTGATTCCGTGTGCTGGCCGTGACTGCGTTGCCAATAACTCCCATTATCTATAATAGTGAAGCAAAGTATTTAATGATTTTGTAAACTAGGTATAGTTAAAACCAGGCAATGGAATAAACGGGGTTAAACCAGCATCGGTTGCAAAAACATTATTAATACCGTTGTCCATAACATTGGCATGGTGAAATACTACCTCGACACCTGCGTCTGGATTGCTTATTTCAATAAACATGAGAAACAACACGCTGAAGCAGCTGAATTATTTAGAAAGATTATTGAAACACCTGGAATGCAAATCATCATAAGCCGGCGACATACGCACGAGATGGCAAACAAAAACTTCTTGGACAAATTCAACCGATTAAAAAATTTGCTTTACAAACGTGGGAAATGCCGTGGTGTTCAAACTACTGAATTTGACAGGCAGATCGCGCTGTACCATAATCAGTACTTCAGGCTAGGTTATGGAGATTGCCTGCATTTGCAAGTTGCCAAAAAGGGGAAAGCATTGCCTATAAGCTACGACAATGACTGGCATGAGATAGGTTCACGGATCCAAATTAGAGTATACCTACCAGAAGAATTACTATAATACATAAAACCAGGGTTCTTCGGCTTCGCCTTTCTTAATGTCTGCTAATTCAAGCTTTGTGGCCAATTCAAGATCACCCTTCGCCAGCTTCATATAGTGTTCCCAGATGTCGCGCTTCGCCTCTCTCGATTGCGTTACTGCATCCTTATTTGACTCACGGATTTCAAGCCGAAGCCCAGATATTAAGAGGTCTGACATGTTTTTATAATGCCCACTCTTAATCATCTTGTCCGCGTCTTTCTTCAACGCCACTGGAATTCTGACGGTGGCAGTCACAGTTGCCGCAGTTTTCCCATTCGCCATGCTAATACACCTGTAATACAAGTGTATTTTGTCATATTTATAACTTTGCCCCAGCTTTGCCCGCACCTTGCCCCTGCCAACGCGGCGGGTTGAAATCCACTGAAATCGTTGAAATCATTATATACCCGCGTGACTTATGCTAAGGCATGCATTTGCGGAAACTCCTGCCTGTGCTTGCGCTGGCTGCGTTTTTATACCTCACATTGCCCCTGATAGATGGAATCATGCTGGGCGTTGCCCTGGCGTACATCAGCAGGCCTGCCTATGACAAGCTAAAAACCAGTGCCGGCAAGACGTTTACAGCAGCGGCCTTGATGACCATCATTGTCCTGCTGACGATCGTCATCACGCTCTTCACCGTGTCCAGCATCTCGACCGAGGTGAGGAACCTGGCACAGGTCGACTTCTTCCAAACACAAGTAGTGCGGGACGCGCAGGTGTTCCTCGACGAGAATCCAGTGCTCTTGAGCTATGTGAATGCAGCAATCCAAAACATAGACAGCGCCATATCAAACAAGCTCACAAACATAATCAATGAGCTCTACACGTACCTTGTCGCCGCCTCGGGGATCTTCTTCACCATGTTCATGGCCATCATCACCGGCTTCTATGCCCTTAGGGATTACGACAAAATCGAAAACGGGGTCAAAAAACTCGCAGGCAGGGGAGACAAGAAGTTCAACCGGGTGGTACATAATATAGTGCAGCGCGTCGACGGCATCCTATACTTCATGTTCGTAGGCTCTGGCATTACAGCCATCATTGTCGGCGTTGTCGTGACACTCACACTGTGGCTAATGAACATCCCATACGCCGCACTAATAGGAATCCTGTCAGCGATAATTCAATTCTTGCCGCTGATCGGGCCCCCGGTGGTACTGCTGCCCATTGTGGTGTTTTTCTGGGCAACCGGCAGCCTGGCAAACGCGGCCATCATGCTCGCCGTCACTATAATATTGTCAACAGTCCCAGACACGTACCTCAAGCCGAAAATCATCAGCTACAAGACCACGCTGCACCCGTTTTTCGTCATCATCGCGTTCCTCGGGGGCACATTACTGTTTGGGTTACGCGGCTTTGTCCTAGGCCCAATTATCACAGCCCTGTTCGTGGCCATTGCTGAAGAACACGAATAGAAAACCTCAAAAACCTTATAAACACACACTGATTTTGTAAAACATGGCAGCAGCAAAAGAGCTCCTAGACTGGATCCGGAAAAACCTTGACCAAGGTAAGGATCCAGACGTGATAATTCAGGAGCTCAAGGACACGGGTTATACTACAGAGCAGGTCATCGAGGCCTTTGAACAAGTAACGCAAGAAGAAGGCGTAGAAGAGCCTGCTGCAGCGCCAGAAGAGGCACCGGAAATCGGGTTCGCTGAAGAAATCATTGCAGCAGAACCCCTGCCCCAAATGCCGCAAGCACAGGCAGGCGGAATGATGCCAAGCCCAATGTCATTTGAGCCGCAGCCCTTTGGCGGCGAAGAAACAACAGCAGGGGAAGGCGCGTCAACCATGACGTACCTCATCATTGCTGCTGCGGTAATCATCATCGGCGCTGCCTTGTGGTTCTTTTTCCTTCAGCCAAAACCCGCAGAAGTTGGGCCAATAATTGAAGAGG
>JAGVWA010000004.1 GCA_018304505.1 Nanobdellati archaeon
TAGTTTGCGTTTTTTCAAGCCTGCGATTACTTGTTCTCTTACGAGGTCTGTTGTGGTGCGTTGCCTCAGCAGGCTGATTTTTGGCGTGGGTTTGACTCGCTCGATCGCGGTTATGAGTTGCGTTGCGGTTGCTGCGCCGTATTTCTTGATGTAGCCTTCGAGACGCGCGGTGGTTCTTTGCAGCGATTTCAGTTGTGCTGTGGTTGTAATCAGCGTGGGTGCCGGCAATTCAGTCGCTGCGCCTGCCCGTGAGAGCATTTCTTTTTGCTTGGCTAGTTCTGTTTGTTGGGAGAGGGCGAGCTGTATTCTGCTGTAGCGCTCGGCTGTGATCCTTTGCCTGTTCTGGTTTTTTGATAAAGAATTCATAATCAGTGCTTTCTGTTGCGAAAGGAATTGTCGTCCAAGCTCCTCAGAAGTTACCCTTTGCATTGCATCTTCAATTTCTTTTTCTATTTTGGCTTCCCTTGAACTTCCTTGTTTGTACAGTAATAAATCAGTCTGCTCTTCCGCGGCGTAGTCTCTTACTGCTTTTTCGTGTTCTTTGGGTAAAAATGTTTGTTTGAAGAATTCTTTTCTTTGTTTCTCGTCGAGTTCTGTGAAGTGTTGTATTAGTGTTGTGGCTTGTGATTCTAGGCTTTCTTTTGTTTCGGGTTTGGTGGTTTGGAATGGTGCTAGTACTGTTTGAAGTTTTCTGGCGATTGCTTCTCGTTCGGTGAGTTTTTTAAAAGCATTGAGGAATCTGTGTTGTCTTGCTTCTTGGGGTAATTTTTCTATGGATTTTTTGAATTCACTTGCGATAACGTGTCCAAATTGTAGTTTTATTGTTTCAATAGTTTTCTTTTCTTTCTTGCTCATCTCGATTATTGGTGTTGCTTTGCCTAAGTATAATATGGGTAAGTTCTTCTTTTTTGCGAAAGCTTCTAGTTCTGGTTGTAGGGGGAATCGTGCTAATTCTTTTCTGTTCATCTTGACAAATTCATTAAACGATACGCTCTCGCTTACTGTTAAAATCTTAAATTGTTGGAATCTTGTTTGTGCATCTTTCATTTCTTCATTTGCTTCTGCTATCGAATTATCTTCTACCTTTTTTCTTTTGTGGAGTAATATTGCTCCTGCAATTGCCACTGCGGGTGCCGCTGGTGCTAGAATTGGGGCCATTGCTGACATAAGTAGGATATCTGCGGCGATGACTTTTGCGCCAAGCGCTGTGGCAATACCTGATGCGGCCCCTATTTTGAGTTTTCTTTGGCGTTTTACATGAATGGGGCCATGGGTATTTTCATATACTTCTCTGAATACAATCCTATCTTCTATTGAAGTTAGTAATCGACTTGCCTCTCTGTTTTGAGGGTTTTGTTTTAGTTCGTTCTCTACTTCAGTCTTATTTTTTTCAAGATTGGCAAATCGATTGATATCTTTTTGAATCTCTTCAGTATTCATTAATTATTTGAAGGGATTTTGTTTTTTTAATACTTCCGCTAAAATTAGATGCATTCTAGGTCTGCTTCGAGACGAGCTTTGCTAGCTTCTAATGAGGCCTCTTTTCCATCAAGGAAAGCGCGCATTAATGGACTCATCTCTGCCTCCAAGCGTTCTTCTTCTTGTTTTTGGGCTAGTCGTTCTGCTCGGCGGCGAGCTGCTATCCTATCTGTAATGCTTACGTATTCGTTTGTTTCTGTTGTTTGCCACATATAATCATCATTCCGTTATTTTTGGCTTTCGCTGTTATTGTTGTACCTAGTATACTTTGCGTAGCGCAGGTACTTAAAACTGTCGGTTGAAGTTCGGTGATTGTCGAAAAGAAAATCATCTCGTTTCCTGGCTCCGCGTAGCCGATGAAGCGTGCTTGTTTCAGTACTTTGCCTTGTCCTTGTTGTCTTTCTCTTTCGCGTGCGTATTCTTGTGGTGTTGGTGGCCTCATCGGCGTGGGTCTTGCAGGGGTTTGTGGGGTTGCGATTGTTCCTCTTTGGTGCCGTGCCGCGAGTTGGCGTGCTTGTCGTGACGCGTTTTCGTGCATTCTTAATGGGGGCGTGGGGACTGGTCGTAGTCCGAGTGTGATTTGTCTGGCGCCGAGTGTGATTTGTCTGGCGTGTTCGCGTGCGAGTTGTGCTGGTGTTGGTGTGGGTGGTGTGTATGTTGGTGGTTTTTGGGTGGGTGGTGCTTGTCGTTGGGGAACAGCCGATGGCCGTCTTTGGGGGGTAAGTGCGGGGGTTTGGGTTGGTCGTGCTTGTTGCGTGGCTCGTTTTTGTTGCTTTAGTGCTCGTCGCTCCTCTTTGATTTTTCGTCTGGCGTTAAGTTGTTTCAGGTTTTCCAGTGCTTCTTCCGCGTTGTTTTTTTGTCTTAGCACTTCGTTGACTTGTCCTAAGTATGTGGCGCGTTGCGTTTCAAGTTTCCTTTTTTTCAAGCCCGCAATTACTTGTTCTCTTACGAGGTCTGTTGTGGTGCGTTGCCTCAGTATGCTGATTTTTGGCGTGGGTTTGACTCGTTCGATTGCGGTTATGAGTTGTGTTGCGGTTGCTGCGCCGTATTTCTTGATGTATTTTTCTAGTCGTGTGGTGGTTCTTTGTAGTGATTTGAGTTGTGTTGTGGTAGTGATGAGTGTTGGTTTTGTTGGTTGTGGTGTTGCGCCTGCTCGTGTGAGTATTTGGCTTTGTTTGGTTAGTTCTGTTTGTTGGGAGAGGGCGAGTTGGGTTTGGTCATGTCTTTGGCGTGTTATTTGTGGAGTTGATTCCCGTTTCTTTATAAAGGTGTCTGCTAGCAATAGGAACTTTTGCCTTTAAGTGCCTAATGGCACTAGGAACCTTTTTAAATGCGGTTATAGGTTTAAACGCTAGTATACCTCCAAGTAGTATACTTGAAAGTATACTAACTGGGATTTAGCTGGGAAGTGTGTGGTACGTTAATGGTATTTAAATAGTACGTGTTTCATAATAGGTACCCGAGTTGATTAAATGGAAGCGGTAAAGGACATGCCAAAGTTAGAATCGCCATTCGTGCGCGCCGAGAATGATAAGGGGGAGTATGTAGTAACCCCACAGGTTGCTGAGGGCATGGACTGGGTTTTTACTGATGATGGTGTCTTGGCTACGGAGAAATTGCATGGCACGAACGTTTCGATTGTTATCGAAAATGGAATGATTGCGAGCGTTTGGAACAGGACCGAGAGGCTGCCTTTTTTTAACAAGGGCAAGCAGCACATTATCCAGGGTGTGATAGAAGCTTACAGCAGGGGGTATTGTGATTTGCCTGATGGCCAGTGGTTTGGGGAATTAATCGGCGAAAAAGTTAATGGTAATCCGTATGGCATTACAGGGCACTTATGGTTGCCTTTTGACAAGTACTGCAAGACGCATTTGGCTTACAAGTCATGGGGTAAGTACCCGAAGGACTTTGGCGCGATTAGCGATTGGTTCAAGGGATTGCAGCCCTTGTATTGCTGGAAACTCAGGGGGCAGAGCGAGCAGCCGCAGTTTGTCGAGGGTGTAGTGTTCCATCATCCTGACGGCAGAATGGCTAAACTCAGGAAGGACATGTTTTCGTGGTATGATGGAAAAAGGCACAACACCTGAGCTGTTTGTCTAGTGGCATTGTTTGCTAACGCGAGCCAGTTCTGCGTTAACTGTACTTAACACAGAATCGATTCTAGGTTAAGCACGCATGGCACGGCGCAAAAATCAAGGGGCGCACACCAACGCAATTTGACTGTGCAGCTTATAAAGTATTAAATAGTCGCGAGGGCATAATAGCAGCTAGTTATGGATAATAGTTATGTTGTTCAGGATACACGCAATGGAGGATACCCATATATTAGCCACCAGTTTATTGTGGTTAAAGAGCCGGGTGGAGGTATCATCTATTCAAAGGAGTTTGGAAGATCCATTGCTGAAATAAACGATGCTAGTTTTGAACTGCTTTCTCACTGCACCGGAAATAACATCCTGCAGGACATAATAACCAAATACAGATGCACAGAAGCAAGCACAGTCATAGATGAATGCATCAGCAAAGGAGTCCTATCATTTTCAGGCTTTCCAGCCTTGAAAAGCCCGGTTAACATAATCAATAAGCGCGAGTACAACCCGCACACGGTCCACATAGAATTAACAAAAAAATGCAACTTGAGGTGTGTGTATTGTTACAATGCCTCAGGTGAGCCTCTAGAGGATGAATTATCTACCAAAGACTTTTTGCGGGTTTTGGAGATTCTCAAAAAACAAGGTGTTTTAGCAGTAACATTTACTGGCGGCGAACCATTTACAAAAAAAGACGTCATGATTATCCTGGAAGAGGCTCTAAAACACTTCGACGTATCTATAATGACTAATGGGCAATTGCTTGGAAACGACGAGTGGTTTAACTCACTAACAGAACATGAAAAAAGCCTATTAAAAAAAGTCATTTTTTACCAGATATCGCTTGACAGCCTAAACAAAGAAAAAAATGACGCATATCGGGGCAAAGGAACCTATGACAACGTTGAAAGGGCAGTCAAACGCTTACGGAACATGGGTCCTAGAATAACAATATCCGCAACCATAACACAGGAAACCCTTAAGGATTTACCAGAGATGGAACAACAACTAAAGAAATGGGGCGTAAAACTAACAATGGGCGCCTTAGAATACCGAGGAAGGGCCAAACATAATAACATGAAAAATCAAATAATTCCCATAGATATTCTAAACGAATTCTCAAGTGATGAACCTAACATACACACGGAAAAATACGTGTACTGCAACGCAATTCGTGGAACATTCACGATTAGGTCAAATGGCTTCATTAAACCATGCACCATCTCCTCAGAGGTATTCAAGGTGTTTAACAAGAACCTATGTGAATCATTGCATATATTTGAATTGGAAGATAAAGAACTTCCCCAGACCGGCTTCTTCAAACTACTGCGCACACTCTATTACTTTATTCCATCTAAAGAGGAATGCGGGAACTGTGAAAACTATTCATCCTACTGCAAGAATTGCGGTCTGGCTCCACATTACATGAAGCAGCAAGGATTGTGTAAAAAACTAGGAGGTAACATAAATGAAGTCGCCCAAAATAGATTGGTTAATCATTGAGGATGCCTATCGGAATCTAGAGTTGAATGGAAAATGTAGCGCAAAACCATGCAACGGCGGTTGCTCTGCAAAGCTCGCCAACTCAAAATTCCTGAAAAATATACTAGGTTAAACAATGATCATTAAAGGAACACCGGCAAGCCCGGGCATATTTACTGGAAAGGCTTACACTGCAAAGTATGAACCAGAAGACATCGACAACATTACTGATGAAACAGTGTTAGTAGGAAAAAGTTTCTGGATAGACGATGATTTACTGTTGTACAAGGCCCGGGCTGTGGTGACAGAAACCGGGGGCATGCTCTGCCACGCCGCAATAGTTGCCAGGGAACTTGGCAAGCCGTGCGTTGTAGGAATCAACGACCTGCTGTCCATCGTCAGTGCTGGCGACACTATAATTGTAGACGGGACTAACGGACAGATCACAATAGAAAAAAACAACCTGCAGAGGGGCATGCTAGAAAACCCCGGCTACATAGACTTCATAGACAATATGAAACCCGAACCATACAAGAACATCACGGTGTACACTGAAAAATACAACGGCAAGCTCTACTTGTACTTTCCGAAAACAGACCAGAAAACAAAAGACGCGGCACTACAACACTTCAAAAAGCAGTACTCTGTCATGCAAGTGCTCGAGGCAGAGCCAAAACCGCCTGCGGTAGTGATAGAAAAGTACTCGTATTTCAAGATACATTTGGAAAACATGCAAAATAATGAGTATGCACAGGACTACAACGAATCTATAAATATAGCAGAGAAAATGGACACAAGGAAAATAGAATCGTTTGCAAACACCGTGTACCAGAAGGCCTTTAAGCACCTCGAAAAGTGCCTTGAACATGACGACAACAGAAACAAAAAGCAAGCACATGAACACATGAATCTATTCACAGGATACTTTGAACAGATCTCGAAAGTCAACCTGGCAAGGAAAACATTTGAACAGCTCAAGAAACAGTTCGCGGATGCTCATGAACTTGAGAACTTTCTCGTGAAGGCAGATCACGGAAAACCAGTTCCTGGGAAGCAGCACGAGCTAGAAGTTTATGCCTTGGTAAAGAAACTGCTCAATAAGAAGAGGGACGAGATAATTTTCAACAACAAGTCGCTCAAGCAACTGCAAGACCATGCATGGAAAAGGGAGATCTACTTCGGTTGATCAGGCCTGCTCCAAATCAATTCGTGTAAATTAAGTTTTCAGTAGACGATTTTATGGGTTGGCCGGCTTTGTCGGGCCCGGCGTTTTATTCTTTATGTTTTGGTTGTCTGCATTGTGATTTCCATTTTGTTGTGGGGCAAGTGTTTAAATTTAAAGTCTTTAAAGTCTTTTTTTAGCAGCTCTTTTACTGTGTCGATGTAATGAAAAACATTTCGCGATGGGCACTTAATAGTCATGACGCATGGTGCTTTTGGTTTAATGAATTTGCTCAGCACTAGCATTATTCCCGCAGACTCGCGCGGGTGTAGGTTCATGTCGTTTACCAGCATGTCGAATTTTTCTTTTGGGGCGAAATCTTCTGCCCGTATCTGAAGGTATTGAATGTTCTTGTCATTGGCCAGAGTCGGATCAAGTTTTCCGGGGTCGATAGCTGTAACCTTGATTCCACGTTTGCTGAGTTCGTTACTGAATCCGCCAGGGGCTGCGCCGATGTCTAATGCAGTTTTTACATTTTGTAAGTCAAGGTTGAAATAATTAATGGCCTCTCTGAGCTTCAATTGCGATCGGTTTATTATCTCCTCATTGTCGTTGGCATTGGTGTCCGTGTTGCTTGGGTTTTTTGTTGGTTTGGATTTTGTAATGAATGCGGTGTTCTGGGCTAGCGTGAGCAATATTACAGCCGTGGGGTTTTTTCTGTCAACTATAAATCCGTCTTGTTCTAATTTGGTTCCAACTTGCACTTCTATGTCGCGGCTGTTTTTTTCTATGGTTGTTATTGTAAAGTCTTTGTTTCCGTGAATGCGGCATTTGATGGCAAATCCTTCTGTTTTATCGAGCAGGTTTTTTATTGACTGCACAATTTGGTCTACGTCGATTGGTTCTATGGCGTCAACTTTGTAGATGCCGTGCGATAGGATTAGTTCCGGGGTCGTTGGGGATTCTAAAAGCAGTAGCCCCCGGGCAAGCGTTTCGAATTTGTTTGGCTCTATTTCCTTTGCAATCTCACTAATGAAGAGGGGTTGATACGTCACTAGGTATTTGTTCATTTTCCAAAACTTCCATTTCTTTGAGATCCTCTATAAACATGCTCAGTTCTTGTTTGTTTATGCTAGTTGGTATTATAGAGTCTGTTCCATTTTTTAATTGGTTTAGGATGTTTAAGTATTTATTATCAAGTTTAAAGTACTGCAAAGTATCTACGCGGCATAGTAGGGTATAGTCCCCCTCTTTCCTAAAGCGAGTGTGTTTTGTTAGTTTCATTGAGCATCCTTGTATTTGGGGTGATTAGTTGGTCCGGTTGTTTAGTATCCTTAAGCCTGTTTGTTGGCTTATTAAGGGGGTTGTGTTCTTCTTTAATCCAAGTTTTTCATTCATTGAATTACATATCAGCGGCGCTTGTGTTGGCTCGCCATAGTATTGGAAGATTTGGGCGACGCAGCGATTGCAGCTTTCCGAGTTTCTACAACCAGAGCAACCCATTGTTTGATAAGATCTGAATTCGTTGAATTCAGGGCCATTCCAGATCTCTTTTAGGCTGCTGTTTTTGATGTTTGGAAAATTCATGTATTTTTCGTGCATTGTTATTCGTGTTAATGTGCAGGGGGAGACTGTGCCGTCAGCATGGATTTCGCAGTGGGCAGTAGCAGCGCCGCAGTCAAACGAAAAATCACTAAGTTCTGATTCTTCAAGGACGAGGTCGACTGCTTTTACTAATATGCCTTGTTGTTCGAGTTCTTTGACGATTTGTTTGATTTCGGTAGAGTACTCGCTCATGGGCTCGAACAAATATTGGTTATCATTAGCTCTGCCGTTTTCAGTTATCGGAGAGAGATACCATGCTGCTGGTTTTAGTGTAAGTATCACGTTTTTCATCTTGTCTAGATTTTCGAGGATATCTTTGTGTAGCGATGTGGCGATTGTCAAGGGATATCCTCTTTCTGCAAAGAATTTTATGGCGTGAAAGGTTTGGTTAAACACAGCTTCTTTTCGAAGTGCTGTTGGGCCTTTTCTGATAACCCCATGGGACTCAGCGTCATATCCATCGAGGCTTATCTTGACGCCAATTAGGTATTCCCCCTTTGAATGGATATATTCTAGTAAAGAGTTGTTCATTAGGCCGTTTGTTGTGAGCATATAATGTACCTGGTGTTGGTCTAGGTATTCTAGAATATCTTTGAAATAGGGGGATTGAGTTGGCTCTCCACCGCAAAGGTTTACATAGAAAATGTTTAAGTCAGCGATTTCCCGTATTACCCGCTTAAAATCATCTCTGCTTAGTTCGTTTTCTTTTTCTTCGCCAAAAAACCCATAGCAATGTGTACATCGCAGATTGCATTTTTCAGTTAAGTTTAAATAAAGAAAACTAGGAACTGAAAGCTTTTCAGTAGTTTCTGCCATTTGCTTACAGCCTCTATTAATACTGGTTTTGATCACATTGGTTGATGGTTGTGTTTTGGATGAGTTTTAAAGTTGGTATTTTTGCTTTCTTGGTTGCCATTGTTGTTGCCAATCCAAGGGTATTTGCTTTTAAGGAAGTTTGTGTTACCATAGCTTTATTCTATTTTTTAGATTAATAATTGTTTCCACGCTAATTGCCGAATTCGTGAGCTAGACAAGGATACCTGTGCCCGTAGAGGGGTATAACTGTTTGGCTTGATTGCCGTTGCATTAGTATCCTGCTTACTGAAGCATGTTTTTAAACTTGTGGCGTTTATTTGGCATGATGGAAAAGGGAATCACTGAAGTCATTGGAATCGTGTTGTTAGTGGCAGTAGCGGTGATACTTGTAGTCATCGTGTCACTGTTCTTTATTGGTTTTACCAGAACCCAATCAGCAGACGTGCAGAAGAGTGCTCCGCAAATCCAGGTGATGTCAGCGAGTTTCTGCAAGCCCTCACTTGGCTTGGTACGGGTTGCCAATGAATTGCAGCAGGATATCCCTTTCAATACGCTGGCAGAAATCAGGCAGGGCGCGCGCCACTACGCCTTTGCCAGAACCATTGGTTCATCGATACCTGCTGAATCAAGTGCTGAAATCGGTTTTGAGTACAACTCCGGCGATAATCCGCCGTTTTCGTTCGCGCCTAACAATGGCTACACTGTAACGTTCACGAGCGGGCCTGCGAAAGGCCAGAGCGTGAGCTTCTTTTGTTCTCCTGAACCAGAATCCCTGGAATTGTCGATAGATGCTGCGCGCGACATCTTGTTAATCAAGGCGCCCCTGGACCTGAAGGGCAACGAGACACAGGTAAGTTGCAACACCACATCAACAACAGGCGCAGACCTTTTTGAAGTGTACGCCGCGTTTACAAAACAAGGCACGGGCTCAGATAAGTTCTGCATTAACAAGGATTTGGCATCTAATAAGAAGGACTTCCAGGAAGTGAGTTTGCTGAAGTGCAACGGCACGACTTGTGAAACCTTCCCGTTTGAGCCGGGCGCGGTTTACACGATAGTTTTAAATGAATCGATACAAGGAAACGCCAATGATTTGGAAGGGCGAGCTTTCAGGATAAGTGGCGCTTGATTTTCAAAAGACTAATCTTTGTATGCATTCCGCCTGTGTCTTATTGTGAGAACGTGGACCTCGCGCTCAGGATTCTTGAGGCTGACTATTATCCTGTAATGTCCCACCCTCACCTTGTATTCGTCTCGTGATTTTATCTTTTCGAGGTGCTCGTAAGGCGCTCCCGCCACTTGTTGCATTTTTCTAGCGGCCCTTAGCGTGATTTCTTTGCCAGATTATACGTCATTTGTGATTCCCAGGTTTTTTAGCAGTTGTTCTGTTGTTATCCCCTTTCCTTGCCTGATCTCCTTTTTTGCTTCGTTTATATCACGCAGGACATCCCCGCGGAGTTCTTTGTCCTCAGAGATAATGTCAAATATATCAATTAGTTTTTGGATTACCTCATTGTAGGTCTGCCTTTTGTAGCTCTTTATTTCGTCAAGCTCTGCTTTTACAGTTTCAGTTACTTGTATTGTAGTAGCCATTATAATCACTTATAATTTGGTATATTGTGCCATAAATAGGTTTTGCTGGTTTTAGAGAAAGAAGGACCGAGGGGGCGAGCAGAGAAATGGCTGAATCTGTTATGCCCGCCCTTGAACCTCAAACACGATGGTTCTTCCAACTCGTGTTTTCCTCAACACGTTCCTCCCACAGAGCGCGTTGAGGCGTGCGGATGCCGCGTTTCTTCCTTTGTATTTTAACTTTTTTCTGACTTGTTCTGCGTTCACGTGTCCTTGTTCGGCCACGAACTCAAGGATCTTCATGTCTTGCGGAGGCAAGAGCATCTTGCTTTCCTTTGGAGGCAAAAGCACCTCTGCGGGTGCTTCTGCCAGGGATGATGTGGGGCTCAGTGTGGACTGGTTGGTTTTTTGGGTGATTTGGTTGAGCATGTCATTTATGTGCGCTAGCATTCGGTTTGTTTGTTCTCTTTCTTTCGCTAGCCTGTACAGTAGGAGGCCTATGGTTTCTGGTTCCTTGAATTGCTCCTTGTCGTATTTTACGTCGAACAGTAGGGCCTCGAATTCCTTTTCTATTGGGTCTTTGAAGTTCCCCATGTTAATATCATGACACTATCGTGATATTTAAAGCTTTCGTCCTGACTGGGTCGTGACAAAAACATTTAAAGCCAGGCATGATTAATTAGCTCAATGAAAACAGCTATTTTGAGTATAGAGTCTGCAATGCCTGGTAATTTTGAAGCCATCATGGCCACGCATGACTTATTGCGAAACGTAGGCATTTCAAAATACGCTTACTTAGTGCGGCCAGGGATTGCGTTTCTCGATAACTTACGGTATGTTGATTTTTTGAAAAACTCAGGCCAAGAGCTGGTGCTGCAGGCTCCAAAGGAATCTTCGCGCTTCCCGTTTTTGATTGACATAGGATACAGGGACGCCATGCATGAACTTGGTCACGAGGCGGGCTTGTTCCACTTGCTCTTCGATAAGCACCCACGGGGGTTTATCCCAAACTCGTGGATTCACAACGCGCGGACTGAAAAGGCCCTTGAGGATCTTGATTTTTCATTTACTGTAACACGTGATGCTTTGATTGATTTGCGGAATCACAAGCGGATCCCGTGTTCATTTTCTAGGTTGCCTGGAATAGCGATGGAAAACCAAAATGCTGCGCTGCTGCACTTAGTAGTTGATGTGGGGGCAGTGCTAAACCAAAGGATTGCTCTGCAGAAAGAATTAGGGGAACTGGGGCAACATTGCGATTTCGTCACATATTCAGAATTGTTAAGCCTTTAAAGGCTCGGAAGCCTTTAAAGCCTCGGCATCGACTTCCCTTATCGCTTTTGCTATTTCGCGTGGCAGTTTGTCGAGTTTTTCAGTAACATCCGAAAAGCCATTATCAATTTTGTCTCCGAGTTGTTGGAATCCGGCGTCCATTTTGTTTCCTAGTTTTTCGAATCCGTTTTGTGTGTTTTGGTCTAGGGTGTCCATTTTGTTTCCTAGTTGTTGGAATCCGATGTCCATTTTGTTTCCTAGTTTTTCGAATCCGTTGTCGGTTTTTTGTGATAGTTTGCCGAGGAACACGACGCTTTTTCCGAATTGTTCCATCTGTAAGGCCTGGGATGATCTCATGACGTCGGGCACGTGCAGGCTTGTTTCATATTCCGTTACTGTCATAGTGGGGTTCTTGGCTAATTCGGGGTGCTCTTCCTTTAGTTCTTTGATGAATTGTTCTATTTCGTCCCGGTCGCCTTCCAGAAGTACCTTGACGCGGCCGTCTGGCATGTTGATTGCAGTGCCCCCTGTTAGGGTTGAGTTCAGGATTTTCTGCATTATAAATAGCCTGTAGCCCACGTCCTGCACGCCGTTCTTGATGAAGAATTGACATTTCGCCATGTGCTTTCATTTATGTCCGACTTAGTATTTATAGATTTTGCAACATTAACTGGTTTAAACCAGCAGCAGTTAACTTAGAGGCGTTTCAGTATGTCCAAGTTCTTGAGTCGGTTGTCAACATAGGCTGCGATCTTTACAGCCTCTGCGTCTACTGATTCCTTGTTTGAGTATTCAGAAATCTTTTTCGCGCCGTCGATGATGTTGCTGCACAGCTCATGCATTATCTCGGACAGGGCATCAATGGCGTCCCCATCTAGTTTCGCATTCAGCTTCCCCATTTCTTCAATTACGAGCTCTTTTGCCTTCATTAAATCACCTCTGCACAATCACGATCTGGCCCGCGCTCACCACCTTCGAGTAGGGTATGCTTTTTTTCGCAAAGTGTTGGATGGTCTCCTGTCTAATGGTTTCCGTGCTGAGCCTGAGCACGTTGCCTTCTTCTACGTTAAGGATAATGTCCTTTACGTTGCCCCAGAATTTGCCACCTTGGTCATATATCTCAGAGCCGTAAAGGTCACTAATACGCATCATACACTCGCAATAAGGTGGCAGATGTATAAAAAACCACACCCTCATAAGTATATTAGGTCAATACCGATAGCAGTGAACAATGCCATGAATAAGGAGGCAACGCCGATGCCAAGTTCGCCGCCGATGTTCTCAATTCCCAGGAGGTCCTTGTAGGCCATGTGGGCAAACCAGATGCCTGAAAAGATGGCGAGCATGCCGGTTATTATGGCCCCGGTTGTTACTATGTCAAAGCTCGATGAACCGAGGTACAGGCCCAAGATGAGGCCTGCAAGCATGCCGCCGCGGCCGAAGAAGAGAAAGGAAGCTGAGAAGGCGAAGATCGTCACAAATGTGGAGTAGACACTGAGATTCAGCCAAACTGGTTTGTAGACAAAGCCCAGGAGCATTCCCAGTACCAGGGAGAAAATGCTGGCCGCCAGCATAGTGATTATGCGCCTGTAAGGCATCAGCATTTCAGCGAACGCCGTCATAATGCTGTAAGGACAAGAAACTTTATAAACACACTTCCTCAAAGTAATATAATGAAGATCACAGATGAAGTGCCCAAGACGTACAACATGCTGAAGCAGGCTGATTTTGAAATTGTTGATGTGGTTTTTGAGGGCGCGATGACGATAAAGGGCAAGCACATCCTTACAGAGATTGAGGACTTGGCAAGTGAAAACAAGGCCACAGGCACCATAAGGATGGTGTATGAAACAGGAGACAATGAGGCAAGGGCTATCGAAATCCCCGTAGGCCCGACATTTGAGGAATTTCAAAAGGCCTCCCAGGAAGAGGAATACAAGCCGTGATCTAACAGAGGTCTGGGCAACATTAATGAGTGGCATGGGAAGGGCGTTTTACAAGCACTATGGACTGCGATTTCCAGACGGGGTATATGAACCGTTAGATGACTCCTTCTTGCTCGCAGATCAGGTTAAGGTTGAAGCGGGCAGCACGGTTCTTGACCTCGGTTGCGGCGCAGGCCTTGTTTCATTAATCGCAGCCCATCAGGGTGCCAATGTAACCGCGGCAGACATCAACAAAAAAGCGCTACAAGCAGCCACAGAAAACTGCAGGGCTTATGGGCATCAAATTGAGACTGTAGAGACAGACATGTTTTTAAACATCAGCGGAAAATATGATTACGTCTTCTTCAACCCTCCGTATTTGCCGCACGAGGACATGGATGACCAGCTGGCGAAGAAACACCCTGAACTGGCCAAATCGTGGGACGGCGGCGCACACGGCCGGCGATACATTGACACATTCTTAACGCAGTATAAAGGCCACCTGAACCCGGGAGGCAAGGCGTACCTCTTAAACTCGAGTCTGAATGACATTACAAAGACGCAGGAAAAACTGGACAAGCAGGGCGTAAAATACGCAATAGTGGCCCGCACAGAGCTGTTTTTCGAAAAGCTCTACGTGTTTGAAATCACGGGCTGACTGCACATTTGCTGCCGTACGATTGACGTGAAAAACCGATTTTTCAGTATCAGGAAGGCAAAAACTGACGGAAAGGTTTATAAAGGAAAAAGGTATTATCAAGATAAGGCAAGCAAATTGCCTAAAAACCAAGCGGAGGTAAGCTATTATGGCACAACAACGATACTTTGCTCTTAGGACAACTCAGGTAGGACGGGAATCTGCAGTCTTCACAGGCAGTGCTCCAAGACAGGCAGCACTAAAAGCAGCTAGCAGAGGACATGGCGATATTTTCCTAAGGGAAAGAGGCAGCAAAAAACTGCATCACTTTAGAGGCTCAAGGAAAAAGGTAAGGGCTCCAGCAAACAAGCCTGACTGGATGGCGGACACAGTATGGAAACCAAATGTCAAGAAAGTCGGTCTAATAAGAATGGAAGCTCCAAAGAAAAAGGTTGCTAAGAAGAGAGTTGCACGAAGAGCTGCAAAGAGAACTGCACGAAAACCAGCACGCAGAGCAGTAAAGAGAGCAGCTAAGAAAAGACCAGCAGCAAGAAAAGCAAAACGAAGACGCTAAAACCCCACATCATATCACCCTGAAAAGGGCCCGCGACTATTTCTAACACCAAGGGCCTTTTTCACCCAATCTTTTTTTGTTTCGAGAAAAAGCTAAGCTAGCTATTGGTTTGACTAAGTGAAAAATGTTGTTCCTGTGTTTAAGTTTTATAAGCACAAAGTGTACTATTGGTATTGAAGGTAATTGCATGCTGGAAGAAAACAAGTCAACTAAGAAGAGGGGGCTAAAAGAGGGGTTGAAGCACCGTGCAGCGGTGGATGAAGATGCACGGTATATAGCAAGGTATGCAATTGAAGTTGGGGGTCAGAGAGCACTACAGAAACGTGCTGATTTGGAGTCAAAGTTTCCGGCAATGGATCAGCCCCGCCTCGATAGGATATCAATTAGGGAGTATTGGAGGTTGGTTAAAAAAGGGCAAAAAATGCAACTAACCCCCCACCAGCCAAAAAGGTCCATCGTGCATTCGATAATAGATCGTCAAGCACAACGAAAAGTGCGGGTTCAGGCGACTAAACAGCAGGGCACGGATATTGCTATGGTAGTTAGGTCTATGAATAAGGAGCAAGCAAAGGAGCACATCACTCGGAGGCTACAGGGAATTCAAGATGAGAAACAGCGTCGAGTAGTGGCCCATGAGATCTCAAGGCAATTATTATCAGATCAGCGGAACACGATCAGGGAAACCCGTCAGGCCATACGTGGCGCCCTTGGAGGTTCTGTGCTATCAAGGCTTAGGTCGCGGTTGAGACGTGCGAGGCTTTAGAAAGCCTACGTTGAGTAGTAACAAAAAGTATTTATATAACTTTATTGCTAAATTATGTGGTGACTAGTGTGTGGGATGTTAAAACAGTTAGCCGGGATGAATTTGATAATAATGGGTTTTCTAGAAGAGACATTTTTCTTGAACTAAGGGATCGGGATAAAGATTTCGCTCCTAGGGATGCTGGTTTTGCCTTAACTGGTGAGCATGCGAAAGCATACAAGCAAATACAAAGAAGAAGTTTGGAAAGGCATTTGCAACTGGAGGCGGGAATCTTTGAAGCTGGTTGGGGGGCCCCAGAGGTTAAAGAATTCTTGGAAGGCCAAAGGGCATTTAGATACTAGTTGTATTCAATTGCGAGCTAGCTGCTCATGTTTTTTTGTTTCGAGAAAAACCGCAAGGGTCAGCGCTCGGCATGCAGTTCTATAACATCCTTGTCCTGCAGGATGTACAGCTTTTCGACCCGCTGCCCCGGAAACTTGCTTGAGCCCCAGACCTTGGCGAACTTGAATTTCTTTGCAAAATCCTTGTGGATCTCCCTGGCCGCGTCAAGAAGCGTGCTCCCGTAACGCATTACAATTGGCTTGTCCATTATCGGGTCATCGCCAGGCTCTTTTGTGTAAACCCTGATGAGGCCAAAGAAGTTGAAGATGTCCTGTTTCCTAACTTCTTGGCCTTTCAGTATAACCATTAGGCGCTGAGGTACGCCGAATTCCTTCAGCTCATTCTTTAGCGTCGTCTCTTGGTCTTCATTTTCAGCTATCATGATGATGCCGTCAGAGTTCAGCACAATGCTCATCAATTCAGCTTGTTTGTCTGCCGCACCTTCGACTAGTGCCGGGACTTCAACAAGCTGCAACTGGGCGCCATCGTAATCAAGCATTCCTACTTCTGGTTTTTGCGTAGTGAATGGATAAGCAGCAATAGCAGGGTCAGCGTTCGTCATTTTCTTCAAAAACGTCGACTTGCCGGAATTTGGGAAGCCAATTAATACTATTTGGAAACCCATTTTTTTTACAGCAATTGAATAGCCTCCCTTGCGCCGTTTTTTCTCAGCAGCGATCAGGGCCTTGAACTTGCTAATGCGCTCTTTGATGTTGACCTTCATCACTTCCGCGCCCTTGTGCGACGGTGCAGCGCTAAGCATTTCCTGCAAGGTCTTCAGCTTTTCCTCGTTAGTAGTGGCTTCATAGTAATGCTTTTCAGCGTCAATGTACCTCTGGTCAACATTTGATGGCATAGTTGATTTTTAGATTAAAGCTTTATATATGCTTAAGCGTTAAGGTAATAAATGGCCTTATTTGGGAGTTCACTGGAGCGTGAAAACGCAAGGCGCAAGCGGCAAATGCTTAAAGGGGTCGTCCGGGTACTGGCGGAACATTACAGAATCAACAATCCAGAGAAGTACCAGCGCCTGCGGAGGCTGTTCAGGTCTCCCGTGCGCATCAGGACGCAACCGGGTGTAATTGAACGTGGGAAGAGGACAGTGACGCATGGCAGGACTACAAAGGAGTATGCTCCGGGCATGCCGATTCCGAGGTTTGTTGACATAGCGCTTTCTGAGGACGAGATTTTTGTAAAGGGTAAAGACGGTAGGCTCTATTTGAGAACGGCAGATGGCAGGGCATTAGTTGACATAAAGGAAATCAGGCAAGGTAACCTGCCAGTTGCGGTGTCTCTTGGGTCGCATGAATTGGCGCACGCACTAGAGCCAAGTCAAATAAGGACTCAACGGGATCGGATCCAGAGCGAAATCGCGGCAGACGCAAGCGCAGTAATCGATGCAATGGAAATGGGCGCAAAACCAGAAGTGGTAAAAGAAGCGCTGGCAGGCCGCGTCACTAGGCCAGCGGTAGTGAAGTACGTCAAGGCCTACTTGAACATGGTTCCAAAGGCCCGTGAGGCGGCAAGGGCTGCGCAGATAAGGAGGGCTGCAATCGCTATAAGGGCCCGCAGGGTAAAGGAAGCTGAAGCAGTATTGAGGGGGAGCGTAGGGCCAAGGCGCTTGAGTGAAATGAGTGAATTTGAGAAAGTGAGGGAAGCGAATGTCATTGCAAGGCGTTTGTTGGCAGCGCAAAGAGCACCCCTTAAAGGCCCAGTGGCAAAAGAAGCCGCAATTCGCGAACGTGAGGCGGCGCGCAAGGTAGCTCGAGCAAGACTGGCTGCAGGTAGAGCACGCGTACAGGCGCGTGAGCGGGCAATGTTAAAGCGCAAGGCTGAAGCCACGCACCGGCACTGAGCGTCCAGTAAGTATGCTTTAAATATAACTTTTGGTATAAAATACCTGCAATACTTTTTGCAGGAGGAATATTACATGTGGCAAGACATTGAACAAATTCAGGGAACACAAGCAGGGCCATCCAACGCGGCAAATGAAATAACGGAACTGCCAATGTGCACAAGGGACATAATCCGGCTCGGCCTAGAAATTCGGGAAGCGCAACGCAGAGGTGACGTAACAGCAGAGCAGGCGTTTCAAGCGCACGTGCACGCGGGCATTGCACAGAGCGCAAGAAGCGGTGTGCTTGAGGCCCTGACAGACGCGCAACTCGAAGTCGCGGGGGTGTTCGAAAACGTGGATACATTCCCTATCGATGCGGGTGATGAATAAATGTGGGGTGAAATACCTGTCCGCGGGGCTATATTTGATGCGGCACGACGCGCAGCAATGGCGCAATATAATGATTATCTTCTGTTGGCAGACGGCAATGTGCTGCATGAAAAAGGTGGGGTAAGTGGCACGGTTTACACCCGTGGCCACGCTGCATCTGCGCGCAACTTTCTATGGGAGAAATCGCAAGGCGTTGTTGACAAACTTGCCCCCTCTGAAGGGGCTCTTGATTACAAGCAGCGGGAGATGTTGGATTCGGCAAGAGAAATGCTCTTGCAGCTGGCGAAAAATGACTTAATGGAGGTGATTTGAAAATGTGGGGAAGCTTAGACGCATCTTTAAAGCTTGGGGAAATCAAACCAAATAAAGTCAAGGACGCGCTTGATGATGGGATGGCAAGAGCAAGAGCGGCTATTAGGGGAGAGCTTAATGTACAAGGCAGAAATCAGACAGCGGCGTTTCACATAATGGCCGGCGAAGCCATTACAGAATTGGAACGAACCGCGCAGACGCTGTTGGACACAATTCAAGCCGCGAAACGCGAGCTCGAGAAATAGTTTTATAATGCATGGCAAAGCGCATTATTCTTGCAAATCGGGCACAGAAACCTTTATATACTCTAAAACAGCCAATAGTTATGCCTCTTCGGAGGCACTATTCTTGTACGACAACAAACACAAAAAACGCAACCACTAAGGCCAAATTATTTGTATACACCCAACATCAAACACCAACGAGAAATCACTGCACCCAGAAACTTCTTTCGACAACAGATTTCAATGACATATCATGAGGACTTGATCACTTCATAGTTAAGTCTGATGTGAGCTTGCCAGAAAGGAAAAAAACCGCAAGGAGTGGTAGCACTCTTGCGCGATTCCTTTAAAAAAAAGCGACCAAAAAATTCATTCAGTAATGGATTAACTCCAGTTGATCCTGCTGGAGGACACTGCTTTTGGAGTTCGAATAAATCATGCAAGTCAGAGAGCAATCTCGGCGAACGGCTTAGTAACACGTGGTCAACCTGCCCTAAGGCGGGGGATAACCTTGGGAAACTGAGGATAATACCCCATAGGGAACAGACACTGGAACGTTCTGTTCTTGAAAGGCTTGCCACCTTAGGATGGGACTGCGGCAGATTAGCTAGTTGGTGAGGTAACGGCCCACCAAGGCTTTGATCTGTAGGGGCAATGGAAGTTGTGGCCCCAAGAAGGGTACTGAGACAAGGACCCTAGCCCTACGGGGTGCAGCAGAGACGAAACCTATGCAATGCGCGAAAGCGTGACATGGGGACTCCAAGTGCTCATGCGAAAGTATGAGCTTTTGTCAAGCGTAAATAACTTGGCGAATAAGGACCGGGCAATACCCGTGCCAGCCGCCACGGTAATACGGGAGGTTCAAGTGGTGTCCGCGAATACTGGGCTTAAAGCGTCCGTAGCCGGCCTGGTAAGTCCTTAGTGAAAGCTCATCGCTCAACGGTGAGAAGTGCTATGGATACTGCTGGGCTTGGAGGCGGGAGAGGTAAGAGGTACGTTAGGGGTAGCGGTTAAATGTGTTGATCCTTAACGGACCACCAGTAGCGAAGGCGTCTTACCAGAACGCGCTCGACGGTCAGGGACGAAGGCTAGGGGAGCGACCCGGATTAGATACCCGGTTAGTCCTAGCAGTAAATTATGCAGACTATGTGTCGTGCCATCTACATGGTGGTGCGGTGCCGCAGGGAAACCGTTAAGTCTGCCGCCTGGGGAGTACGGTCGCAAGGCTGAAAACACCTCGACTAGCGTCTCGGATTATGCTGGTCGAGTGTCAGCATACTTAAAGGAATTGGCGGGGGAGCACCACAATGGGTGGATAAGTCAAAAAGTGATTATGTCGCTTTTGGCTACACAGGCTGCGGTTTAATTGGATACAACGCCGGACATCTTACCAGAGGTGACAGCAGAATGATGGACAGTCCGAAGGGCTTTCCTAACACGCTGAGAGGTGGTGCATGGCCATCGTCAGCTCGTGCTGTGAAGTGTCCTGTTAAGTCAGGCAACGAGCGAGACCCACACCATTAGTTACCAGGATTCTCATTACGAGGGTCGGCACACTAATGGGACTGCCTCAGTTAATGAGGAGGAAGGAGTGGGCGACTATAGGTCCGTATGCCCCGAATCTTCTGGGCCACACGTGGCATACATTGGTAGGTACAATGGGATGCTACTCCGAAAGGAGACGCTAATCTCTTAAAGCCTACCCAAGTTTGGATCGTGGGCTGTAACTCGCCCACGTGAAAATGGAATCCATAGTAATCGCGTGTCATTAAATCGAGTAAGTTAGGCACACCACCATTTTGCGGAAGGATTAAATAGATCATCGTTCATAAACATAACGGTGATTATTTGTCTTTTGAAGAACTGCATCGTCTTGTTGGCTCTAAACCACTACAAATGGTTATAGCGCAGCATCCTGAGGTGATAGCATTATATAGGCTATCTTTAGGAAAAAGCCAGCGAGATTTTGCGCGTTTTCTGAATATGTCTCAAGCAAAAGTTAGTGAATTAGAAAGAGGCATTGGGAGAGTAAACAAGGAAAAGGCAGAAGAGTGGGCTAAGTTATTAAGCTCAGTCCGTCTTCTGTCAGTTCTTGAACTTGAAAATAATAGATCCCAGATACATAAACGTGGAAGGTTCTTCGGAGAATATGCTAAAAAGATGGCATTAAAGAGTGCGGAAAATGCTGCAATAATAAGTGCAACAAAAAAGAAGCCAACGCCACAAGAGCAAAGGCTTAAGTTGCTATTTGAAAATGCAGGCATAGAACACCAGCCACAGGGGGTGTTTCCTGCACAAAATCAAAAATTTGTTGTAGATTTTGTTTTTCCGACCATCGATAATCCAAAAGTGATAGTAGAAGCCAAAGAGCTAAACACTTCATATAGAAAGAGGCTTTCTGTTATTGATTTAGCATATCGGGCAATTAAAATGAAACAAGCCAATCCAAAAATCAAGATGATAGCAATCATAGATACAAATGGTTTGTTGCGGAGTTCCCGTAAAAGACTATCTCTAGATTATGATTATGTTCTAATAAATCCTTCCGATAATTTGGTGGTACAAACATTAAGAGAAGTCCTAGCTTCTTGATGTGGATTCACGCGGTGAATGCGTCCCTGCTCCTTGCACACACCGCCTGTCAAACCACTCAAGCGGGGCTTTGGTGAGGCCGCATCTCCTTGGTGCGGTCGAATCTAGGCTTTGTGAGATGGGTTAAGTCATAAATTTGTTGTGACCTTTACCAGTAATGGTAAAGACAAACCTGGCTATATGCTGGAAACTCCGAGTATCTCAAACTACCAGAGTCTTATCAACTCCTGCCATCAAATCGATAGCAGAAATGGTGAAAATGTTTGGGTGCGGACAATCAGCAGGGAAGTCGTGATTGACCCCTCAGAGACTACACGCCGGGCTCCTATCAGAGTTGAATTAAATGAGCAAAGCATACCTCAAAGGAGCACTCCATGACGCAACTGAGCGAAAATACACTTTCAGACTTTGTCAAAAACAACAAGCATATGTTGAATTCATTGCTAACCTCGTTAGAAAACTTGGATTCAATGCATGGACATACAAAGAAGGCAAAACAAGAAACGTGTACATTGTAGAGTTCAGTAAAAAGATCCTTGATAGTTTCGAAATACAAACGAGACAAGACAAAATCGATTATATTCGAGGATACTTTGATGCGGAAGGGAGTGTACCGAGAAAGAAATTGGGATTTCAATATATATACATCGCGCAAAAAAGCAATCAAGAATTGTTGGAACTGGTTTCTTATCTAAATGAGTTAGGCATTGCTTGTGGAAAAATCCACGTGCCATCAACCAAAAAACCAGATTACTGGCGCTTTTACGCGTCAGCTAAATCAAGGAAAAAGTTCATAGAAACAATTGGTTCATGGCATCCCGAAAAAAGTCAACTGCTGGGGAAGATGATATAGTCCGCGCGCTATGGCGACATAGTGTACTAAGCGAACAAGGTAGCCGTAGGGGAACCTGCGGCTAGATCACCTCCTTCCATAAGCCCACCCCAAAACTTTTAGGGGTGGGCAAACTGGGCAAAACACCAGAGCCCCTCCGGGGGCTCAACGGTGTTTTTGGAAAACACTTGAAAAATGTGCAAAGAATCGCAACACAGGAGCGCTATCGCGAATTGCGGTTTTCCTTTAATCTGGCAAGTTCATTAAAAACACGATGCCTCGGGCTCGTAGATCAGTGGAAGATCGCCTGCTTTGCAAGCAGGAGGCCGGGGGTTCAAATCCCTCCGAGTCCATTCAGGGGCTTGGAAGCATGAGAACCTCCGCTTGGTTTTTACTGATTTCGGGCCCCTGGAACACAGCAAGAAACAGACGAGACAAAGTAATAAAAAACAAACAAGGGAAAACAAAACAACGGAAAACAAAAAAATCAAAACAAACAAAAATCACGATCACAACAATGCATAACAAAACCACAGCAAAACACAGCAATAAAGGACCACAACAACACAACAGCAAAGAACCACAATAAAGCACCACAACAAGGCACCACAGCAAAGAACCACAACAAGGCACAACAAAAAAATCACAGCATGAAAATACCAAAGTAAGCAATTGGTATTGGATCGCAAAGAGTAATGCTCAACCATTACGATGAAGTTGCGCTGCAGCAAACAATGATTACTGAAGGGTCTAAATAAGCTATTTGGTGGATGACTCGGCTTGAAGTCTGACGACGGGCGTAGCAAGTTGCGATAAGCTTGGGGGAGATGCAGGCAATCCTTGATCCCAAGATTCCCCAATCATTCCGAGAGGAAGAATCACGCGGTGAATTGAAACATCTCAGTAACCGCAGGAAAAGAAAGCAAGAGCGATTCCGTTAGTAGTGGCGAACCAAAGCGGAACAGGGCAAACCGAATCCACCGTGGTGACGTGGTGGAAATGTGGTGTTCGGACCGTCTTCAACTTTCAAAGAGATCTCAAAGTCCCCTGGAACGGGGCGGCGTAGAAGGTGATACCCCTGTAGAGAGGTCTGCGAAAGTCGTTATGGCGAGTTCCAGAGTAGCGTTACGTGAAAGTAGCGTGAACCCGGGGGTACCAACCCCTAACTCTAAATATGGCTCAAGACCGATAGAGGACTAGTACCGTGAGGGAATGTTGAAAAGTATCCTGAGAAGGAGCTGAAAAGATCTGAACCCAAATAGCGATATGCGTTACTGCCTGGAAGCTAAAACCCCCGAACATTAGGAGGGGGTGTTATGCAGGGTGGTAACTTCAGTCATGAAGCACTGGGCAGGGAGTTTATTTATGTGGCGAGGCTAACCTGAAAAAGGGTAACCGAAGGGAAACCGAAAACCCGCAGCATGCGAGGGGTGGTGTCTTAAACTGGCACTATAGTCACATGGGTAAGACCTGAAGCCTGGCGATCTACACGTGAGCAGGATGAAACCGGCGCTCAAGCCGGTGGAGGTCCGCAACTAGTGCACAATTCAACTGGCTTAGGTGACTTGCGTGTAGGGGTGAAATTCCAATCGAGCCAGGCGATAGCAGGTTCCTATCGATACACGCCGTAGTGTGGCCTCGGTCGAGACAGATGGCATGGTAGAGCACTAATTTGGAAGTTATGGAGAGAAATCTTCGGCTTCCTTGTTAAACTCCAAACGTGTCATCGTCGTAGAAGCCGGGAGTCGGGGCGTCGGGGTAAGCTTGACGTCCGGAAGGGGAACAACCCAGCCCATGGTTAAGGTCCCTAATAGGCAGCTAAGTGTAAATACAAACGATGTCACAACCCTAAAACAGCTGGGAGGTAGGCTCAGAAGCAGCCATCCTTTAAAGAGTGCGTCATAGCTCACCAGTCTAGGGGGGTGGCGCGGAAAATTGACGGGGCTAAAGTTGCCAACCGATACCATGGATACCAACAGTAGTTGGTAGCGTAGATAGGCGATGTGCGAGAGCAGAAGCTAGGCCGTAAGGTCTTGTGGATCTCGTTCATTTGAAAATCCTGCTGAAAGTAACAGCCACAGAACAGTGAGAACCTGTTCCGCCGAAAGGGCCAGGGTTTCTCAGCCATGCTTGTCAGCTGAGAGTAAGTCGATCCTAAGTGCATTCCTAACCGACGTGCACAAAAGGGAATCAGGTTAATATTCCTGAACCTAACGGATACGCGCGGCGACGCATGTCCATCGCGTGACGCTTTGGGGTAGGTGAAGCACAACCGTCGTTGTGTCTAAAAGGAATAAGGTTGTGGAGTATCGTAATGATGAGAAACAACCTAAATCCTTGAATGGCCCACATTTGTGGGTTTTGCCAAGCCCTGGAGTCCATGAAAAGCGTGATGGAAAGGATTCCGTTAGATCGTACCAAGAACTGACACAGGTGCCCCTAGCTGAAAAAGCTTAGGCGTGGCGGGCCAGCCGTCTTAAGGGAACTCGGCAAATTAGTCTTGTACCTTCGGAAGAAGAGATGCCTACCCTCCTTCGGGAATGGTAGGTCGCAGTGACAAGGGGGGAGCGACTGTTTACCAAAAACACAAGTCCTCGCTAGCCCGTGAGGGTTTGTACGGGGGCTGACATCTGCTCACTGCCAGTACGTGAATACCTGGTACAACGGGAGTAAGCGCTGGTGAAGAGCGGGCCTAACTCTGAGGCTCAACACAAAAAGGAGTTAGGAAACAGCAACCACAACAAGCAACAACAACCACAAAAAAAATTTGGTTAAGCAGTTAGTATACATGTATTACGCAGCCTGAAAAGGGCCTCGTAAAACCTGGCTATGTGCGGGAAACTCCGAAGTATCCGACACTACCCGAGTCTTATCAACTCCTGCTATCAAATCGATAGCAGAAAAGGGTAAAAACGTGATCGGTGCGGACAATCCGCAGGGAAGTCGTGATTGACCCCTCAGAGACTACACGCCAAGGGCTCTCGATTTATCGAGAGGCATGATATAGTCCGATCCTAATAGCGATATTAGGCACACCAATAATACAAAGGAAAACACAGATGCTTAAGGTAGCGTAATACCTCGTCGCTTGATTGGCGACTTGCATGAATGGTGTAACGTCTCCGCCACTGTCCCTAAGACGGACCCGGTGAAATTGTTTGCTGGTGAAGATACCAGTAATTCCTAGTGGGGCGCAAAGACCCCGTGGAGCTTTACCGCAGCCTGTTGTTATGGCTTGTTTTTGCATACATAGAGTAGTTGGGAGACTTCGAAGCAGAGTCTTCGGGTTTTGTGGAGTCGACGATGTAACACCAACTATACAAAAACAAGTTGTTTACTTCGAGAGAGGGACAGCAGTAGGTGGGCGGTTTGACTGGGGCGGTACGCCCTTGAAACGATATCAAGGGTGCCCAATGGTCACCTCATCCGTGTTAGAAACACGGAGTAGAGAGTCAAGGACAAATGGTGGCCTGACAGTGTTCCGTACAGAGAGGAACGCTGACACGAAAGTGCGGCCTAGTGATCACCAATACTCTTTTGGTGGGAGTTTGGTCTGTCAGAAAAGTTACCCCGGGCGTA
This sequence comes from Nanobdellati archaeon, assembly GCA_018304505.1. Classification (GTDB taxonomy): domain Archaea; phylum B1Sed10-29; class B1Sed10-29; order B1Sed10-29; family JAGVWA01; genus JAGVWA01. Next base: position 25,528 of record JAGVWA010000004.1, read on the forward strand.
ACGGGATCGTCGCGGGCGAGAGTCCATATCGACCCCGCGGTTTGTCACCTCGCTTTTGGCACGTGTCATCCTGGCAGTGCATAAGCTGCCAAGGGTAGGGTTGTTCATCCATTAAAGACGCACGCGAGCTGAGTTCAGTCCGTCGCGAGACAGGACGGCGGCACCTACTAGGAATGTTGATTATCTGAGGGGAAGGCACTTCAAGTACGAGAGGAACGTGGTGTCGGCGCCTCTGGTGTACCGGTTGTCCGACAGGGCAGCGCCGGGCAGCTACGCGCCAGCTTATAAGAGCTGAAAGCATCTAAGCTCGAAGGAGCCCCTAAAAAGAGATAGTCACTCTCAAGTACTTGTATTTGAGACGACGGCTCCCATAGAAGATGGGTTTGATAGGCACGACGTGTAAGTGTTTAGGCTTCGGCCGAGGCATTCAGCGTGCGTGTACTAAACGCCGGAGGGACTCTTCATTACAAACTCATTGTTTGTCGCAGCGCAACTTCATCTATCAACCACGCAACAGTTTCGGCTGTTGTATTTAGTTATGCGTAAGCCCCTTCTTTGGAAGGGGCTGAGCAGACTTTTTTTATTTTTTGATTAAGCATAAAAATTAGTTACGCCAAGGCAATTTTTGGAACTTACATAAATCCACGGGTACAAGGGGCTTGTTATGTCTGTTTTGTTGGAATTATTGCTCTGCTCCCAAGTTAGCCAAATCGTTTAGGTTTTTTGCCGATTTATCCTATCTTCCGTAGTTTTTCAAAGTAGGTTTCTGTTTCTTTTTTGAACGCCGTATCTAAGAACTGTTTTGGGCTCAGTAGCTCGATTTGTTTCTTAAATTTATTGAAGTCGCGCACGTTCCTTGTCACAATTAAGTCGCATGATTTTTTGGCGCACGTCAACTGGTAGGCATCTTCATAATGTGTACTCTTGTTTTCCAGGCAGCTCATGAATTCATTGATGCTAAGGCTTATGGGGTTCCAACTGCCACTGAAAATGTGCCTCAGGGCATTTCGAGTTTTGTCATCTGAGTCACTTATTCCTGCACGTTCGAGTTTAAAATTCAGATAATTGCCCACGGAAAAAGGCGTCGCGTCGCTTATGTAAGCATTGAATTTTTTGTCATTTACAAGTAAAACAATTGCAGCTGAGTGCTTGTAGTGGTCAAAACTCTCTGCAAAGTACACAAGCCGGATGTAATCCATCAGGACGTTTTTGTCAATAAAAGCGCTCTTCAAATCAAACCCTTTTTTTCAAGGTATTGAATTTGTTTTTTAGCAGCACTGTCCTCTTTTTCGACAAACCAGGCTTGAAACCCGCGTCGCTCGTTTTCTTGTTCAGTCATTAATTCGCGTATGGCTTCTCTTATCACTTCACCTTTGCTTTTGTACAAGCCGGTTCCAACCTGCGAATCTATCCAATGTTCCATGTGCTCTGTTACGTCTGCACTTACCGTGACCATGAATCCACCTTCTGACTTTTATATTGTATTCTATAGCCGGCTAAATATTTAAGGGTTTCTATTTCTCTGGCATCACATTTATGGTTTCCTAAGTTATTTTAGGTTTTCCTAAATATTCGGGTTTCGGTGTCGCAGCGCAACTTCATCTATCAACCACTTTTTTTCTTTTTCTAACTATGCGTTCAGCGAGAGCTTTATATAGCAGGTTGGGCAATAATTGTGCAGGTGATTAATAATGTGGCGCACGCGAGTTTATGAAATAAACGAGATTCCAGACGACACAAAGCGGTGGATGGCGGAAAGGCAGCGAATCAATGATGGGCGTGGCAATGTTTATGCGGATACCACGCGTATAATTAGGGAGTGGGTGCCATGTGGTGAGATTGAGGTGTACACTGACGATAAAGAAGGAAATGACTTTACGATTGTGCGCCAGAACACACTGGAGAGGGCAATTGATTGCCGCAGCGATGCTGAACGGTTGAACTTCCTAGGGCTAAAAGACGAGGCAGCAAAGCGCTTAAGAGATGCGGGGGCGTGCGATAGAATTCTTGAATTATCTGGTGGAACCCCTGAAAGGCGCGAGTCCCACCTCGACCCGAGAATTTTTATGTGAGCGTAGTGTACTGTGCAGTTGGTGTAGTGTAATCCAGTTTTTATAAGTGCATGCTTTGCGCTTTGAAAAACAGTTCTTCTGCAAAGTCCATATAACTTTCTAGTTCTTTTGTCTCGAATGTCTTGCCGTACATGTATCCTGCGGAGTGTAGTTCGTTTTCGATTTCTAGGTATTTGTCAAAGAGTTTCTTGTCAATTGTTTTCTTGTTAAGCAGGTGGTCCCTGATGAGGAACTGCAAGGCAAGGCGGCCTTTATATGGCCGTTCCTTTCCCGGGTATCTGATTTCTTTTACACCCTGCATATAGAGCATTGATTCAAAAGTAGTTTCTGTAGCTCTGAAGATTTCTTCTGCAGCTGGATAGAGCCTGTCTTCGTTAAGGTTTGCTCTAGCGGATTCCAGGTATTGCTCTGCTTTTCGTAAGCCCCAGTTAGCCAAATCGTTTTGGTTTTTTGCCATGTAACACAACCCCATGGGCATGGGCTTTTATTATGAAGGGGTCCTTTTTTAGTCTTGTTAGGTAGTCTTTTTCCGAGAGCACGATTGGTATTATTGGTAGCCCGCGCGCATGTTTTTGATTGATCTCGGAAATGATTTCCTTTTTGTTTTGCGCGATTTCGTTATTTGGGAGAACAATGAGTAAATCGATGTCGCTTTGCACTGTAGCTTGCTTTTCAGCAACACTGCCGATTAAGATAATTGAGGTTATATTGTGTTTTCTCACCAGTGACGCTGCTGTCCTCTTTGCCTCGGTTTCGTAGGTGTTGGTGAGGCCTTTGAATAAGTGTTTGAGGGTCTTTACTAGAAAGTGTTCTTTGTTTATGGAGTACTGTTTTGTTTTTCCGATTCTGTGCATCTTGATAAGGCCAAGCTGGGTTAGCTCTTCGCCTTGTCTGCTTATCTCTGGCAGGGATGCGTGCGCTTCTTCTGCTAGTGCCGAAGTTGAATAAGTTTTTCCATTAACAAGGACAGAGAGCAGTCTTATCTTGACTTTGCTTCCTAGCACGTTATCTATGTACATTTTATCACATTTAGGATTTCCTAAGTTATTTTAGGTTTTCCTAAATATAAGGGTTTCGGTGTCGCAGCGCGACATGGCTGTAAAAGTAGGTCTCTTGCAAACTGAGGTAATCCATTACCCAAATTTGAAGACAATATTAGAGGTAGAGGAAGTGCTGAAAAACGCTGATGGGCTAATGAATAAAGCGCAAATAAAAAAGGCATTGCCTAAGGACATCATGCACCAAACCCTCAACGTAATCTTGGGTTATCTGGAACAAAGTGGCAAAATTCTGGTGCCAGAGAAGGGGGTTCTATGGACATACAACCCGAGCAAGAAACTAAGAATGGGCCCGATGTGCCGGAAGTCCTCGGTTCGAATCCGAGCAGCCCCATACTGTATAGCCAGTCGTTGATTGTCGAACGAAACTTTTTATATATACGCGTGGCTAAAAAAATAATATGTGGGACAGGAAATCCTGGGAAACTGGGGAAAAGCTGCCAAAGGAAGTTGAAGACGCAATGCTAATGAGGCCAATGATTGTTTACAAAGGCGTGCGTTATTACCCTGGGAAGGGGGACATGGTTTTTGATGACGACAATGCGGTGCACAAGGTGTTTGACGGTTTCTTAGGTTATGACCTGACGAAACTCAGAAAGGAAATCGCGAGGCAGGAAAACGACTGGCGCCAGGGCATGGAAATTTTCCCAGGCATGGCGCAGGAATTCAAGGAATTGGCAGACGCAGCAGCAGTGATTGCCAGCCCAGCAGGCAAGATTTAGGTTTTCCTAAATATGAATCTTATGCTAATAGATTTTGTCGTGGTGGCCAAAATCATAGAATTTAACATGGTCTTTTGATTTTTCATACTTGAAGATCATGACAAAACTCTTCATTATGTGCACACGCTTAAGGGCTTGCAGTGGATTGCGTAAGTTTTTGTATCTCTCTATGTCTTCACTTGTCACGATTTCTTCAATTTTCTTCATTGTTGCGTCGTAGGTCTTTCTATCTTTCTTGTATAATTTCTTAAGTTTTTCCTTCATGGCTTGTTCTATTGAAAAGTCACGCGGTTTCAATCTCATCCCTCAAAGAGTTTACAGAGCGGTATTTATTGAACTTGCCTTTCTTTTCCAAGTTAAGGATTTTCTTTACAAACTCCGGACGTAGTTCGCGTTCTATGATTTCTTCTCCTGTTTCCATTATGATGAATTGGATGGCCTTGTCTTTTGAGGAAAAGCCATAGGCGCTTTTTATAATTCCAACCACTTTGTCGGCATTCCTTTCTAACGTTACAGTTACTTGGCTCACAAGATCACCTTTATAGCATTTTATAGTAAATTAATGTATTTTGTAGTATATAATGCTTTTTGTGCACCACATAGGTTTAAGTATAAGAATAATGCATATTGTGTGTAAGTTACGAGGGATGACTAATGTGGGATTGTGAAGTTTGGGCCAAGGGACTATATGTGGAGGATCCTAAGGAGGTGCCAGAAAGTGTATGGGAAGCAATGAGGCAAAGGAACGGGGTAAAGATAGAAGATTACGATAACCTCCGGCGTGAATACACTGCCAGTACATATTACAATGGCGATACAGATCTGATCAAGCATTACGATAGCTGGATATATAGGGGTTTTGGGGCAGCACCAACTTTCTTTAGGTGTGTTTCTAGGTATACGGATGGGCCCAATGGCGATCACTTAACAAAGGAGAGACGAAAACTGGCAGACCTCGCACGTAAAAAGAATAACGAAGCAAATTCAATTCTTGAATTAGCCGACTGCCCGACAGAGTTCGTAGAGGTTTTCACACCAGAACGCCTAGCGAGGGTTCTGGGTAGATGATCTGCTTAATTACACTGGTGCATATTGGGACTGGCAACTGCAGCGCAACTTCATTTATCAACCACTTTTTTTCTTTTTCCAACTAACGTTTAGTGAAAGCCTTAAATAAATCATGATGCAAATAGAATACTACAAACTTATTAGGGGCGATGATTAATGTGGAGCATTAAAGAGTATGATTATAACGAAATTCCAAGACAGCTTTGGGAAGAAATGGAAACAGCAGAATCAGTACTCATATCAGAGGGTGTGGCGGCACGGTGTACGAGCGTTTTTCCAAACAAGGAGCGCATAATGCTAGCATGGCGGCCAATAGGCCCTGTTGAAATACACACTGATGATGAAAACGGGAACCACTTCACCCTTCTGAGACAAGATGTTCTAGAAAGAGCCGAGGAATTCAGATTAAAAAGAAGAGAACAAAGGTCAGCAGGGCTATGGCATGAAGCAGACATATCAGAAGAAAACGCGAAAGCATGCGACAGAAGTTTAGAACTATCTGGGGGGACGCCGGAAAGGCGAGTGCAGCTCGATGATGGCCAGGGCGTTCTCTACTAGCTTTTTATGCTATCAAGTCTTTTTCTAAATAATGAAGCCAATAGAAAAAGAAATCTTTGAATTCTGGAAGCAAATCAATCCCGACATAACCTTCAAGATGGGCCTGAATGATTATGCCGCAACCATGTTCATTCCGTTTACAGAAAACGTTGCAGCGGCAAACAAGCATGTCCAGACCCTAAAAAAACGCACCAAGGACCCCCGCATTAAAAAATTTCTCGTCGCTATGGAATACTCTTACAAGTACCCGGAGCCAATGGATGGCCCGAACATAATCTTCGGAGTCATTGAAGACCACTTAATGAAAGAAGGCATTGACGCAAAACATTTAGAGCTCTTGATAGAACAGTCATACGGCGCACTGGACGCGTACACAGAAGAGTGCTGTCACCTGCAATGGCCAATAGAAATCCGGATCCTGACGACAAATGCGTGTAATAACTTAATTTCTTTATTGAAAACTATTGAGAAAAACGCGCGCAGTAAACACCTACAGCAGGACCTGGAAAAACTCATAAACAAAGTCCGGAAGTTCAGGGACGATTACAAGGTAAAAGAAATCAAGCGCGGAGACTTCGGGGAAGTTTACCCAATACTGAAGCGGCGCAGCAAGTACATCAACAGAAAAGGGCACTATGCACGCATACTCAAGCACGCGTACGATTACTCTGAAACCCCTGAGCAAATCGAAAACAAGGCCATGAAATGGCTTGAAGAAGACTTAAAGGCACTTAAGCTGATCAAGAAAAACATTTCCCATATGTACAACTGCAAGAACACAACCAAAGACATTGAAAAGGAAATCAAGAAACGCACAGGCTTGCCTAGAGCGGATCTCATAGACACTGCGAAGAAGCTCAACAAGCTCCTCAGGCCCATAATGGAAAAGAACTTCATCGAAATCAGCAAAACACACAAATCCGAGATAATAGAGACCCCAAGTTACCTGACAACAGTCCTGCCGACAGCCGCATTGACGACCTTCAACAACCTCGGCAAGGAATTCAAGAACGTGATTTACATTACCACTGACGAGAAAGCAGCGCCAGCAGACTCGATGCCGAGCCTATTGAACACGTTCATTCATGAGGAATACGGCCACGGGGTCAACATGAGCAACACAGTTAATGCATACCACAAGAAGAAAATCAGCGTGCTCAGCGTCATTTCAGACTTAGACATTCCAATAACAGAAGGCATTTCATTCAACAGGGAATATGAAACAATGGCGTACTTCAAGGACCTGCTGATAAAAGAGCTGACAAAGGAAGAGCGGGCTCTGATTCATTTCCTTGAAAAATTTGGAGGGCTCGAGGAAATAGTCGACTTCATGGAATACGAATTGTACAAGTGGCGTGTCATTAGGTTCCTGAGGGCTATATGTGATGTGCGGGTCAACACCAACAAGCAGGGCTATTATCGCTTTGTAGAGTGGGCATATCGATTTACGGGCTTAAAGAGGAAGGACGTGTATGACCAAACCTTCTTTTTTATTGAAACTCCAGGGTATCCTCCAGCATACTCCCTGGCCGGCATGTTCTTGATGGATCTACAACGTAACTCCAATGCACCGTTGAAGAAGATCAATACGTACGCAGCATCTGTTGGTTTCCCCGGCAAGAGCATCTGGGAAAAGCAGCTTACACAGGAGTTCCCAGCACAGGTTTACAAATAGTGCCGCTGAAAAAAGCCTCAGCAGCGCCGTTTTCTGGGCCCATGTGGTCGTAAAATATCTCCCGGATCACTTCATCTAGGGCCTGCTCAATTTCTGGTGTCGCGTGTATTGATTTCAGCAAGTCAGCCCTCAATGCCGTAATGGCCTCTTTTGAATTATCGCTATCTTTTCGCCAGTTCCTCTTATGTGAGTCAGGGGGCTGTACAACATACTTCCAGCAGATACATTTATATTGCAGTGTGCTCAGAATCCTCATTGAGTAACATGTGGCAAACACGAGCGCAGCTGTATAAATCAATCAGGGATGTAGTTACTGAGCCTGACGGCGACAAGCGGGTAGATGCCCTCTTACGCATGGATCAGACGCTGCGCAGCGAAGCCGATGAATTTAATGAACTCGCAAATTCCCGCGTTTTGGATGATGCGGAGTGTGACGACTTGATACGGCTTGTCAGGCAGCAGGAAGTGATTGACGGGTTGCTTAGCATGGAAATTCGCACTACGGGGAAATGAACATGTGGGCTACCATAATAAACTATGAGAAATACTGCCACACCTATGGTGGCGAATCAGAGGGGGGGCCACGGCCGCCTGATTTTCTCGCTATTGACGGTACAACAGAGGGGGACATACTGGTCTTTGAACCGCATGAGAGCACTGTTGTGCGTCAATTCTTAGATGGCGATGATGGCAGGGTAAGAGAGAATTTCTATAGGCACATGACAAAGATAAGGGACACACCGCGGGGGTCAAGAACAGCATACGAGATGGGAAGTTTTCTTAGGAGAGAAGCGCGTAAATGCGGGGCACTGATGTAAAATGTGGGCTGACGAAGTATCCATGAAAGAGTATTTTAGTGGGCGGAGCGCTGGAAAATACGTGCGCTTTTTTCCAGTATTTGACGGCTCGAAAAACAGGGGGGTGGCGCTGACGCCCGCTGATGATGAGCGTTACCAGCAGTTGTCGGGCGAGCAAAAAAAGCAGTTGGGCTTGTCGCTTAACAGAAACGAAGTGGATTTTATGCCTCCTGCTAAGTGGGTTAATGATTTCCTTAAAATGCACGGCAAGTGAGGAATGTAGTTGAAACTTGAGGGGAGATAAGTGTGCGCGAAGAAAATGGACTGGCTGGAGCAGCTGAAAAAACACGATCAATACCCGGGTGTGTTTCCGATGCACGCGGGCAACGTCATGGGTTTGACTGAAAAGGAAATCGAAACAGTATTGCGATTGTCTAATGAAGACCTCAATAAATTAGAAGAAGAAGTTCTGGCAGGTTTAATGACGCAGGAACAGCTCACCGTGTTTCTAGAAACCAAAATCACGCACCGAGAATGAAATTAACCCATGCGAGTTGTATGAATGTTTAAATACAAGTTATGCGCTAATAGTAAGTGGGGTGTACATGGCGCCCGGAGAGGGATTTCCGCTATGCGGAAAGCTCAACGAACTGCGTTCGTTGCAGATTTGAACCCTCGTTGCGGCAATGCCGCGCTCGTTTGTAAAACGAGTCCTCTACCCGGCTAAGGTATCCGGGCGTCATGCATATCTACTATCTTTTGTTCAATATAAGCTTTCCGTAAACCGATTTTAGTGAATTTGAGTTAATTTTGGTTTATTGATTCTATTGATCTTACTTGATTTTATTTTCAAAACAAGACCAGGCCATCTGCAATGAACTTCAAGCTGACAAGGGCTATGGCCGCCAGGACAAGCCTCTTGAACCTTGCTTGAGGGATCCGGTCAACGATTTTTCTGCCGATAAATGACCCAGAAATCGCGAGCAAGAACAATATTGGGATGAAATAGTAAAACTCCTGCGGAAGAAAGCCCCCGCTGATGTATATTGGAATTCTCGTCAGGTCTACAGCAAGCGCAATGGCGGCGGACGTGGCAATGTAAACTTCTTTTTTCAGGTTAAACGCTGTCAGGAACGCCCCCCTGAGCGCGCCGCCTGTGCCAATGAGGCCCGCGAGAAAACCAGAGATAGAGCCGCCAATGACGCTGTTCTTCTTTGTGGCTGGAAACGATACGCTCGGCTTGAATAGCATTGTTATCGAGTAAAGCAGCAGGAAGATGCCAAGAATGAACTTCAACGTAACCTGGGGGATGCTGTTTACCAGCAATGCCCCGACGATGGTGAAAACAACAGCGGGTAGGCCAAAGATCATCATTAAGCGCTTGTCAAAGCCGTGCCTGAAAAACGTTATCCTGCCGAGGTTTCCGAAGACGTGGAAAATCGCGACAAGCACAAGGGCTGTCTGGAAGTCCAGGAAAAAAAGCGAGATCGGCAGGAACAGTGTGGACGAGCCAAAACCGGCTATGGTGCCGGCTATTTCAGATGCCAGTGCGCCGAGCCAGAAAAGAGAGCTCACCATAAATGGTGTGACTCATGCAGGGTATAAAAGTTTGTATGGTTGCCTTACTGGCGTAGCAGGCGTTCACTCTTCTTCATCAGAAGGGGGAGTGAAGCCCATTTCTGCAATGCGGCCCTCCGCTTCACGTGCAGCCGCCAATGCATTATACACCAATTCCGCGCTTTCTTGATTTGGGGTGTGTCCCATCAGGTATGACGTAACAGTTCGTTCTAATATTGGTGGCCAACCCTGGGCCAGCTGGCCCTTGCCAGTAGGTTTACTGTTTTCCCACATGTATTAATCATCTCCCACTTTTTGGTATTTAGTGTATTATTAAAGGCGCATTAGTTTATAAAGTTTTCTATCAAAATTCACTAACTTTTTAATGGTTTTTGTGCTATTAATTACTAATTTTCTTCATGGCCTCTTCGGTTTTCTTTTTGCGCCTCTGCTGCTCATGCAGTCGCGCCATGATCACTGCTGGTCCCGCGGCTCCAAGGGTGCCGCTTTCGATCAGGCGTTTTATGCGCTCGTCCATTTGTTTTCTTTCATCCACTTTTCGGTTGTACTCCTGCTTTAGTTCTGAGAGCCGTTTCCTTGACTTGGCCTGTCGCTCACGTTTTGCCTCTTCCAGTTTCGCCATTGCACGTTTTTTTAATCTCAATTGGTAAAATCGCCTCAGGGCTAGTGCTCTTTCTTCAGCACTTGCTAGATGGCCTTTGGTTTTCAACGGCGAAATATTGTAGTGCTCCAGCCATTTTCTGTAGTTTTCCCAGTACTCATTTTCCTTTGCCCAGCCTTTTCGGTGGAGTTCCTTGGCCCGTTTTTGTTTTCTTGCTGATGTTGAATACGCAACTTTTCTTTCCAGCCTTTGTTTTTGGGCTTGTTTTTTTTGTTCTTTGAGGATTTTTTGTTCTTTGAGGATTTTTTGTTCTTCGAGGATTTTTTGTTCTTCGAGGATTTTGCGACGCTCTATGGCTATTCGGTATGTTTCGCTTGTAATCATTGCGCGCGCTTCGTCACTTCCTTTTAGTCCGAGTAAGCCTGTTAGCCGTGCCAGGAAGTCGTGGGCCTTTGCCCCGATTCGTGCCTCTAATTCTCGCTTGTCCTTTCCGCTTTCTTTGTGCGCTTCCCGGAATGCTGTGTCGATGGTCTGTTCTATTTCGGGTTTTAGCGCGGCTACTAATGCTGTTCGCTCTTCGGGCTTAGTTAGGGTTGCTAGTTGCTCGTTGAGGGCCTTCTTTCCGTGGTCTGTTACGGCGTGCGCCTTTAGTTGCCTGCGCACTTCTGTTATTATCCCTCTTCTTTGTTTTTCAAGTGCTGCCCCTGCTTCTTTTTGCCTTTGTTGTTCTTCTGCACGCAGGTGCGCCTCGATTTCTGCCTTCTGCTTTTCTTCTTTCATGTGTTCCGCTTGTTCCGTAACTCGTAATAATATCTCAGAGTTTAGGATTTGCCTTGCATTACTTGGGAGTCGCAGATGCATTGTGAGGGCTGCGAGTCTTGTGTTTTTTTGTTCATTAGCCATCGTTTCGAGCGCATTAAGTAGGTTGTCGGTAATTGACTGCGAGATGGTAACCAGTTTTTTCCTGCCTTTTAGCTGCTGCTCTACTTCGCTGTCAAGCAGGTTTTTTATGGATTCAAGCGACAGCAGTTCAGTTATCTCCCCACCAGGGACGCTGTAGCCTTCTGTGAAAAGCCTTAGTTCATACACCACCTTATCGAAGTAGGCCTTTTCCCGAGCGTTCGGCATTATAACGCTGCGGTAGGGGTTTTTGACCATTGCTAGCATGACTTTGTTGGCATAGGCTTGCGGGCTTATCACGGGTTGGACAAGCGCCTTGAGCGAGGTTGCTTTAGCCAGTGGAATGCCTATCCTGCTCAATGTTTGGCCGTATTCATGAGAGCGAATGTTTTCAAGCACCCTGGCTTCTTGTTCTGGCGTCAGCTGGTCTATCGTGACGATCTGCACGTTTTGTTGCGCCCAATGTTCCCTTAGTTTATCATCGACTTTAAAGCCCGGCGTGGTTATCATCAATATGCCGCCGTTTATAAGCCTCCCGCGTTTCGTTTTCCCAAGGTATTTCGCTATTGTTCTATTTATGAGCGATTCTGCGCGTTCTTGTGTTCCTGGGTTCCTGAATTTTACCTCTAAGAACTTTAGCATACTCTCATCAGATGGGGGTTGGATGCCCGGTACACTAACCCACTTTCTTGTTGTTACTAGGGCATCTGGCGTTAGTGGTAGCATGTCATAAGGCTTATCAAGCTTATATGGCTGTGATTTTTCAGGGCCGCCTAGTGGATCTAGTGTAACGTCATGTGAGAGTAATGTTTGGAATATCGATTCTCCAACAACTTCTCCGATAACGCCCCGCGCGTCAATAAAGTGCCAGAAAGCGTCAGCAAATGTGTCAGCAAGTTCCTTGTCGCCTGTTAAATCCAGAATTTTGTAGCGCACCCCTTCGGTTTGCACGTTCAAGTTTTTTTCAAATTTGGCTGCAGCTAGGGAGAACCATGTTGCGAACATTTCGTTAAAGTTGTGCCGTGTCACGGATGTGTCTTGATTCGTAGTTTGTTTTATGAATGCACTGTAAAGGTTGCTGCAGTCCTTTTTGGTCATGTCAGGGTTTATGGACTTGCGATTCTTGAGAATGAACTTGTACGCTGCAGCCCTCACGCCTTGAGTGCTTTCATTGATTGCCATGTTGCTGATTACGAGCAATAGATTTATAAACACTGCTCAAGAAGGGTATATTACCTATACAGGTTCCGCCTTGGCGGAGAGAAGTGGAACGAGGCTAACGCTCCTTTCTGCAAAGAACGTAGTTCTTTGAGACCTCAACGAAACCCCGGTTTCGTTGCAGGCGCGGAGTGAGGAAGTTCTCCCCACCCGTCCAACTTGTTTGGATGATTAAAAACACCGGAGACGGTGAGGGCAGGATCAGAAACGCTACCCGGCATTTCGGTGTTGGGATGAAACGTGCTTGTCCTAGGTGCAAGGCAGTACGCCGCTTAGTAGAATGCCTCATGTACAGAAGGGAGACTATGAGCCACTTCTCACCCTTTATCTTGATCTATCAATCCGGTAATGCCTTTCCATACGTGCCCTACAACGCCGTCATTGGTGTATGGCCTTATCGCATCGCAGACCCCTGTTCGTAGGTCTCGCAGTTCTTCTGGCGTAAAATCAGTTTTTTCAAGCGCGGCTATTCCCGGTATAGCTAAGTCGGGACGTAAGCGTTTTAGTTCCTCGAAAACAATCATTCGCTTGTTTGCCCCGTAGCGGTTCATGCCAGGCAGGTGTGAAATGTCGTCTAACAGTGGTTGCCACATGCTTTGGATTGTAAAAGTTGTGATTTATAAATCTTCTTGCACTATTACTATTCATAAACATTGGTCTGTGGCTCGTTTTTTATCGCGTCTTGCATTATCTCAAAATAGCTCCGCTGCTCTACCTTCGCAAGCTCTAAGCCAAGCAGTTTCTTCACATACGGAATGTTCTCTGCCACCGCGCTTTCAATTTCGACGTACGTGCCGACTTTTGTTATTGTGTCAAGAGTCACCTCGGCATTTTCTAAAAAGAACGCCTTGCGGTGCTTCTTGTACCGCAGCACTTCCTTGTAGCCGAGCGCCTCTATCAGTTTTATGGAATTTTCAGTGTCTGCTGTGCTTATTTCGATTTCTTCGCGCTGTTTAATGTTTGACTTCGTGTCATGTTTTCCTTTGTAGGTAATGATTGCCTTGTCCTCGAAAAAGCGAATGCGCAAGTCGAAAACATCTTCGCCCGGGCGCGCATAGTAGATGTTCTCTTCTTCCCGATCATAGATCTCGCGGGCGTTGTTTTCCTTGAGTTTCTCCTCGACAAACTCGAGGTTGTCAACGATCAGCTTGGTTTCGATTTCCATTGCAGCTCTAAGGAAGGCGTTTAATAAGAAGCTTTACATTAGTAGTAAAGTTGGCTTAATATAAGAATTCTTAAATAGTACATTAGCTATAATGATAATAGGTTATTTGAATGAAAGCATTTAATGTAAGTCTGAATAATTTGCCAATTACGGCAGCATATCCTGAAAGTGGAAAATGGATTGACACCTATGGAGATACTGGGGGCCAATATGTGCAAACATCTTACTCTGAACATTACACTGAAAACTAGTTCAGAAAATTAACTTCTTTGGTGGGGGTGTTATCCGTGTTCGAGGATTTGTTACTTTGGGAAGGATTGGAGGATAATGTTAATTTTGTCTTTAATAGATGCACAGGGCGATGGTTAATTGTTGACGACGAAGCCAAGAACGCAATCATTAATTATGATAAGTTATCAGAGAGAAGAGGGATTGACGAATTATTAGAAAAATATAAATTTCTGGAAAAACTTGAGAAAAAACGAACAAGTGGAAGCCTACTTGTAGTGTTTCACATGACTCAAAATTGCAACTACAAATGTGTTTATTGCTACGCTGGTGCTGGTAAGGGTGCAAGTTTAGATATTAAAAATGCACTACAAATGGTGGATGTACTGGGAACGCAAACCAAATTCAAGAAGAGTGAAATAGAATTTCACGGGGGAGAACCATTGCTCGAGTTTGAGAAGATAAAACAGGTTATAGAATATGCAAAGAAATATGATAACATAAAGTTCAGCATGCAAACAAATGGTTCTCTGTTAGATATGGAAAAACTTGAATACTTAACGCAAAATAAAGTTGGTATTGGGGTAAGTATTGATGGTCCAGCAATGATACATGATAAGCAAAGAGTAGCACATGATGGGGCAGGAACCTTTGAGAAAACAAACAATGTCCTAAATAGTTTTGAAGATAAGAAAAGAAAAGTTGGTATTATAACAGTTTGTACTACAAATACGATAGAGCATAAGGAGGATTATTTTAATTTTCTAGTTGGTAATGGAATTAAAAGTTTCAGTATAAATCCAATGTTTCCAATGAGGCGAGGATCAGAGAATAATCAGCTGGTACCAATAAATGAGCAATTACTCGAAATGACAAAATTCATGATAGAAAAAGTAAAATCAAACAACAAAACAGTAAAGCATAAGATACGATTCCGAAATATTGATGAGATAATATCAAAGATAGTTAATCCCGATTATTATTACAGGTGTTTGGAATCTCCATGTGGGGCGGGCAGAGATATGGTTGGACTAGGAGAAGACGGAAATGTCTATATGTGTGAGGAGCTAGTAGGGATAGAGAAATTTAAAATAAGAAATAACAATTACGATTTAGATAAAATATTAGAGAACGGAACTAAAAGAGCTGCGGATTGTGCATCGCGAAATATAAAAAAATGCCAGGAGTGCGCATTCATAAACTACTGTCCCGGAACTTGTTTAGGTAAACGTTATGCACAAACAGGTTCAGAAAAAGAAGCATCAACGCTTTGCGAATTCTACAAACAACTAATCAAAATATGTCTCTTGGGAATATATAAAGAGGGGTGGACTAATGGTTACTTAGTTGATGAAAGTGATGGACAAATGGCAGGTAATTGAATTAGCGTGGTGCTCAATGGTTGAAATTAAAGACGAGGTCGTGCTGAAGGGGTCGGGAATAACGCCACACCGCGTAGAAGGTGTAGCTAGGGTTATACGGTCTAGCAAAGATTTGGAACAAGTCACTTCTGAAGACATAGTAGTATTGGTAAATTCAACGCCATTGATGGTTCCATATTTAATAAAAGCCAAGGGCTTCATTGGAGAAGCTGGGGGGCTACTATGCCATTTAGCAATAATCAGCAGAGAATTTGATAAGCCATGTATTATTGGAATAGAAAATGTTACTAAAATAATTGCTTCTGGTGATGCTGTGAAAATAAGTGGTCTTAGTGGAAGAGTAACGGTGAAAAAAAATGGCTAAGGGTACTGTTCAACTAAGGGTCGATAAGTCAATAACCGGAAATGTTAATGAGGCTAAGGGAATTCCAAAATCAATAATACTTACGGACAAGGGCATGGAACGTGTAATCCCTGTGTTCATAGGGAAGGAGGTAGAAGTTACTAGTGTCCCTATAGGCATTGAATTAGAACAAGACGACCTAGAAGAAATAAGAAAAGCACTTCGGACAATAACAAAAAGTTACGCTGAAACAAAAAAAGTAGTAAACATAATGAAACAAAAAATGCAAAGCATGGATAACTATATTGCAGAGAGGGAAGAACTAAAATTGGAAGAGGCGCAGGACTTTTTTGGATACTTCTTTTGGATAGCGCCATACTTCAGCAACAATGTTCCTCAACACTTTAAGAACGTCTTATCCGAAAAACTTGACTCTGATGAAGAGACGAAACAGAAGTACTGGATGCGATTAATGGTGCCAGATGCAGACCTTTATTCAATAGAGATAGCGAAAGACTGGCAAAACATGTCAATAGAAGAACTAAGAAAAAAACATCCATTCTTGACAAAACTTGGAAGCACCGATCAGATTGAAAAACCATTGAACTTTGTTGTAAAAACAAAAAGGAATGACAAGCACGAAGCACTCAGTGAGCTAGAAGAAAAACTCAGTAAGCGTGACTATCAGCAAATAAAGCAATATAGTGATTTGATAGCTGAAATACAAATGATATTAGAAATTAAAAACTATTATTGGCCACAGATGATGAACTTACTGCATAAAAAAGGGCTGATATGAATATTCTAATTGATGTTGTCGGTACACTATTTGGAAAAGACAAACTAAATAGCTTATATGGTGAATTATACAAAAGCGGCTTAACTCGTAGGCTTCAAAGACGACTGAGGACAAATTGGGTTACTGGGCAACAAGTTTCTGATGAAAAAGTACTCGACCAAGCACTAGAAACACGAAAGGGGCGTAGATTTTTCAGAGAGTGGTTATCAAGAAATGTAGAAGATTTTGCGGAGCTACAAAAAGCGATTACTGATTTTAGAAGGAAAACAAAAAGCAGAGTTTTGATTAATACATCATACTCTCCAAGAATATCAACATTTATAAGCAAACAACTAAGGGCAGATGGCGTAACTCCCCAAAAGAGAATGCAAGACGGGTATATTGTTGATGATCTGTTTAAGAGGCATTATCGGCTAAATAAAATCGCACATGGGCACGCATATGCAATACCATCTACCGGAAATCCAAGATCACGGCAAGCAAGATTGGAAGAATTTGGAGTCAAAATACAACCAAAAAACGTGGCAGATCTTGTGAGAATCCTTCATGAAAAAAATGTATTAAATAGGATACAAGAGCAAAAAAAGAAGAAAACAGAACAAAGGCGCCTTTGGTAGGTTTAGGAGAAAATAATTAAGGGCTGCATTTAATAAGAACATTTCCCTTTTTCATGCATGAAAAATTCCTGGAACCGATTCGTTTTTCAATTGTGGGTGCCGTTCTACGACGCGTCTTTTGCACTGTACAGGAAAAACAAGGAATGGAGACTACGAGCCTTTGAGGAACTTGGCCTGAAAGAGAACACAAAACTCCTTGATGTGGGCTGCGGCACGGGATTAAATGTTCCAATCGTGCCGAAGACAGTCGATTATACAGGCCTCGACATCTCGGAAGCAATGTTGAACAAGGCCTCGCAAAAGTTCCCTGACAAGAAATTCGTTATCGGTGATGCATGTGCGCTTCCATTTAAGGATGGGGAATTTGATTTCTTAATTAACACGTACAGCGTGAACGTCCTGCCTGATGTTGCGCAAGCGCTGCGGGAAATGAAACGCGTTTCCAAAAAGACGGTGCTGTACGACCACTTTAGGTCAGGCAATCCTATAGTCGCGTTTCTGCAGTTGCTCTCAAAGCCATTCGGTTTTTTGTTAGGCATTGACACTTTTGTAAGTATTGAGAAAGAGTTGAAAAAAGCAGGCATCGAGGCGCGCATTGAAAAGCTCGATTTCCTTGGCGCGTACAAGCTCGCAGTGTTCTGACTCATCACTTGAAGTTGAGGCGTGGATTCGAGTGAGTCTTCAGCCTCATCCTCGTCATCGCAAATTTTGCGTCATCATCAGTGAATCTTGAAAGGAATTTTTTCCCGAGAATCCCATTGGTTTCGCGGATGTAGATCTCAGGCCCAACGCCGAAGCCGTCAAAAGTCACTTTGCCGGCACTCGATTCTCTTACCTGTGTCCACAGTGGGTGCTTGTACTGCAGGAGCTTGTCGAATGTGTTGTAGTCAGCCTGCCCCTCAGTAGAATGAGTTACTTCCCACATGTAAATCAGTGAAGTATTTCTGCCGGTTGGGATATAAAAACATTCACAGTAATCTTTATATATGCCATTGTGCAAATATGTTAAATATGTGGGAAGTTAAATCTGGAACAATCGAATGGGACATGGACAAGCGTGATGGTGTTGTAACCAGCGGCGACACAGACTCCATAATCCAAGAAATGGATGCCCTCGGGAATGCACACCCGCTCGAGTTTTTTGTGATTGACGAGAGAATAGAAGTCGGCATCTACCCCGGGGATCAGGTATCGCCAACTGCGCGCGACAAAGCCACACGAGCCCTGTTTTTCAGTTATGACGAAATACTCGACGACTGCGGTGGGGATGTCAAGGGAAGAGGCCATTACAAAAAGTGGGATGGCCAAGACCTCAGGGACGGCGTGGCTGAGGTAAGGCGATTTCTTGATGAGTCTGGCGAAGATGCGAGCCAAATAATCGCTGAACTGGACAGCACGTTTCCTGACTTGGCATAAATCGACATTAGCTTTTTATAAATCAAACTGCACATACGTCCCTACGTGTGTTTAAACACGTATTTAATGTGTGATTGCATGTGGGACACGAAAGAAGGCACAGTAGAATTTAGGAATGGATTTAGAACGCCAACCGACACAGCCGCCATTGCCGAGGAAATTAACGCAGATTGGCGCAGATTAAGTCTGAATCCGAGGTCTAAAATGCAGACATCCCAATACCCGGGGTTGACGTATTCTGTCTATCTTGGAGACAGAAATGATTATGAAGATGGAACACAAGACCCAAATGCTAGGATTTTATTTGAGGCAAGGCATGTGTATGCTGGCCCAGGGCATATCGTTAATGTTCTGAAGAGGTATGACGGGGAAGACTTCGAAAAAGGGATAAACCAAATTTCGATGACCCTGCGGGGCGCTGCTGACAGGATTAGAGAAGGGGCAAATGACAGTGATCGGGCGATAATAGGCGGCCTAAAAGTCGCAAGTGCAATGGAACACAGCTCGGCAAATTTGGATAAGTTGCTACGTCCAAATTAATGAGCAAACCAGAGTTTAAACTAGCCTTGGATTAACTAGACCTCAATGCGCCCACACGACGCCGCGAATCATTTTTTCACGTTGGGGTCCAAGTTTTAGCAGAAGCAGATCATTGGTTTAGCCGCAACTACCCTTGTAAGCAGGAGATATTTCCATATTGCCTTCGAGAGTTCAGCTAACATTTTATCTGTATATACTACGCGGTTTTCATATATAAGTATTTCTTAATCCGTGTGGGTTAATTTATTATTGCGCGCTATTGCTCGTGGTTCTTGTGGTACTTTCCAGAGTAGCCTTTCTCGACTTCTTTGATGCGCGCAAACACGATTTGGTGGAAGCGGCAGTTTTCCTTTAGGAGAATGCCCTCTGGGTTCACTACCTGCAGCAGGAACTCGAGCCTGCCGGAAAAACCAGCGTCAACAATGCCAGAGTTGATGAAAGCACCATTCCGTAACAAAGTGGATCTTGTTTGTCCAAAGGCTATGAGGTTCTTGGGCATGTTGAAAATCTCGTTTGTCTTCACCTTGTACGCGCCAGGATCTAGGCCCCACCAGCCGTACTTGTCCTCAGGCTTCCGCTTTTTCGGTTCTAGTAGGCGTGTGTCTGAAATTACTCGCTCATTGTTGGAAAAATCGATAGCCCCCTTCGTCGCGAATGTTTCAACGCTCAACAAAGTCACGTCGAAGCCGTTCTCTGTTACTTGCTTGTCGCGGTTTATGTAATTATCGACAAGTTTGTTTTCTTCAATCTGTTTTTTGATTTCTTCGTCATTCAGTACGCTCATTTCTCATCAACCTTGTTTTTTTTGGAACGGGCCCGAGGGGATTCGAACCCCTGATCTACAGCTTAGAAGGCATACGACTTCATTACAACGGATTGTAAAAGAAGATGTCGCCCTATCCAGACTAGGCTACGAGCCCTTCTCATTAAGTATTGTGATTTTTGGTTTAAAAAACTACATCCTATCTAAGGCATTGATCCCCAATAACATAAGACCAATAGCTATGGTTGTCTTTGTAGCCGTTACAACCCCGAGCCGCGTCACCTTGGCGTTTTCTGTTTCTGCTTTTATTACAGGGCAATTCTCGTAGAACACGTTGAACTTGTGAGTCAAGTCAAGCAAGTACTGCGCTATCAAATATGAGTCGTATGACTCGCATGCCTTTTCTATCAAGCCCGGAAATTCAGCTAGAGCTGAAATCATGGCGACCTCTTCTGGTTTTGTCACGGCAATGTCTTCGTTTCCTATGTTTGATTTCCCCGCCTTTTCGAGAATCTGGTTGCAGCGCGCATGTGCGTACTGCAAATATGGGCCTGTGTCGCCTTCAAAGCTCACTGCCTTTTTTATGTCGAAAACAATGTCCCTTGTCCGGTTCTGGCTTAAGTCGTTGAAAATCACTGCGCCAATACCAACAGTGTCAGCGATTTTTTCCTTCTCGTCCTGCGGTAATTTGGGGTTCTTTTCCTCAACAACCTTTTTTGCCTGTTCAATAGCCGCATCAAGCACGTCATCCAATCTGATGATGTTGCCTTTGCGCGTAGCGAAAGTGCCCTCTGGTGAGCGCATGAAGCCGAACTTCACGTGCACGCATCTGTTGAACCACTCAAGCCCTGTGAGCTCCAGGATTTTGAACAGCTGTCTAAAATGAAGTTCCTGCTGGTTCGCTACTACATAGATGTTCTTGTCAAACTTGTATTCATTGTAGCGGTCTATGGCAGCAGCGATGTCCCTGGCCAAGTATATTGAGGTGTCATCGGGCCTGATCAAGCGCGCGTTTGGCATTCCGAAGTCCTCAAGCTTCACAATCACCGTGCTGTCTTGCTCTTCTGTTGCAACGCCCTTGCCCAGCAGGTCCTGCGCAGCTCGCTTGTCAAGGCCGTTCATGACGTAGTATGCCTCGCCTTTGAAGGAGTCGAAGTGCACATTGAGCCGTTCGTATGTTCTTTTCACGTAAGCCAAACTTAGGCTCCTGAATTTTTCCCATATGCCAAGCGCCTCAGCGTCCTGTTCTTGGAGTTTCTTATTCCACTTTCGGGCCTTGTCTTCCAGCGCCTCGTCGGTTTCCTTGCTTTCGTTGAATTTAAGGTACAGATCAAGCAAGTGATCAATTGGCTTTTCCTCTAGCGCTTTTGCATTGCCCCACTCAATGAAGGCCGTGATGAGCTTTCCAAAAATGTCACCAATGTCTCCGAGATGATTTATCCCAATCGTGTTGTATCCTGCATACTTGTGTAAGTTGTAGATGCTGTTGCCGATTATTGTTGAACGCAAATGGTGTATTCCAAGTGGCTTACCGATGTTGATGCTCGAGAACTCTACAATCGCGGTCTTTCCCTGTCCGATGCTTGACTTTCCATACCCTGGCGAGGTTGCTTCTTTCAAAACCCGCACTGCAAACCGGTCTTTGTTGTAGAAAAAGTTGATGTGCGGGCCGGTTGCCTTCACCTCCGAAATCAAGTCGCTTAGTTCGATTTTCCCGACAATCTCTTTTGCAACGTCCACTGGGATCTTCCCTTCTTTCTTGGCTATTTGAAAAGCGACGCTGCAGCTCAGGTTTCCGAATTCTTGCTTTGTTGGAACTGAGAGACTGTTCTCTTCAATCGATGCGCTGATAGCTGTTTCCAAGGCTGACGTTACCTGTTTTTTGAATTCCTGGAATGCATACACAAATATCACTTTCTGAATTTTATGTCAATGTCCCCTTCGTCATCTGGTTTCCAGTCTGCAGGGGGCCAAACCGGGGGCGCCCTTTTGACTTGGTGCACTGGCGGCCCAAAGTGGATGTGGAGTGTATTCATTTTCTTCAATTTGTTTTTCAGCACGAAGGGAACTATAGTGCCCAAGATCAGCGATACTAAGACTATGAACACCAGAATGCCGCCGAGGAACGTGAAGAGCATCGCTATCACATACTCCAGGAAGCCTGACGGCGTTATTATGTAAGTCCACATGTACGCCAGTAGGGCAATGGTTGATGCGAAAGCCACGAGGATGCCAAGGGGCAGCCAAAAACCAAAACTCGCGAATCTCAGTATTCGATTCAACATGCTTTTCTTAGGCATGAATCTATTTAAATACCTTAACACATAATGAGTACTATGCCTGATTTTGTGGGAAACTCACGAGAAGGTCTCAGCGTGCTGGGCAATGAATCAGAGGCCTATATCGGTAGAAGCAAAAGCATTCATCAGAGTTACGAGAAGGAGGGTGTGCTTTTGATGGGCAAGAGCGTCGAGCAGGAAAATTTTGGCAAGTTCACGTTCTTAGACGCAATAGCGCCGCACGTTGTCTTCGTGTGTGGGTCCCGTGGTTCGGGAAAATCTTACTCGCTAGGAATCATGGCAGAAGAACTAACCCTGAAAAACCCAAACGTGGCTTGCGTTATCATTGACCCAATAGGCGTTTTCTGGAGCATGAAATACGCTAACAAGGACGAGAATGAGCTCAATGACTTAGTACAGTGGGGCTTAGAGCCAAAGGGCATTGAAAAGACCCAGATATTCATGCCGCAAGGCATCAAGGAAAAACTGCCAAAGGACACATTTGACAAGCGCTTTTCTATAAGGCCTAGCGAATTGACAGTAGACGAGTGGTGCCTCACCTTTAACCTTGATAGGTTCTCGCCAGGCGGATTGTTGCTTGACAAGGCAATAGAAAAAACCCGTGAGAAACACAGCAATGAATTCTCCCTCGATGATTTAATAAGCCTAATAGAAAAAGACAAAGACCTGACGAGCAAAGACAGAGGGTACAAAACCGATACGCGCAGATCTCTAATTTCAAGATTCGAAGCTGCAAAAACATGGGGTGTGTTCAGCAAAGACGGAACGCCATTGGCTGACATTTGCAAAGAAGGCTACGTCTCGGTCATCGACATATCATTCCTCGAGGAAAACGTTGCAAGTCTCGTCATCGGTATCTTGGCCAGAAAGATTCTGGCAGCGCGCAAACTAGTAACCAGAAAGGCCGCAATGTCAAGTTACACAGTTGATGAAACTATGGGTATGGATGAGCTATTGAATTCAGAAATCCCACCGACATGGCTGTTCATTGATGAGGCCCACACGCTGATCCCAAGTGGAACTGGAAAAACAGCAGCAACAGACTCGCTCATAGAATACGTAAAACAGGGTAGGCGGCCAGGCTGTTCCTTAGTGTTTGCTACCCAGCAGCCAAGCGCCATCGACACCAGGGTCCTGTCGCAACTCGATATATTGCTCTGCCATAAGCTGGTTTTTGATGAAGACCTGAAGGCTGTAATGAAGAGGATGCCGACACTGTTGCCAAAGGAGTACGAACGCTCGCGTTTTATCAAAACATTGCCGGTTGGCATCGCGCTTGTCGGGGACCGGTCAGAAAGCACAAGCCGGGCGTTCTGCGTCAAGATCAGGCCGAGGTTTTCACAGCATGAAGGCAGGGAAACTCGGACAATTGAACTTGATGAAAAAATCAGCGCTGCACAGCTTCAAGAAATTGTCATCGCGATGATAATGAAGAAGCTCGGAGAGCAGGGAAAACTGAGGCTTGCCCGTGTTGATTCAATAATCGATACCATGAAACGCCGATATAATGTTGAACTTGACCCTGATAAGATCATATCAACAGTAAAACAAAATGACGTGGAAGTGCTTGATGGCAGCCTAGTAATGGCGTCGCAATTACAAGAACAGGAACAGGAAGCCCAAGAAGAGGTACGGCAAATAGAAAAAGCGCAGGTGTTTACCCTGAACTTGACGCAGGAAAGGGCAAACAAGATAGCTGAGAAGCAGAGAAAGAAAAAATCCCTCGGCGTGTTTGGAAAAGAGGAAAAGCTCCAAAGCCTTGAGCTGGTCTATGAGCCAGTATACAAAATCGATTTTGAATTAAACACTGGCGACGGTTTCGTTAGGGAGCTGTCGATGTTCGTTGACTCAAACTATGAAATCATCACAAGGACATCAAATGGGATTAAGCGAACAACTGACATGGAAAAAATAATAAACCTGAATGATAAGAAAACCAAAATACTGACAAGCCTCGAAAAGGCGCAGAAAACCAAGGGCCAGCTGGCCAAGGACACAAAGCTGTCGTCACAGGTAATCTCAAGATACCTGAATGAGCTTGTTGAGCTAGAATTGATAAAGGCATCGGGTGAAAAAGGAAAGGAAAAATACGCGCTAACAAAGAAGCTTGACATTCCAAAAGCGGCAGACGCAAAGGAAATAATAAGCGTAAAAGACCTCGTGTCAGAGCAGGAGCCTAAGGCAATCAAGATTGAAAAAGCAGTCGTTGATGAAAAAACGCTGTCAAGGATCCCGGAACTCTTCGGCAGGGCAAAGGTAAAACAGGTAGAGCGGGCACTGCTTCCTGTGTACAAGGCCGCGTATTCAGACGGCGAAAAGACGCGAGTTTACAAATTTGATGGTGAATAAAACAAATGAAGAAGGAACTGCTTGCCCTATTGCTCCTTGTAGTAATCGGGTATGCTACAGTAACAGGAGTTACGGTTACTGGTTTGCAAGTCAGCTATCCGGTATCCGGCACGGTTAATTACAATGTCACAGTTTCAAGCGATGCGACAGAGAACGTTTCATGTTTTACCAACATCACAGACTCAAATAGCAACACCATAAATACGATTTCAAATTACACCATAGAAACCACGCCAGGGCCCACGGTCTCGCAGCAGACTTACTCAATTTCAGGATCCCAGAAGGCGGGGATATACACTGTAACGGCAGTGTGTCAAATCCAAAACGGACAAGAAACCTTCAACGTGTCACAAAACCACCAGGCTCCAGCCCAGGCAACAAACACCACGTCTGTTGTGCAGGACAAGGGCACCACGGCCTATGTCAACATCTCTGTGACGAACAACGCCAACTTTGATCAAACAATTGACTTGTCGAATGACTGTTCATTGTACACGGCCAACTTTACATGTGCCCTTGGCGCAAGCTCATTGGCAACAGCAGCCGGAGCAACAAATTCCACGACGCTGACAATTACAATCCCGACAAGCGCAACTGCGGGGTCAACAACGCTTAATTTGAACGCCACCAGCAACGTGAATTCGACGTCAAAAGACACGGATACAATAACAATAACAATAAACCCAAACAACACGTTCGACTTGGCGAATTATTCAAACCTAAAGACCGCAACCCCAGACGCGCCCGCGAGCTACAACATCACCATAAATAACACCGGCGAGGTACAGCAGGCATTTACCTTGAGCACTGTCCCGGATTCTGGAAATTTCCAGTGCGCGGTAGACGCTTCAAAGACAATAAACGCAGGGGCAAAGGACAACGTCACACTCACCGTTACCCCGTACCAGAACACGACCTTGAACGAGGAAGGCGACTGCATAGTAATAGTCATGAACCCATATTCAAAGCAGCGCAACATTACGTTAAGAATAAAGGTAACGAACTGGTACAACATAACCATTACAGCGGTAAACGCGATAAGCAGCACATATTTTGGAAAAGCCAACGATTCAGCGTCATACAACTTCACTGTAAAAAACACGGGGAACTCCCAAGACACGATTTTAATAAAGGTTACTGCAGGCAGCTGGAACACCACGGTCAACAACGGAACAGCAACACTAATAAATTCAAACTCGACAAACTACACCAAAACGCTCGTCGCGGGGGCCACTGAAACAATACAAATGACGACCGACATTCCGCTGGGATCCACAACTGCAGAAAGCTCAGCAATAACAGTGTACGCAGAGTCAACAAACAACCCGAGCAAGAACACCACAACCGCAGCAACCGTCAAGGTGGCACAGCTGGCCTTCACGCCGGTATTTGTTTTCGACAAGACAACAGAGAAGCTCAACGTCACAATGTCTTCAGTTACAAAATCAGGGGTCGTATTAACGTCGGCTCAGGTAAGCTCAATAACTTATGACATGACTTACTCAAATGGCACAATTGCCCAATCATCAACACTGACGTTCAACACCACAAAACAGATCGACATGTCTGTTGATGCTACGTGGCCATCTGGCAATTACACATTTAACATAACAGTAATAGACACAAACAACGACAACAAGACGCAACTTAGTGGCATCCGCGTTGCGAGATCCGTGTCTGGGGGTATAACCGCAACAGCCATTGGCGGCGCAGTGCCTGGTGGGAACTACACACCAGTCGTCATAACCAGCAAATACGACTACGGCGAGTTCTTCACGCCAACATTGACGTCTCCTCTTGGTGCGTGTAGTTTGTCATTATTTGATGGCTCAACACACACATTCACGTGCTCTGTTGGCAGCGTGTCCAGTGGCGACTACAATGTCACTTTATCATCTGTAAAATCAGATTGCGCAAGGTTCAACGCGACATGTACATTCACGCCCACGCTGAGTGTAACAGATTATGCCACGGTGTCAGTACAAGCGACAACAACAAGCACAACACAGCAAACTACGCAGCAGCAAGCGGCAACAAATACAACTACGGCAGCAGCAACCACTACCACGACAACAGCTGGGGACTCGACAGAAACCACTGAGGAAACCATTGTGTCGAGCAAGGACATCAATGTCTCGGAGTTTGTCACCGAGTTCTTTACAGAGGAGAACACAGTCTTCATTTTCACTGTTGAGAACAACGCAGATGCTACGCTGAATGTTTCCTTGTCTGCTGAGGAAAATTCAGATTACCTCAACTTGGATTTCAGTTGGGACTCGAATAATTCGCTCGAGGCAAACTCATCACAAGAGCTGCAACTTGTGGTAAAACCAAGGCAATATGCGAAGCCTGGAACGTATAATGCAACGGTGAACATCAACGGCATTGAAAAGAACATCACGTACACTGTAATGAAACCAGCTGATGGAAACCAAGTCCATAGGTATGTCGAACTGCCAAAGAACCTGTCAGAGCCGGTAGTGTATTTGAGAATTGAGAACAATGGCACGGTGACGCAGAACATCACAATAACTGAGAACATTTCAAAGGACTACGCAAACCACACAGACTTCATTGAATTCATGTCAGATCACCCATACACAATAATTCAAGAGGATCCGGTAATCCAGTGGAACGTGCTCTTGGATGTTGGAAACGCGACTGAGATCGCTTACAGGATAAAGAACCTTACACTACAAAATGACACGCTGGAATTCATAGACCCCGAGCTTTTGTCTGTTGACATCGACACCACCGTGCCTGCCTCTTTCCTGGATGAGTTTTTGGCGCACTGGCAATGGTACATACTGTTCTTTGGAGTTTTCATTTTGCTGGCTGCCTGGATAATACAAGGGCAGGGGGCTTATGATTTCAAGCCCGCAACTAGGTCATTCACGCGCAAATTCAGCAATGCCGTCGATGGCATGTGGGATAAACTTCGGCCCAAGCCAAGAATCACTAGGGCGCACGACATGGCAAACAAGCCTGTTGTGTTGGCAAGGTTCAAACCAGTCGACAGCAAGCCGGCATTAGGCCATGGAAAAATCGCTATGATTGAAAGAAAACCAGAGAAGCAAGTGGAACACAGGCCCAAATTGCCACAGCATCATGTTCCGAATTCATCAACGCCAACCTTAGACAGCCTGATAAAACGGGCAAAGAAAAACTAACGTCAAGTGGAGCGTTTTTTTCTGTATTCAAAGACTATGCTGTCGAGTTTCTCGCCCATGTCTCCGCTGAAATCGTCAAGCAGTTTTCCATGCGCATCAAGAAAGGCGAGGCCCACTGTTGTGCCAGGATCAATGCCAATAATGATCGGTTTTATTGTTACCACCTAAGTAATTTATAATCAAAAGGATTATTTAAGGCATATGAAGTTCTCAGAACTAGCTGATGGGCTTGAAAAGCTCGAGTCAACCTCGTCCCGGCTTGAAATGACGGACTTGCTAGCCGATGTTTTTAAAAAAGCAAAGCCGAATGAGCTGCAGAAGATAATCTACTTAATGCAAGGCAGGATAAGCCCTAGTTTCTCTAACCTTGAAATCGGCATGGGGGAAAAGATGGTGCAGCAGGCACTGGCGACCGCGTCTGGTTTTGATAAATCAAAAATCGAAAAGTTGTACACGGAAAAGGGGGACCTGGGTCTTGTTGCAATGGAAGTAATGGGTGCAAGAAAACAATCCGCGTTGGCAAGGCGCGAATTGAGTGTTGATGATGTTTTTGAAAACTTTGTTAAAATCGCTACGGCTTCAGGCAGTGGGAGCCAGGAACTCAAAAAATCGCTATTGATCGACTTGTTCAATTCATCGAGCCATACAGAGGCGAAGTGGATCGCCAGGATTCCGACAGGGTCACTTAGGTTGGGGGTAGGCGAGCCCACAGTAATGGACGCCCTGAGCGTTGCGAAAAAGGGAGACAAGTCACTCAGATATCAGTTAGAGGTTGCGTTCAATCAGTCCAGCGACCTCGGCTCATTGGCAAAGGCGTTCATGGAAAAAGGCGCCAAGGGAATTGAAAATTATTCAGTCAACCCAGGTTTTCCGATAAGGGCTGCGTTGGGTGAAAGAGCAGGAACAATAGAGGAGATAATGACCCGAATGAAAACGCCGCTAGTGGAGCCTAAAATGGACGGCTTCAGGCAGCAGATACATAAAAAGGGAAACGAGGTGACGATTTATTCGAGGAAGCAGGAAAACATGACGCACATGTTTCCAGAAGTCGTCGCGTCAGTGAAAAAATTGAAAGCAAAAAACATCATCCTGGACGCCGAGGCCTTGGGGTACAATCCAAAGACTGGAAGTTACCTGAGCTTTCAGGAAACCATTAAACGCAAGCGCAAATACGGCGTGACGGCCAAGGCAGAGGAGATGCCACTGCACGTCATGTGCTTTGACATCATGTACCTTGACGGTAAGGACTTAACAGGGAAACGGTTTTCAGAACGTAGGAAGATACTTGAAAAGCAAATTCTGAAAAATGATCCTGTATTGACAGTTATAGATCAACAAGAATTTAGGGATGCGAAGAGCCTCGAGAAATACTTTAAGGGCATTGTGAAAAAGAACATCGAGGGAATCATGGCCAAAAACCCCGAGCTGGAATACAAGGCCGGCAAGCGAGGATTCCACTGGATGAAGTACAAGCCTAGTTATGATGCCTCAAAAATGCGCGACACTGTTGATGCTGTCATAATCGGGTACTACAAAGGCCGCGGAAAGAGAACTGGTTTTGGCTTTGGAGGGCTGTTGACGGCGGTGTATGATGAAGATGATGATGAGTTCAAGAGCATTGCACGCGTAGGCAGTGGTTTTACAGAAGAGCAAATGAGCGAGTTCAGCAACGCGCTGTCGAAAATAAAGGCCGCGAAGAAACCGGCAAGGGTTGACTCGGACATGGAGCCAGACGTCTGGGTTACCCCGAAGTATGTTGTGACACTGATCGCGGATGAGATCTCATTATCGCCAGTGCACACGGCAGGTAGAGCACGGGGCAAGGGATATGCATTGCGTTTTCCGAGGATCGTTAGTGGGGGCGTGCGCATCGACAAGAATCCTGAACAGGCAACAACAGTCTCAGAGATAATGCGGATGTACAAGCAACAGCACACGAAGTAATTCAGGAGTGGTATGGCCCGCCAGCATGTTTCTTCTTCAGCGCTTCTGCTTTTTCTGTTTGTATTTTTGATTTCTTTCTTGTAGGTGGAATGAGACGCTGTGTTTCTACGTCAAATCGCTCCTTGGCTGCCTCTCTTGCTTTCTTTTCAGCATCCAGCTGGCGTTTTGTCAACTGCATCTGGCGTTTATC
Organism: Nanobdellati archaeon; assembly: GCA_018304505.1. Lineage (GTDB taxonomy): Archaea > B1Sed10-29 > B1Sed10-29 > B1Sed10-29 > JAGVWA01 > JAGVWA01. The sequence goes on from JAGVWA010000004.1 coordinate 54,981, forward strand.
AAGAATTGTGGCTTGCATGTACGCGAGGTCTCCTTCCTTAGTTTTAATTGGAATGAAAACCCCACGGGGGGTCACTATTATTGGTCTAAGGCCAGGGGGGGTTAGGTCAAGGTGCCTTTTAACGCGCTGACTATGTAACGGGTCTACCTTTGCTGAAGTTCCCAGCTCTGGAGAAAATTCAGTTGGGGAGTTGATGGCTAGAACACTAACATTAGCGCGTCGATCTTTTAACAAATGATACGGCGCTGCATGGCCACCTAACCGGAGTGTTGAAGTCGCGATTGGCTCGAAAACAAGTTTGCCTTTAACCTTTCTAACTCTACCGCTTCCATGTGCTGCCCTCTTAGGGTCACCATGCTTTATGGCTTCTTGTAATTGGTCAGCAGTTTCTTGGTCTATGAACAGATCATTTGTAGGTGTGCGATCCCAGAACCGCCTTGCAGCAAGATTTTCAGTAGTAACGGTGTAGTTCTTTTGTTCGGTTCTTTTCCTAAATCCTTCCGGCATGCTTCTTAAGAGTTTATTCCGTTCTTCAATGATGAATTTGTATGGCTTGAAATCAGCATTGAATTTTTCATTGTACAAGTGGGTAAATGCATCAATGTAGTAAGTAGATTCGGCAGAGTTGTACTCTGTAGGGTTTCTAGCGAACTCTTGCGCTTTACGTCGAGCGATTTCAAAAACGCGCATTAGTTCTGGGTCGCCCTCTATTCGTGCAATAGCGGCTTTATCTTGGATGAGCCGGTTGCCCGCGTTTATCAAGGCCTTGGCGTTAAGCCTTAATGTTTGTCTAATAAATTCTTGTTTGCGTTTTTTAGCTTGTGTCCCATTTGTCATAAGGACTGTAATGAATCCTGTTTATAAAAAGATTTGCATAACGAAATGAAAAACCAGAAGAGGGGGTTGATGACGCGGCAAATTTACTTGCCCGTCATGTACCTGATCGTGCTGATTGCCAAATTCGGGGTGCAGCCAGGATCATAGGCGAAGTACATTATCTTGCCGCCGAGGGGTGTTCCGCCTTCCACAATTCCGACTATGTCCTTTGGCGTTCCAGCACCAGTAATGCCTGACAGGAACGCGATGACCTTGCCGTTGCTGTTTGGCAGGGTCTCGATGAGTTGCAGGTCCCTGTTGCACGTTGGTTTATTCCTGACCTCGCCTAAGTTTAGGACTGGGAAATAACCTTTAGAGATCTGGTGATTGATGTCAGCTATTTGTATTGCTGGAGGTTGGTCTCCACTGCCTATCCTGAT
>JAGVWA010000008.1 GCA_018304505.1 Nanobdellati archaeon
TAAAGTAGCTTCCCGTTTGATGGTCTACTTCAAAATTAAGATGCGCGAGCGCCTTTACGAGTTTTTTTCCAGAAACCACTGGCAGTTTCATACGCTCACTCGAGGCCTTCCAGACTTGGCAGGACAGCCTCTAACGTGGCCCCCTGATCAACCTGCCCGAGAATTGCGTTTCTGGTTTCCGCTGGGGCATTTGAGAATCTGTCAATGTCCTGCTTGCCGATGATAACAAGGCCCCTGTGTTCAGGCGTTACGTCTTCTGGTTTGTCACCCCTACTAATGCGGGCAAACCTTACAAGCACTTCTACCCCTGTCGTTATTGCCGCTTCCTGAAAATCCAAAATGTTGCCTACCCTAAACTCCCACATCGTATCACCTGCAATCTGCAATCGGTGTTTTTGTCCAGTCACTCGAAGTATCGTTCCTGGATGTCTTCTGTGGTGGCGCCGCTCCTGATTTCGTCCCAGAGGCTTGTGCGTTGCGCTCTATCCATTTCTCGATAGCGCGCCTTGTCTTGTTCACCTATGAAGATCAGGCCCCTTTGGTTTTGGCCGCGCGAGTTGAACGACCCCTCAGTTATGTCAACGCCCTGCTTGTCTGCCTGTGCCACGAATTCATCGAACGTGCCTACTATAACTTGCCACACTGCTCTATCACAATAATAAATAATTCTTAGACCTTTATTAAGTTTTCGCAAAAAAAATAGGATAAGCATGAGATGCCCGGGGGCAGGCAGCCCTATACTGCCTGCACTTGTACTACTACTTGCCTTGCTTTTTCAGCTTCTGATTCGTACTGCCTTACCGTGTCGCGTTTTTTGCTGAGCAGCTTGTCGAGCACCTCGTCGAGTTTGGCACTGAACCGCTTTGGCCGCTGCAGCGTGCTTGACAGCAAATCCTTGTCCTGCAGGCCATAAAGCACCTGGTACGTCTTGGTTATTGGAATGACGCCGTATTCTGATAGGTCCTGTGCTGTGCATTCCCCTGACTTGCAAACCAGTGCCAGCGCGTTGCTTTCATATCTCCTCAGTCCAAACTTTTCAAAGGTTCTAGTCAGGGACTCTATTTCATAGAAGTCCCATGTGTTTTTCCCCACAACATACTCCATGGCTTTGACACCTCCGGGTGAGTTTCAACCACTGTTAGCGTACTTTGGTTTCCGGGGTTGTGTTATTAGTTCTGCCCATGGGCGTTTATATTCATTTTGCAACTTTTGTAACCGCACATGGTGGTTAATTCCTCAGTGCATTGCGATTTTGCGAAACTGCCACGATTTCTTGCTGTAACGTTTTAACCTTTGCTGGTTTTTCATGCATAACCTGCTGCGCTGATTTCCACAGCGCCTGGTCGAAGTATTCAATGTCCGCTTTTATGATGTTGGGCTCTGTAATGATGATACCCCCCTGCGCTTTCCCCGTGTGTGGGTTCTTGATGCTCCTGCCAACGCTCACGTCGTCCTGGATCACCATTGAATGATGAATTGATTCCTTTGGAATGCACCGCATCGCAACGTTTTCATGCTCCGCAAGCTTTTTCCACAACGGCAATGCCCCAGAATAATTCAGCGGCGTTATGTCATCCGGCATTATAAACCTGACCTTCACGCCCCTGCCTGCAGTTGCCTCAACAAGCCCTGCCAACTCTGGGTCACGGAGCGTGTCTTCCCAGGACCGATTTGCCATCATCCTCATCTCTGAGGTGGCTTCAATAAACGACCTCTTGAGGTGATTCCATATGTCGCTGCTGGAGTTGGCCCATATAACCGGCTTTTCGCGGTGCTTCTGGCCGTGGTAGTACATGTCATTCAATGCCGCGACCTCTGTATTGAGCTCCTTCGCAAGCTGCTCTACCTGCCGTGATTTTTCCTCAATTATCCTGTCAACCATCTCACGTGGCCTTATAGGGCGATAGCGCTGCGGACGCTCGTTGTTCACAATAATTAGGTTCTTGCTGGCAAGGGCATCTAGGACTGCGTAGACCTTTGTAAGGGGTATGCGCGCAGACGATGAGACGCGCTTTGCCGTCTGGTCGTGCGCAATGGTGATCGAGGTTAAGGCGCGCGTTTCGTAGTCTCCAAGGTTCAGCTTCTTAAGAAACCTGCCAAGACTAGGCTCGGGCTGGGGCATGCATATATTTTCATGCGTTCTATTATATATACTTTACAATATTTTTTGCCACACTAACGTTAATATACTGGGCTTTCCTAAATACCCCAGGAAAATCCAGAAAAACAGAGATCGGGGAATCCATGTGGGACACACACAGATAACAACAATAGCAAGAGACACCAAGGTTCTTGATAAATCGCTAGACGAGATCGATACCGACCGGGTTGTCTTCGTCACGGAGAAAAAGGACTTGAAAAAGACCCTTGGCCTCCGGAATAGGTTTGCGCTAAAGCACAAGCTCCCGACAGAGACCAGAACAATACTTGACATGAACAAGGTCGCAGAGACAATAGCGCATTACGAGAACCCGGTTTTGCACATCATCGAACACCACTTCATTAACTACCCCCTGATGAATGCGGCATTTGTCCTCGGGATACCGGTTTTTGTTTCCAACGGCAGGGGGCTTGAAAAAATCACTGGCCTGGAGTTCAAGTTCAGGGACCTGCTGAGCGAAAACCAGCAGAAGATCATCTCGACGCTGGCTGAAAAGCAAATGTCGATTAAGCAGTTGGCCCACACGCTCGACATAGAGGAGCGCGTCATATTCTACTACCTGCACGGAAAACAGTCCCTGAAGGGTCTAGTCAACCTGGGCATTGTAACACAGGAAAACGATCTACTTAAGATAACGCCCGTGGGCAGAATGATCGCGTGCTCGTGATGCACATAATTCACAGGGTCGTTTTCGCTATATGCTGAATCAGCGTTTCCATTCTGTTCACAAAGGCCCCCGCATTTTTCAATAGCCGTTCTGCTGCATCTTTTCCTGTTTCCTCTGTTACACCATATTGCGCAGTTTCCCGCTGCCTTCTCGCATACCTCAATTTTTGAACGTACTCCTCTTCAAGCTCTCTAGCTTGCTTCAATTTTTCCAAGAACTCTTTTTCTAATAGTTTCTTTCTTACAAAGAAGACCTCAAGAGCTATTATCGTTGCAGTATGATTGTCGCTTTTGTAACCAATTGACGCAAGCGCAGCCAATGCAGAATGATACATTGCATAATACGCCGTAATGACAACCCAATCAAAGGCCGAGAAATCCTCTGGCAGCCCCAAGATTTTCTTTGCATCTTCCTTGTTGCTCAAACCCCTAGCAGCATCGCTGAAGAGGAGGTTGTGCCTGGCTTTTTCCATAAAATGGGGCGCAACCCTTTTTATGAAGGGGGTTTTTCCACATAGCCCTCTGTCTTCAAATTCCCTGAGTTTCTGCCTTGTCATTTAATCGCCTCAAACACTGTTGCGTAGTACTTTTCATAACCATAAAGGATGACAGCGTCGAGCAGTATTTCCTGAGCCACCATTGGTTTCTCCGACTTAAGCATGTTCTTAAATTCAGTAGCGGTTGTAATCAACGGCGCAATGTCCTTGCCGTACCTTTTTTCAACCCCCAAGCATACTCTTTCTACTTTCTCCCGCACCTCAAAATTAGAAATCATAATGAGGAGATCAACATCACTGTGATCTGTCTCAGTCCCTTTTGCATAGCTGCCATATAATACAACTGAAAGTAATTCGTTGGGTATTGCTTTTTCTAAATCCCTTACAATCTCACCAAGCAGTTTTTGAACAACAACATCTTTTTTCAGGTACCCCTGCGCCCTATTCAGGCTTATTCTCTCAAGGACATTCCTTGCTAAATTGCTTTCCATGTTGAGGCCTATGTAAGAATAAGCGCCAACCCGCCCCTCCTTAAATGCACCCTCATTTATGAGATGATGCACATGCCTATAAACAGCATCATATGATAACTGTGTAAGCAAAGAGAGCTTCCGGATAGTGAATTTCTTCTTCAAATCCGGCAAAAACTGCTCGAAAATCCCATCAATGAATTCAACCTTAACCATACGATTTCACGATAATATTATCGTTAAAACAGGTATATAAACTTATCGAAAGCATGGCAGAATGATCGCGTGCTCGTGAGGAAAGTTTTTTAAACTTTAATTACACAAAATATAACGTGTTTTTACATGTGGGCTGTTAATGACATAAGTTATGCCGAGGCGAGGAAACTTACCGTAGGCGCAGACGCAGGGCCGATTAGATTCAAGGGCTCTGAGACCCACCCACGGGGGTCTTATTATGTTGTTGGCGACCGCGTTATCAAGAGCGGCAAGGAGTCACTTGAGTTCACAGGCCACGATGCGCGCAACATATTCTCGGCACTCAGGGGCACCACGTCGCAAGACATCGCCACCGCAAAGCGATTTCTAACACTGGCAAAAAATGGCGGTGACAAACTAGGGGGTATAGAAAAACTGGAAAGTAGGCTGGCTGCGCTTGAGGCACGAAGAGAAACAATGGAATTCTCTCATGCGAATCCCCAAACAAGGCTGGAGCACTTTTAATAGCTTTCCAAAAGGTCTTTTTTTCGAGAGCGTCAACAATGCCAAGCAGGGCATTGCTTTCACTTGCTTTCGCTTGCCTTAACTTACAAACTTACTATAACCCAAACTGCTAAGGCTACTTCTTGCCCTGCTTCTTAGACCTGAGCTGGTCAGACCCACACTTTCTGCATTTCTTTACCGTCTTCGGGTTCCTGGCCTTGCATTTCCTGCAAACGGTCTTGTCAAACATCCTTGCCTTCAGTTCTGGAAATATTGGCATTTTCGCACCTCACATAAAATGAGCAATAGCTTTTTGCTGATTTCTGGTATATAAATGAATGTGTCTACCATCGACCTTGAAGATGGACCCCTTAAATAGTCACATTTATATACTGAAAAAGGGACAAAATCATTACGCTTTCTACAAAGCACGTCATCTTTATTGAGCCGTCCCGTTAGTCTAGTGGCCATCTGCTGCCTCTTCAATGAGGAGCGGCAGGCCAAAAGGATTCGGCCCTTTCATACTCACCCCCTCCGGGAGACGAGTGGAGAAAGGCTGAGACACGGGTTCAAATCCCGTACGGGGCATAGGCACAAAAAAAACACAAATGGTGATCAATTGAAAAGCAAGCCGCGAAGATGGAAAAAGAAAAACAACTCCCGCTGGAAGTGGGTCAAGAAGAAAATGCGGAAACGCAAACGCAAGGAAAAAATGAGAAAGAGATAAATCTAGGCTTGCCGCTATTTCTCATTAATCGCAGGGGTGCCGGAGTTCGTCCACTCGCTGAACGCGGCGGGCGACCGGACTGGTCAAACGGGATGGGCTTAGGACCCATTGGCTTAGTGCCTACGAGGGTTCAAACCCCTTCCCCTGCATCAGAGGGACTTCGTCCCTTCTATCCCTGAAGCACTGCACTCGCCTTCGGCGAGGCAGAGCAAAACAATTTTTGGTGCAGCTTTTTCATAAAAAGGTGCGTTCCCAAACCCCTTCCCCTGCATCCAGCTTTTTTGCGCGGCAAAAAACCTGGGAAAAAAACGATCCGCACCGTTGCAAAGCAACGGGGCAGCGGTTCTATGGTACAACTTGTTACATGCTCTTTAGCACCTTAAAGTGCGAAACGAATTGCGGATATCGCCCGTTTGACAACGCAAGAATCGAGGAACGTGTGCCTCGTATTAAGCCATCGGGCATGCTTAATAACTAGAAAAAGCACAACCCATCCATGACCTTTATCAAAGACCCGATACACGGCCTGATCAAGATCAGCCCCCTGCAAGAAGACCTGATTAGCTCGCCAGAAATGCAGCGCTTGGGCTGGGTAAAGCAACTCTCACTCACTAAACTTATTTTTCCCGGCGCAAACCATACCCGCTTAGAGCATTCAATCGGCGTGTCGCACATTGCAGGCCAGATGGCCGATTCGCTAGAACTCGAAGACACTGAAAAAGACCTCGTGCAGGTCGCGGGGGTGCTGCATGACGTGGGCCACGGCCCATTTTCGCATGCCCTCGAAGGACTCTTTCCAATCTCACACGAAGAAAGGACACAACAAATCATTCTGGGCAAGTGGGCATCTAACATACCTGGCGCCGGCGAGATTCCAAATCTACTAGAATCGCAGGGCATAGACCCAACCGAAGTTGCACAGCTCGTCTCAGGAGAACACAAATCGCACTACCTGCGCTCCATAATCCATTCTGAAGTAGACGCAGACCGACTAGATTACACTAGCAGGGACGCGCACTATACGGGCCTCTTAACTCGGCCTGAGATCGACAGGACGGTAATGGTGCTAACAAGACAAGGTGACGAGATGGCAGTTGAAGAGAAGGGCATACCCGCTGTCGAAACGCTGCTGTTCTATAGAACCATGCTCTTCACCTCCATCTATAACCACCATGCCAACAACATCGCATCGCGGATGCTGGAAAAAGCAACGCATGCCGCCCTACCCCACTTAGAGGACATTGAAAACATGACAGATGATGAACTAATGGTGGCTCTGACAAACCATGGCGGCTTGCCAAAGGAACTCATAGAACGGATCCGGTACAGGGAGCTTTACAAGCGGGCCTTCGAAATCAAGTCGCGCACGACAAGCCAACAAGAGCTCGCGCTCTACGAAAAAGCACGGCATTACAGCCTCGAGCAAATCGAAAGCAAGATAACAAACGAGCTAGAGCTAAATGAAGCTGACGTGCTCGCGAGTTTTCCGCGCGGAACCCCTTCGGCAAAAACAATGGACCTAAAGGTATTCACGAAGCAAGGGGAGCTAAGGCCAATAATGGAAATGAGCAGCATCCTCGAAGCCCTATCAAAAATAAACCCAACCAACGTGCTTTTTGCCATATACTCAAAACCAGAACTAAGAGACGCCATAAGCACGGCAGCACGACAATACATAGAAGAAGGTTTTTGAATGCTGACAAAAGAAAAAATCCGCGCTGACTTATCAAATGACTACAAAAAACACTATGAAGTGCCACTGTTCCAGCAGCATGGCTTTACGCGCAAGGCCTGCAAAACCTGCAAGCGGGCATTCTGGACCGCAGACAAATCCAGGGAGCTTTGCGAAGACTCGAGCTGCGTGGACTTCGAATTCATAGAAACCAAACCAAGGAAAGTCGATTTCATTGACACATGGAAAAAATTCGAAAAGTTTTTCGTCAAGAATGGGCATTACAGCATGCCTAGGTATCCAATCATTGCACGATGGAAGCCAGACCTTTATTTCACCATCGCAAGCATTGTCGACTTCCAGCGAGTTGAACAGGGCAAGCTGTTCTTCTCCTACCCGAACGACAAGATCGTCGTGCCGCAGCCCTGCCTAAGGTTCGGCGACATCGAAAATGTCGGCGTAACAGGGGCCCACATGACGGGATTTGTCATGACGGGCCAGCACGCATTCAATTACCCCAAAGAAGGGTATTGGAAAAACGAGTGCCTCGACTTGAATTTCGAAGTGCTCACTAAAGTTTTCAAGGTTCCAAAAGGGGACTTTGTTTACAAGGAAGACGTGTGGGCAATGCCAGACTTCTCTGCCTTTGGACCTTGCATCGAGGTAATGAGCAAGGGCAATGAAATCGTCAACAACGTGTTCATGGAATTCCAGGCAGCGCCAACAGGAACTGGATACAAGCCATTGGACACAAAGGTAATCGACGTTGGTTGGGGCCACGAACGCCTGTGCTGGTACCTCAGCGGGGAGCCAACGATTTACGATACCGCTTTCGGGCCAGTGATGAAGAAAGTCAAAAAGGAATCCAGCATCGAGTACGATAGGGACTTTTTCGACAGGTATGCCAAAATCGCGGGCAAGCTAAACATCGACGAGGTTAAAGACATCCGCGCAGCGCGGAAGCAAATCGCAAAACAATTGAACGTGAAGCCGGAGTTCCTGCAAAAGAACCTTGAGCCACTGCAAGCCCTTTACAGCGTTGTCGAGCATTCCAGGTCACTGGCCTTTGCCATCGCTGACGGCGGTTTACCCAGTAATGCCGGCGGGGGCTACAATCTGCGCATTATCCTGAGGCGCGCAATGAACTTCATCAGAGAGCACCAAATCCCATTCACGCTGTCAGAACTCGCATTGCAGCACGCCGAATACCTAAAGCCGATGTACCCAGAGCTGATGAAGAATCAGAAAGAGATCACAGAGATCATCAAAATCGAGGAGGACAAATTCGCAAGATCCGTTATACGCGCAGGAAAACAGATCACAACCCTGCTTGAAAAGAAAACTAAATTCGACCTGAAGACCCTGATGACACTATATGAGTCGCACGGCATCACCCCTGAAATCCTGGAGGAAAACGCTTACCGAACTGGAAAGAAAATCGAGATCCCTCAGGACTTCTATCAAACCCTGACAGGAAAACACGAAGCCCGAGAGCCCAAACAAGAGAAAACCCCATTTGACTTGTCTGGAATTCCCAATACTGAGAAGCTGTTTTACGAACGCATATACGAATTCGATGCTCAGGTAATAAAAACCCTCAAAATCGACAAACGCCATTACATCATCCTGGACAGGACCGCGTTCTACCCAGAAGGCGGTGGCCAGTTGTTTGACATAGGACAAATCGACAATGCCCACGTCATCCAGGTACAGAAAATCGGCGACGTGGTGATACACGAAATCGACAATGAATTGAAGAAAAAAAACGTGCACTGCATCATCAACAAGGAGCGCAGGGAATCCTTGAGGAGGCACCACAGTGCCGCACACCTGCTTAACGGTGCAGCAAAAAAGCTGCTGGGAAACCACGTTTGGCAAGCCGGGGCGGAGAAGACGCCTGAAAAAGGCAGGTTAGACATAACGCATTATGACAGCCTCAGTAACGAAGAATTGCAGAAGATTGAGGACATGGCAAACCAGGTCATTCATGAAAAACGGCCCGTGGCAAACCCAGTTCTACCACGACTTGAGGCAGAAAAGAAATACGGTTTTACGCTCTACCAGGGGGGTGCGGTTCCAGGGAAGCAGCTTAGGATAGTTGACATCAAGGACTGGGACGTCGAGGCCTGCGGCGGAACACATGTAAGCAACACAGGCGAAATCGAATGCGTCAAGATCACAAAGGCAAAGAAGATCCAGGACGGAATAATACGGCTCGAATACGTGGCAGGCAACACTCTGTGTGCAAAGGCAGACAAAACACAAGTAAACACAGAATTCGACGAGAGCGATCGGTGGATAAAAGAAGTTGACGCGATGCTCAAGACAAAGAACCAGCTAACGGGCGAAATTGACTTCATTGATTTCGACTCAGCAACGCTCGAAGAGCTGCAGGAAAAGTTCAAGTCGCTCAAAAAAGAGCTCGCTGAGATACGAAACAGGATAGTGCATTCTATCGATACAGCATCACCAGTGCAGTACCTCCAAGACGCGGACATGAAAACGCTACAAGAGATGGCTGAAAAAATCCTTGAGCACCATGCCTTCACCGTGTTGTTGTCAAACGGCATGGTTCTTGGAAAGGGAAAACACGCAGGCCTTGAAAACGTTGTTGAGAAATGCGCGGAAATAATGGGCGGGAAGGCCGGCGGGAAACCGGGGGAATACAAAGGCGGTGGGCCTTACGCTGAAAAAACAAAAGACGCCTTTGAATTTGCAAAAAAGCAACTGGTGTAATGTTGCGCGGCTGCACGCGGAAGCTTGATCTAACATGACGAGTAAAGCCTTTTAAACCCGCCTCGTTTTTACTAACACATGAAACCAAAACACCTCGCGGTTTTACTTATACTCATTATCACATTAGGTGTTGCGCAACAGATACAAGTAAACGCAGACCAGGCCAGGGAAAAGGTTGTGGCTTTTGAACAGCCAGGGGAAACCGATGACATAAAGCCCCGGGAAACTGTCACGACCAGCCAAGGGCAGTACTGGGTCGTCGAGATCCTGCGCGGTGGCAGGATAATAACGCTAGTGCCAGTTAGCGCGGACACTGGAAGCATTGAGTTTGAAGGCGAGCACGTCAAAGACGCCATCAAGATACACTATCTAGCCAATTACTTCACGACACAGAAATCAATTGTTGACTACTTAAGCAGCACACGTGCCTATGCACGGAACAAGCAGAGCGCGTTTTCAGACAAGCACAGCTCTTTTACAGCCAGCATTGAGCCGACGATACCTGAAAACGTGACGCTGACAAAGAAAGCAGCGTACTTATTGGCACTGACAACCGCGCGGGACAACGCGAACAAGCTAGGTGAAGCCACAAAAACTGCTGAGGGTGCAATTGCCACTATACGATCCGTAAATGACATCGATAGCCTTGATGGGATGTTCGACGAATTTTTCGGCGCGTACGACACCTTCCTTACTTCATTGAGCTCGCTTTCGACACGCATTGTTGAGTTCAACACCGAGATAAACGCGAAATCAAACGCCGGGGAACTTGACGCACAGACCGCGACAATAGTCTCCCTGACGATTCAAGAGCAGGGCCTGACACAGGAAATAATCGAGAAACGCGATGACGTTGATGCCAACAAGGGTTCCATCCAGACCAACTTGTTTGGAAAACTCAGCGAGCAAGTTGACGAATTCCAGATAAACCTCGCAGACCGGGTTGCAGGTGGCCTGCAAGACCGGGAAATAAAAAGCATACAAGACCGTGTCAAGAACCTGTCTGCAAACTACACAACAGTTTTCAACAACTCACTAGCGTTGCCCCAATACTACATTGATGAAAAAAACCTTGAACAAAAGGCAAACACGATAACCCAAAAGCTGCAAATCGCTACAGAGGAATGCGCGAAGGGCTATGCAGAGTGCAAACAAATAGAGCCGTCATTGACAGACATTGAAACGCTGCTAGCCGAGATGCAGCAGGCCATCAGCAGCTACTCGCCGCTTGAATGCACGAACGGAAAAATCGAGCGCGGGGGAAGATGCGTTTGCCCAGCGGGCACAGAAGAAGACCCCCAGGGCAGGTGCGTTACTCCACAGGAGCAGCAATCAACGGGGACGCAGACCTCGACACTAATCATTATAATCATCGTGATCATAATCATAATAGCAATTGTTTACAAGTTTACAAGCGGGGGAAAAAAGGATGAAACACCTGAGATGGAAAGTTCCTATTTTGGCTTTGATAATCAGTAGCCTGCTTCTTTCTACGGGCTTAGCTGACCTTACTGGCATCCTCGAGTTGACACAGAAAACGCTATACCAAGGCGAAAGCGCCACGCTAACAGTCGCCTTGCGAAACACCGGCTTCCAGAGGGAAGACGACATATCCCTGACAATTAACATGGTGCAGGCCCTCGGCGGAGCGAAAACAGTCAAGATACCACAATTGCACCCAGGCGGAACCTACACGCGCGACATCTTCATCCAGACGCTTTCAGACACACCCCTCGGGGAATATGAGATAACCGGCACTGTGCAGCAAAAGGGCTTTGCACAACCGATACCGATAGCAACGGGGACCCTTAACGTCAAGGCGTATCCCATAATTACCTCGCATGTGCTACAAAAGGAGGCCTTTGCACAAGCGGAAGAAAGCAAGCTCACGATACGAACTGAAAATAAGGGGCAGGACGTGCTGAAGGACGTGCGCATCAAGTTAATCTATCCCCCCAACTTCATTGCACCAACAACAGAACAGCTCATCGGAGACCTGGCCCCAGAAGAGGAGATCAGCAAGACGTTTTCATTTACAACGCCAAAGAAAGGCGCCGCGTATCACGTTAGCGTCGAAACAACCTTTAGCGACCAAGATGGGGCACACGTCCCCCGACTTTATACACTATCGCTGAACGTCGCCGGCGAACAGCAATTTGGGTTCATCGAAACTATCTTGACAATAATAATACTGCTGCTCATTATCCGATTGTTCTGGGCAAAGTTCGCATGACAGTAACTGGCACCCCCGCCTGACAGACACCCCCCAAGTTCCAGTAAACTTCCGCAAAAAGGATTTAAAGAACATTGTACACAATAGTGGGCATGGGTGAATCTAATTCTCACTACGTGGCAAAGTTCGAACAGTTCTTCAATTCTTATTACAAACAAAAGATAGAACGCCTAGCTGAGGTGTACCCTGAACAGCAAAGCCTGCTAATTGATTACCCCACCCTGGAAAGATACGAACCAGAGGTAGCCGATGAGCTACGCGAAAAGCCCTACGTCATTCTCGAATCAGCAGAAGAAGCGCTTAAGTCGCTCGGGCTTGTGAACAGTGCAGGCGTAGAAATCACGCCGCGGACGCGCATTGTGAACATGCCACAGGACGCCAATGTCCCAGTAAAGCACATAACCTCTCACGTGATCAACAAATTCATAGGTGTCGAAGGAGTAGCGACAAAAGTCACAGACGTAAAACCCCGACTCATTACCGCAGTTTTCCAATGCACTCGCTGCGATCGAATCTACACCCTTCACCAGAACGAGCAAACAGGCCGCCTAAATGAACCGAAGACCTGCACATGCGAAAACAAAACGTTTAATTTGCTAGAGGACCACTCGACATTTATTGACACGCAGAAAATCGAAGTGCAGGAGCCCCTAGAGCAACTCAGGGGTGGCGAACAGGCCAAAATGCTGACATGCTGGCTCGAAGCAGACCTCACAAACAAGATCACTCCAGGCGACAAGCTCTTGCTGACTGGAACAGTGCGGCTGCAGAACCCGAAGTTCAAAGGCTCTATTTACGAAAAATACCTCGACACGAATTCAGTGACAAAACTTGAAAGGGAATTCGAAGAGATTGAATTAACAAAAGAAGAACAAGAAAAAATCATCGAGCTAAGCAAGGACCCTGACTTGTACAAAAAAATCGTAGCAAGCATCGCACCATCGATCTACGGCCACAGCGAGATCAAAGAGGCCATCGCACTACAACTATTTGGAGGCACCCCCGGAAAAATAACGCCAGACGGAATGAAAATCAGGCCCGACATGCACCTCTTATTAATAGGGGACCCTGGAGTCGCAAAGTCCAGACTTCTACAATACGTCACGCAACTAGCGCCAAAGGGCATCTATGTATCTGGAAAATCCAGCTCGGCGGCTGGTTTGACTGCTTCGGCCGAAAAGGATGACTTTGGCGAAGGCGGCTGGGTCTTGAAAGCAGGGGCCCTTGTACTCAGTGCTGGAGGACAGTGTTCCATCGATGAGTTTGACAAGATGGGCGAGGAAGACAGAAGCAGCATGCACGAGGCCATGGAGACACAACAAATCCATGTTGCAAAAGCAGGCATAGTGGCCACATTCAAGGCCAACACTGCAATCCTCGCAGCAGCAAATCCTAAGTATGGCCGCTTCGATCCATATGGCCTACCGGCAGAACAGTTCAACATCACCCCAACTATCCTTTCGCGTTTCGATTTAATCTTCACCGTGCGCGATGTCCTTGATTCAAACAGGGATCGGGAGCTAGCAGAGAAGATATTGACAACGCACCAGAAAGCCGCAATGCACCAACAGGAACTCGACCTGCAAGGCATAATAGATACAGACTTCCTCAGGAGGTACATCGGATATGCGCGCAAAGAAATCAGGCCAATACTCGGCGACAAGGCAAAAAAGAAAATGCTGGAGTTCTACGTCAACCTCCGCAAGTTAGGAGAAAAACAAAACAGCATTCCTATTACCGCGCGACAACTCGAGGGGGTTATCAGGCTCGCCGAGGCCAGCGCGAAAGGAAGGCTGAGCAAAACAGTAGACGTCGAAGATGCTGATCGTGCAATCAAGCTAACGAATTACTACATGAAAGAAGTCGGCGTAGACCCAGATACAGGACAGCTTGATGTTGACATAGTTTTCCTTGGCACAAGCAAATCCAGGGTTGACAGGACAAAGAACATCCTACGCATAATAAAGAAGCTGAGCCAGGAATTCGACGAAGTGAAGACAGAAATGATTATAGAAGAGGCAAAAACAGAAGGCCTTAAAGAAGAGGACATCGAAAACGTCCTGTCCGAGCTGCGGAAGAACGGGGAAGTGTACATGCCCCGACATGGGGTGTACAAACCAGCAGAACAGCGGTAAGCAGGCCAAAACCGGAATTAAGCTCTTTTCGGAAGCTTGGAAGCCACTAAAGGTAACCTTTATATATTATACACTTAATGTATAATAACATGATTAAACTAACTGAAAAAAGGCAGGGCGTGATACTGTGGATTTTGGAAAACAAAAACAGGAGCTGGTCTATTCATGAACTCTGCACCAGCCTTGGTGGCCTGACGTATCCAAGCACTTATGATTTTGTCAACCACCTCCTAGAAGCCGGGCATTTGATACGCACCCAAACACGAGAGTTCATGCTAGTGAATACCCGTGCCTTGATATCGCAGTTGGCATTCACATTCCCATTTAAAGCAAAGAAGAAAAGCTCTTTCTTCATCAAGTTAGGCATGAAAGACAAAATGAGTCTGCTGAAAGACATCAAACTAGATTACGCACTCACGGCATTTGCAGCCGCCGAGTTGCTGCACCCATATGTCAAGACCGAGAAAGTCCATGCATATGTTAGAACACGTGACATAGAGACATGGAAGAAACTGCTAACCAAAAAAAACGCCAGGCCAGCCTATGAAGATGAAGCCAACTTGTTTTTGCTCCCTGTTGAAGAAAACTATTACTTCAAACTATCAAGAAAGATCCACGGTTTCAGCATATCCCCCCCGGGACTTGTTTTAGCTGATCTAATTTCAATAGGGGGGCTTGGAGAGGAGCATGCGAAGGTGATTGAGGAGGGGGTGAGATGATCGATGAAATCATGACCGAGTATTCAAACAAATACCTACTGAGCCTATTCAAAGATGTTAAACAAAAAAGGGACATTGGCTTGATGGGGGGTTGGGCAGTTCACTATCTTTTGAAAGAAGCAGGCATTGAGCACATCGGCTCGAGAGACATTGATATTTTCTTTAACCCAAATAAAATCCCGTTTGAAAAAATCAGACAACTAATTGAAAGTAAGGGCTTTAAACCACACTCAACTTTTAGGTGGGTGAAGTTCATTCACCGGCTTAGTGGACGGGAAATGAATACAGACGAGGCAAGCAAAATACCCCAATATGATCAGTGTGTTGTCTATGTTGATGTGGCAGCTCCACAACACATTGATAGCAGGGTAATGGAACAGCCGCTTTTAAATAGGGTGTTTGACGGAGAATTTAAGCAGATCATGGTGAGCAACACCAAGATCATGGTTCCCAATGAAAGGCTTATGATTGAAATGAAATTGAATTCTTCCGGAGAGCGCGGCGATCCATTTAAAAAATCAAAAGACATTGCAGATCTTTTCATGTTAGTATACAATGAGCCAGTGTTGCTGGAAACCACTGACAAAAAACTAAGGAAAAAATTCCGCTCCCAGCTAGAGCATTTTAGAACGTCAGGGAGCCTCGCTGATGCTGCATCAATGCTGGGCGTGCCAGTAAGCCGCATACTACGCACCCTGGAGGACATTTAACCCATGAACTAGAAGCCAGCAGAACAGCGGTAACAAGACCAACAGAATCCAAATGCTTTTTAATTCTCCCCTCTTTCCCTAACGCATGAACAAAAACCAGCTGCTTGCGTCAGTTGTTTTACTCTTCATGAGCGTGCAACTCATCGGCCTGTACACCGCCCAAAACTACCTACAACTCGTAGAACAGGGCGAGCTGCCGCCTATTTTCGAAGACCCCAGCGACCCGGCAAACAGTGTTTTCTTTTTCGCGTACCTGCTCGCAGCCACGTTTGTCATTATTCTGATTATAAAATACAAGATCATTTTGATGAAGGTCTTTGAAGCGCTGGCGATTTTCTTCGCGAGCGACATTGTTTTTGAATTAGCTTTGGGCGGAATCGGCTTTTGGCTAGCGGTTTCGTTGACACTGTGGAAAGTGCTGCGGCCGAGCATTGTCAGCCAAAACCTGGCGCTGATTTTCAGTGTAAGCGGCGCCGGCGCCGTCATCGGCGCGAGCCTCGAGGTTTTCCCAGTACTTGTATTCATGTCACTGCTGTCAATTTACGACTACGTTTCTGTGTTTATTACAAAGCACATGGTTTACATGGCAAAGGCCCTTACTAAGGAGCCGATGGCGTTCACTGCCGCGTTTCCTTACGGCGATTGGAAACACATTGGGAACGGAAAGGCTTCAAAGGTAAAAACCGCAGTGCCAAAGGGCAAACAAAAAATACTCGCCACGGGTCACGTTTTCCAGCTCGGCGGCGGCGACTTAGTCATTCCATTGGTGTTCGCAGTGTCAGTATTCAATCAATATGGCTATATCAGCATGTTCCTAACCGTGATGGGGGCCCTCAGCGCGCTGTTCCTGCTTTTCTATACCCTGATCGACAGGCCTGGAAAAGCGCTGCCTGCACTGCCGCCGATTAGTGCGGGCGCTTGCATCGGTTTCTTGCTTAGCCTGCTTCTAATCTAACCGCAAATAAATTAACTGTAGTTGGTTTAAACTGGTTGCAACCAGCGAATGTTGCAAAATCTATTTATTCTAGTTTGAGCAAAATAAAAGCATGGATAACAAAATATTCGACGAAACGAACAG
>JAGVWA010000021.1 GCA_018304505.1 Nanobdellati archaeon
GGTTAAGTGTCTTGCTGGCCAAGAATTTATCAAGGCTTCTCTTGATGCCTCAACAGATCAGTTGTGTATTAAGGCAACAGAAAGCCTCGACGGAGCAGGATCCTCAGCAACTTGTTTAACATTCACGCCAGTAAACACGTTTACCCAAACGGACATTAGTACCCCTCAATTTAGTGCTGCTATGCCGAGTGGCAAGCAGATTCTTGGCGTGTCCTCTGATGGGTCAAGATTCTTTCTAACAGACGGTCAACCATCAAGTAATCTTAAGACAAGTATTGATAATGGAGCAAATTGGGTAGCTGGGGGGGATATCACTATCCCCCAGACTGGTGATTTCTCTGGATTCTTTTCTGACTCAACATTTGAACCAACAAAGGTATTTGCATTAACAGATGGTAGAACTACCCCCGCCGTCTCCCCATCAGTGCATAGCAGCACAGATGGTGCATCTTGGACTACCGTTGCTATACTAACTGTAGGACAGGCTGACGCTAGTACAGCTGAGGACTTGTATTTTGTCGATGCGACAACAGCGTATATTGTAGGTCAGGACAGTGGGGAAGGAAGCACAAAATCGTACATAGCAAAAACAACAGACTCTGGGGCTACATGGACAAAGATTGATAACCTTGATGATGGAACTGGAACGGCCTTGGATGTAATCGACATTGTCACATTAACGGTTAGTGGTAACACCAGATATGTTGTTATCGGCACAAACACTGCTAACAGCAAAGGAGTTATACGTTACTCTGATGACGCTTTAACATGGATTGAACTAGAGATTACCACGATGACCAAGGGTCTTGCAATGGAGCTAGATGCAGATGGAAACGCCATAGGGGTATTCACAGATGGTACAAGTATCTTTATTTTTGAGAGCTCAAATGGAGTTGACTGGACGCAGGTAGGAAGTGAATTCGGCTCAATGGACTCCCTTGCAGGGTTGTATCTCCATAAATTATCTGGACAATTATATGGAATAATCGAGAGCGTCGGGGCAATTATATATCAGGGTAGCGGAGTTGATTGGACAAAAGATACAGCTATTGGGAGCTTTATGAGTAGTAGTGTCTTGGGGATCGCATCAGCTGGGCAGACCCTGTTAGTTGCAGGGGGGAGTGGTGCTGATACGAATGTAAAGCTCGCGATAAAAAATAGCGACACAGAGAGTGGTGGTGACACATTTACCTTGTTTGAAGGTGGTACTGAGAAAGCTTCTGACGCGACTGGAACAACACTCGCTTGTTTATCAGAAGATGTAACATCAAACACCATTGTTCCAACGTGCGTTTCAGTAAGCCTCTGTCCTACTGATGGCTCAGGCTGTTCAACGCTTGACGTTAAGAGAGGGGTAGGGTATGAATTTGAGTTAGAGCAATCGATAGACAGCGGTGCAGAGACACTAGTTGGCAAGATCTTCGCCGGCGAAGGCCAATAAGTCATGCTCCTTTTGAACTATGGCATCAGGGCTTCATCCTGAGTGTAAAAGTTTTATAGAAATCTTTATATACTACGTTCTCCAAAATTATGAGCGTGAGGGTGAAAGGGGCGCAACTGTTACTTGGGTATTTGATATTATCTCTACTTTTTAGTTTAGGTTTTGCAGAGCCTGATTGGTTGAGCAGGGAGTGGGGGTATTCAAAGAATATCTCTATTAATAGCTCTGTTAATGTTGTTGATTATCAGGTTAAGCTTGAGTTTCCTGTGTCTGAGTATGCGGGTAAGATGAATGGTAATGGTTCAGACTTGCGGTTTTTTGACGACAACGGAACTGCGTTGCCGTTCTATGTTTCTGATTGGAGGGGTAATGGGACTGCGACTGTGTGGGTTAAGGTTCCTGAATTACTAGTAGGCGTGCCTAAGGTCATCACCATGTATTACGGAAACCCCAACGCTGAGTCAATGAGTAATGGTGAAGCTACATTTATCTTTTTTGAAAGTTTTGAAAATAAGACATTCAAAACACCTTATAGAACTTCTTCGGTTGAGTTGAATGATTCGCCCGATGGGGGCTGGGTGATGATGAGTTATCCTGGACTTAAGAGCGGAGATGGAAAAACTCATTTTGTTGGTGATACAAGGTACAATTTTAGCACGCTTAACATAAGTTTGTTGAATGTTGAGATAAACGTTAAGATGAAGGATGGTAATTCGAGTTATACGGGGAAGGTAGGAGTTATCGAGCAGGCTGTCGCCGTTAATGATAAAGACCTTGGAATTAGTCTAAATACAATTAATACTGATACTAAGTATAAAGACGTAAATCTCTTTGGCATTGAGATGACGTGGTCTGCTTTTTTTGCTCAAAACCTAACACATGAGAGCCTCTTAAATGGTATTGTTAGGACCCCTGATTGGAGGACGATCACCATCACAATCGGTGAGGGCGCTTTTATGACAACTTATATGGATGGGCAAAAATTGTTTAGTAACCAGCACTATCAGCTGCCTAAGTGGTTATATCTTGGGGACTTTAAGCACAGCGGGGATCCTATTGAGAGATCAGATGAGCAAAAAATTGCTAGATACAGGACGTATTATGATCAATTGATGTTGTCGAGGTACATTGCGAAAAAGCCTGCTGTGACCTTTGGGGCTGAGTTTGAGTATGTGAACTCAAAGCCGGTAATAGTGAACATTTCCTTGCCGGATGAGATTGTGGCTTACAATTCGTATAACATAACTGTTGTGGCTACTGATGCAGACAATGATGAGTTGAACATTAGTAGTGATCACTGGTTACTGCAGGACATGGGCAGTTACTTTGTTCTTGAACCCACGGTGTTTGATGCGGGGGATTATGAGGCGAACATTACCGTGTCTGATGGCATTGATTTTGTAATTGAGACTATAAACTTTACCGTAAAATCAGGCTTAGTGCTGATTCCAGAGGAAGCGGAGAATGATACCTTGGAGCCATTTGTGCCTGCAGGCATTGATGGTGAGGACCAAGTTACAGCTGACGATGTTGTCCCGGAATCAGAAACTCCGGTAGAGGAAACGCCAGACTTTACAACTTTAGCGAGCATTACGGCTATTATTAATGGTTCAAGTCTGGAGTTTGATCACAGCATCTTTAAGTGGAATGCATTGGAAAACGAGCAGAGGCAAAAAATAGTCTTTGAAGAGGGCTTGCCTCTTGGTTCTTCATTTGATTATCTTACGTCGCCAGCGCTTGAATTATTCGGCACGGAGTACCTCATAGACGTGCCTGCTTCGAGGGCGTATGCTGATGGTTCGTTAGCAGAGTCAAAACTTGTATTGCTGCAGGGGGGCATGGTGGCTTTAGCTTCTGGGTCCGCTGTTCAGTTGCCAGGGGGTATTCAGGTTGTTGGTCTTTCTGGAACTAACATTTCGGATACTGCTTTTGTTAGTTTTTCATTTATTGTGCCACAGGATGATGGTTCAAATAAGACGTATGTTACATCGATGCTTGGCTCAAATTCAATGCAGGAGTTTGATGGTGGTAATATCGTAGTGTATGTTGAGTTTGTTGGTAGGGTAGGGGATGCTGACTACGTTGCACGTTTCGCTATTGGTGGGCCACGGTTGATCTTGGAGTCTGGTAAAACTATTCAGTCTCCGGATAGTGGTTTTGAGTGGCGCGTTGATAAATTGAACGGCACTGGTAGTGGGTTATTGACGCTTGATGTCGCACGTATCAGGCCGCAGGTAGATGAAATAATTGATGGTCTAGTGTTGAATGTTTCTGATCAAGGGCCGTGCGAATCACCAAGCTCTTTGGAGTGCTCCAACAGGTTTACAGACGTTGAGAAGGCTGTGGTGTTAAAGATTCTTTCTGTTATGGCTACTGAGTCGATCAAGAGCATGCCTGAGGCGCAGAAGCAGAGGTGGCGTGAGTCTGCGCAGAAGAAGTCGTTAGGAACGAGAACTCGGGAGGCCGTTGGTTCACTTGGTACTCGGTCGAGGAATGCTATTGTGCAGACGCCCCAAGCAATCGGAAAGTTGGGCAGCGGCATCGCGTCAAAGGCCGCGGGTCTGAAGAGCAGCATAGCGGTGCCTAAGTTCACTAAGACTAAGGCCGCGGTGTCGAACCTCGCGTTCTGGAAAAAGTGAGTTAGCGACGTTTTCTAGACAGGATTTTTTATTTTGAGCCTTTTATCGTCTCAATCCAAGGGTTGTTTTTTCCTGCTTTTTGCGTGCTTGTTGTGCTGCCTCTTCTGCCTTTTTATGCAATGCGAGGCGCTGTTTGGCCCTTAGTTTTGCCTCTAATGCACGTGCCCTGCTTGTATTGATGTCTTTTCTTGTTTGTTCATTGTGGCTTGAGGATGATCTGAGAATGGGGGCTTCGTGGTAACTAACCCCTGGCTCCGCGTAGCCGATGAAGCGTGCTTGTGGTGGCTGCCGTACTGTTTTTTCGATCCGTTGCTCTCGTGCCCGTGCTATTGCTTGCGGTGTATGGTAAATCCTTAGTAAGCGTGCTTGCCGTGACGCGTTTTCGTGCATTCTTAATGGTGGTGTGGGGACTGGTCGTAGTCCGAGTGTGATTTGTCTGGCGTGTTCTTGTGCAACTTGTGCGGGGCTTCCTGCTGCTCTAAGCTCCCTATATAGTGTTTGCTGCTTTTTCTTGAATTCGCGTGCCAGTGCGAGTTCTTGCTTCGCGAGGTGGGTTGTTGTTTCGCCCTGTGTGATTGATTGTTTTCGCAGCTCTTTTAACTTGTCATAAGCCTGCTTCCTAAGTTCAGTATTGGTGATTTTCATTTGATTTCTCGCAGCTAAAGTATCGGTAAGCACAGTCCTTATTTTTGCTTTTTTGTAAATGAGCTTGCCGGTTTTTTCCCAGACTTCTCTGTCTAGGGTTTTCCCGATTTTGGTTTGGGAAACTATCCCGCGTCTTAGTTGTTGTTGTTCTTCTTTGGTTTCTAGTCCTGAGTAGGCTTCTAGGAATGTTACGCGTTCCTCTTCAGTTTTTAGGCTGTTTAAGGTTTTAGATATTTGTGTTGCTTCTCTTTCTCTGTCTGTTAGTGGTTTTACGAAACTTGTTAGTGTGTGTTTTCGTTCTCCTGGTGGTAGTTGTTGTATGGCTTCTTCTAGTTTTGAGGCGATTGTGTTTCCTAGGTTGAGTTTGATTTGTTGGATTGTTTTGCCTTCGTGTTTTGATATTTCTGATAGCCTTTTGAGTTCTCCTTCGTATAGGGTTTGTATGTTCATTTGTTGGGCGATTTGTTGTAGTTCTGGGCGTATTGGTATTGCTGCTCGTTCTTTGGGTGTCATTGAAACAAAGAGTTTTAAGTTGATGTCGGTGCGGCCTGTGAAGATTTTAAATTCTGTAGATTATGTTGCCGTCGACTTTTGTATCTATCTAGTTCATTTAGCGCTTGTGAAATTGCCCTTCTACGTTTGAATTCAAGTGCTGCTGCACCTGCTATGGCTGCTGGTAATGCTGGTAAAAATAGAGGTGTTAAAGCACCTAAAAAAATGGTCTCAACAGCTATTGCTTTTCCGCCAAGTGCACCAATTATACTTGCGGCACCTGTGCGTTTTATTCTGCTGGTGCGTTGGGTAATCATTTTGCCATACCATTGTTCATACTCGTTTTTTATAGCTGCATTCTCTTGTGCTTCCGCCAGAATTTGGCGAAGTTTGGGGTCATTTGGCGCGGTTCTTAATTCTTTTTCTAGAGTTGTAATATGTTCTTCAAGATTTTTATATGAGCTAATATCGTTGAATACTAGTTCTAGATTTGCTGCCATGTATTATAAAAGACGGTTTGGTTTTTAAATTGATGTTTAAAAATTAGATACTATCTAACTCTGCTTCTAACCTAGCTCGAGTAAATTCCCTATCTATGCGTATCCCTTCTTCTAGTAGTGCCATTAGTGGGTTTTCTTTTCTGAGTCGTTCTTGCTCGCGCTTTTCTGCCTCGATTTCGGCTTGTCTTTCTTTGGCCATTTGTTTGTCAAAGTCTGTAAACCACATACTTTTTTTCAACTCTCTTCGGGTTTTGCTTTCGCTTAGATTCTCGAATTGTCGTAGTATACTTTGCGTAGGGGGTGTATAAAAAGTAGCATGGTCAGGCTTCGGCAATCAACGATTGATTGTGGTATGGTAAACTTTCGTGGCCGCAGCGCGCTTTTTCCGTGGTGATTCTTTGTCGGGCTATTGCTTGGGGTGTATGGTAAATCCTTAGTAAGCGTGCTTGTCGTGACGCGTTTTCGTGCATTCTTAATGGTGGTGTGGGGACTGGTCGTAGTCCGAGTGTGATTTGTCTGGCGTGTTCTTGTGCAACTTGTGCGGGGCTTAGCGTGCTTTGGTGGTGCTAGTGGTGTGGGTGGTGTTTGTTGTGGGGGAACAGTCGATGGCCGTCTTTGGGGGGTAAGTGTGTGGGTTTGGGTTGGTCGTGCTTGTTGCGCGGGTCTTTTTTGTTGTTTTAGTGCTCGTCTTTCCTCTTTGATTTTTCGTCTGGCGTTAAGTTGTTTCAGGTTTTCCAGTGCTTGTTCTGCGTTGTTTTTTTGTCTTAATACTTCGTTGACTTGCTCGAGGTATGTGGCGCGTTGTGTTTCTAGTTTGCGTTTTTTCAAGCCTGCGATTACTTGTTCTCTTACGAGGTCTGTTGTGGTGCGTTGCCTCAGCAGGCTGATTTTTGGCGTGGGTTTG
>JAGVWA010000016.1 GCA_018304505.1 Nanobdellati archaeon
GAAGCAGTGATACCATTTACAAAGTACACCCGAGGCATTGGGCATAGGGTCCATGGGGTTATTGGCAGGTACCCCCAAAAAGCAAGCGCCATGGTTCATGGCCTACTGAAGAACGCCAAGGCTAATGCAGACTTCAAGGGCCTAGCAACGGAAAAACTCAAGGTGGCGCACGCAACCGCTTACAGGAAACAGCGCTTCGACAGGCGAAGGCCAAAAGGCGGCGGCTCAAGCCCCGACAGGCACCACATCGACTGGGCAGGAATTGAATTGGTAGTGAAGGAAGTATGATAGAGAGAAAATTCATCGACGAAGCCATACGCAAAAACAACGTGCGGCGATTCATAAAGAACGAGCTCGGCAGGGCCGGCATTATTGACGTTGACATTCAGCGAACGCCGATCGCAACCAGGGTCAACATCGTCGCAGAGCGCTCAGGCATCGTCATCGGCAGGAAAGGAAAAACCATCCAAGACCTGACCAAACGAATCGAGGAAGAACTAAGAATCGAGAACCCGCAACTCGAAGTCACAGAGGTAAAAGACGTAAACCTTGAACCAGTTGTCATAAGCCGCTGGATCGTAAGGATGCTTGAACGCGGACAAAAACAAAAAATCGTGATACACCGAGCCCTTGACAGGATAATGAGGGCAGGGGCCATGGGCGGAGAAATAATACTAAAAGGCAAGATGCAGGCTAAGAAGGCAAAAGCACGCAAGGAGCGCGTTGCTGCAGGTTACATAAAGAAGGC
Source organism: Nanobdellati archaeon (assembly GCA_018304505.1). GTDB lineage: Archaea > B1Sed10-29 > B1Sed10-29 > B1Sed10-29 > JAGVWA01 > JAGVWA01. The sequence goes on from JAGVWA010000016.1 coordinate 749, forward strand.
TGGCGACGCAGTCAAGCAAGTAATGACATCCCACGAAGGCGCAAAACTCAAACAAGGAGTAATGGGCATAACGGTCAGCATCGTGCCAGGGACCGCGCAGTTCCCTGACAAAATAGACATATCAGAGGCGCTGGCAAAACACAGGCAAGAAACCCCAGAACGCAAACCAGCAACCGAGGAACAAGTAACAACACCCGCAAGTGTCGAAATAGAAAATACAACCGAAGAAAAGACGAGTGAGGAAAATGGCAATAATGAAAATGAGTGACATCCGCGAAAGAAGTTCGGATGACCTCAATGAGCAAGTAGCACAACTGCGTGCAGAGCTAGCGACCGAAAGGGGGCAATCGGCATCAGGCATAAAACCTGAGAACCCGAAGAAACAGCGCGACCTGAGGCACACAATCGCAAGGGCTCTAACGATAATTAGGGAAAGAGGAGAAAACAGATAAATGGATGAAATTTGCCAAGTGTGTGGACTGCCGAAGGAGATATGCGTATGTCAAGAGATCGCCAAAAGTGGACAAAAAATACGCGTAACGTCCGAGACAAGGAGGTTCAAGAAGAACTACACAATCATCAGCGGGTTCGATGAAAACACAGACCTCCAGCAAATCGGAAAAGAGCTGAAACAGAAACTCGCATGCGGGGGCACAACCAAGAACAACCGCATTGAGCTCCAAGGAGAACACAAACAAAAAGTAAAAAAGGCCCTCATCGAAATGGGCTACACAAATGACCAAATAGACATGTACTGATCGCATGATGCCAAAGTTGATCATGGACGAGCTAATCGGGCTCAACGTAACCATAAAGAAAAGCACGCAACGCGGCCTGATCAACGTTAAAGGCAGAATCATCGATGAAACACAACGGACATTCACAATCGAAACACAAACAAAAGAAATCAAAGTTCCAAAGGAACACTGCACATTCGAGTTCGAAACACCCGAAAAGCAGCACACCACGCTTGAGGGAAAGGCTCTCATGGCAAGGCCCGAGGAGCGCATAAAAAAGCACTGGAGGCAATTCAATGCCAAACACAACAGCAACTGAAGTCTCATCAGATCTCCCAAAACGAGGAGCCGTTCTTAGCGGCAGGGTTGTAAGCAACAAGCCAAAGAACACCCTGGTAGTGGAAAGCGAATACCTGCACTACATTACAAAATACAAACGATACGAGAGACGAAAATCACGACGCAACGTGCACATCCCACCGGGATACAACGCAAACCCCAACGATGTAGTTGAATTTGCTGAAACAAGGAAAATCAGCAAAACCAAGAGCTTCGTCGTAACCAAAATAATTCCAAAACAATAATGAACATTATTCCACACATGAGACTACGAGACAAAACATTAACACGAGATGACACAACATGAAAGCAATAGCCGCAAAGCATCACTCTGGCGTAACCCACCTGAGCATCGTAAAGTGCGATGACAATTCAGGCGCCAAAACGCTGAAGGTCATAGCCCAAATGGGCTTCAAAGGAACCAAGAAGAGGCGCCCAACTATTGGCGTCGGCGACGTATTCAAGGCCTCGGTCATCAAGGGAAAACCCGCAATGCGGAAAAAAATCGTAAAGTGTGTCCTAATCAGGCAAAAACACGAGTACAGGCGCAGAACCGGCGACAGGGTCAAGTTTGACGAAAACGCCGCCGTCCTCATTACGGACAAAAACGAGCCAGTTGGTTCGGAAATCAAGGGCGCAGTCGCAAAGGAAATCGCAGAGAGATTCCCAAGGATATCAACCATCGCAAAAAACGTGATATAAAATGACCGTACAGAGCAAAAAAGCACGAAAGAAGCGGAAGGACCGCTCAACCCTAGCACTGCACAAGCGTGGTGCAGCAATGTCCGCACACCTCTCAAAAGACATCAAAAAGGACGTTAAAAAAAGAAACGTGCCCGTGAGAAAGAATGACGTGGTAAAGGTACTCCGGGGAACCCACAGGGGAAAAACCGGAAAAATAGTCGCTGTTGACTACCGGAATTACAAGATAAACATAGAAAACGTCACGCTGAAAAACAGGGCTGGGAAGGAGTCCTTCATACCGATTGACCCCTCAAACGTGCTCATAACAGAGCTCGTCCTTGAGGATGAAAAACGAAAAAACAGCATAAAGAGATGACAAAATGGCATCAAAAGGATCGCAAACACACCTGAAACGAAGAGCAGCACCCCGATCATGGGGCGTGCTTAGAAAGAGCTCCACCTGGATAGTGAAGCCACAGCCAGGGGCGCACCCCATCAACGCATCACTGCCGATACTAGTCATAGTGAGGGACATGCTGAAATACGCCGACACAAACGCAGAAGCCAAAAAAATAATCAATGCTGGTGAAATCAAAATCGATGGACGCAAGGTCAGGGACTACAAGCTGCCCGTTGGCTTCATGGACCTGGTCTCTATTGACAAAACAAACGAATACTTCAGGGTTTCATACACCCAAAAAGGCCGCGTAACACTTCAAAAAGCAGACCAAAAAAACGCAGGCTTCAAGCTCTGCAGGATCAGGGGCAAAAAAATACTCCGGAAAGGCAAAACGCAACTCAACCTGCACGACGGCAGAAACATAATAACTGATGACAAAAAATACAAGGTCGGCGACGTGGTAAAACTTGAGATCCCTGAACAAAAGATCACGGACCACTACCCCCTAATAGAAAACAACATGGCGTACGTCACAAGGGGAAAACACGCAGGAAAAATAGGGGTAATAGCACAAACAATACCCGGAAAGATCGAGAGCGATCCGTTAGTAATCCTGAAAGCGCAAGACGGAACAGAATTCAAGACGCGCAAGGATTACACATTCGTAATAGGACGAGACAAACCAGCTATTAGCATAAGTGAATAACATGACAGCAGACATGACGAAACTCGAGAAAGTGACCCTCAACATAAGCATTGGCGGAGAAAAGCACGACGTGGAAAAGGCACAGGCCCTGCTAGAAAAAATAACTAGCAAGAAATCGATAACCACCAAGGCAAAAAAACGTATCCCAACCTGGGGCCTGAGGAAAGGCCTGCCAATAGGCGCAAAGGTCACGCTAAGGCGCAAGGAAGCCTCAGAGTTTCTGAAAAAATGCCTAGACGCAAATGACAACACCCTAAAAGAACAGAACTTCGACGATCACGGAAACTTCGCTTTCGGCATCAAGGAATACATCGACCTACCCGGCACAAAGTATGACCCGGAAATCGGCCTGCTGGGGTTCGACGTGTGCGTCACGCTAAACAAATGGGGATACCGCAATCAGAAAAGAAAAATACAAAAAAGCAAGATCCCGCAAAGACACAGGCTCACAAAGAACGAAGGAATAGACTTTGCAAAGAAACACTTCAGCATAGGTGTAGAAGCATGAAAAGACAAACAGAACGGCCCATGGTGGCGGCAAAACGAAAAAGGGCATGCAGGTACTGCAGAACCTACAGAGGCGTGATTAGAAAATACGGCCTCATGATATGCAGACGGTGCTTCGTAGAACAAGCAGGGGCCCTGGGCTTCAAAAAATATGAATAATTCGAATAAAGGAATTGATGAAAAATGGACAACTTCGCAAATGCATTGGTAAACATTAAGAACCACGAACTAGTGGGCAAGTCAGGGTGCACCCTAAAACCTGCGTCAAAAATACTCGGAAACATACTCACCATACTTCAGAAACACGGATACATCGGCAATTTCGAACTCATCGACGACGGCAAGGCGGGGCAATACAAGGTACAGCTGCTTGGAACAATAAACAACATTAAGGCCATAAAGCCACGGTTCTCGGCCGGCTTTAGGGACATCCAGCAATATGAAACGCAATATTTGCCGTCAAGGGGCTTCGGCATGCTGATCGTGTCAACCCCAAAAGGCCTAATGACACAATATGACGCGATACAGCAAAAAACCGGGGGGAAACTCCTAGCATTCGTTTACTAAAAACATGATAAAGAAAAGTGATCACAAATGAAAATGGAACTAAACCTGCCAAAGGACACAACCGTCTCCATAAATAACGGCACCATCAGCGTAAAAGGCCCAAAGGGTGAGCTAAGCAGGACCTTCAACCTAGCAGGCATAACAGCAGAACAAAAAGACTCAAAAGTCATATTCATGTCAGACGCCACAAGGAAAAAAAACAGGGCGTATCTAGGCACTGTTATAGCCAAAACACGAAACATGATCAAGGGCACGACTGAAGGCTACCAGTACAAACTACGGGCAGTCTTCAAGCACTTCCCAATGAACATCACCGTTCAGGGGAATGCACTAAACATAAAGAATTTCATGGGAGAAAAACGCATGCGCAAAGCCCGGATATTTACTGGCGCAAAAGTAGAAATAGACGAAAAGGACATCACGGTTTCCGGAATAGACATTGACATTGTAAGCCAGACCGCAGCCAGCTTCGAAATGGCAACGCGCCTGACTGGGCGGGACAGACGGGTCTTCCAGGACGGCATATTCATAACTAAAAAAGGACGATAAACATGCTTAACAAGAGACAAAAACCAACGTTCAAAAGGCAACGCAGCCACGCATTCAAAAGAGTCGGACGCCTCAACAGGTGGCGCAGACCCAGAGGCATGGACTCAAAGCAAGCAAAGGGCATGAAGCACATGGGTGCCAAGCCAAACGTTGGCTACGGGCAACCAAAAACCATCAGGGGCCTACACCCCAGCGGCCTGCTCGAAGCAATGGTGCTTAACCTAAATGGAATTGAAAACCTGAACCCGAAAGAGCACATCATACGCATCGGCGGATCAGTTGGGACAAAAAAACGAATGCAGATACTCGAAAAGGCAAAGGAACTGAAAATCAGGGTGACGAACGAAAACATCAAAGAGCGACCGAAGAAAAAAGAAAAGAAAAAGGCAAAAACCGAAGAAGCAAAACCAGAAGCCACCACAGACGCAGCAACCGGTGAGCCAAAGGTAGAAACCGCAGAGCCGAAAGCAGCAGAGACCGCCATAACAAAAGCGCCTGCAACGGCAAAACCAGAACAAGCAGAGCACCCGAAAAAGCATGGCGCCCCAAAACAGGAAACCCAAGAAAAAAAACAAGCCGCAGAAAAGACACAAGCAACAGAAAAAACAGAAAAGAAAACAACTGACAAAAAGAAGTGATAATTCATGGATTCAAAAAGACTTAAACAATTAGCCGGAGACGTCCTGAACACAGGCGCCCACAAGATTGTCATCAAGGACTTAGAGAAGGCGCGACAGGCCCTAACCAGAGATGATATTAGGGCACTCGCAAAACAAGGCGCTTTAGAGGCAAAACCAAGGAAAGGCGTAAGCAGGGGCAGGGCTAAAAAAATCGCTAAACAAAAGAAAAAGGGCCTACGGAAAGGCAGAGGTAAAAGAAAAGGCGCCATCGGCACCAGACTACCGAAGAAAGAGGTATGGATGACAAAAATCAGGGCGCTAAGAAGAAAACTCCAAGAATTAAAACCAGACCTCCCGGACATAAAAACATACCGACACCTGTACAACATGTCCCGCGGAGGCTACTTCAGAAACAAGGCGCACTTACAAATATTCATCGAAGACAAAGGATACATAACCAAGGAAAAAAATAAAGTAAAAAAACAGTAAAGAAAAAAAGTGAAGTGGGAAAAAAGGTGACTGCACATGGCAGACAATGTACGATACAAGACAAGCTTTAGGAGAAGACGCGAAGGCAAAACAAATTACCACAAACGCCTGGGCTTGCTAAAATCAGGCGAAGTAAGGCTAGTCGCTAGGGTAATGGGAAACAGCGCCGTCGCACAGCTCGTGCAATACAAAGAAACCGGCGACGCGGTACTGGCAAACGCGACATCAAAAGAATTGAAGAAATACGAATACAATGGGCACAAGGGAAATACTTCAGCAGCATACTTAACAGGCCTGCTCATAGGCACCAAGGCCAAGCAAAAAGGAATAAAAAAGGCCAACCTCGACATAGGCCTGGTAACACCGACAAAAGGGGCCAACGTCTACGGCCTCCTAAAAGGAGCCCTCGACGCAGGCCTTGAAGTGCCCCACAATGCAGGGGTGCTGCCAAGCGAAGACCGCATCAACGGGGCGCACACCAAAACAAAACAGGACATAGAAAAAATCAAACAAGCAATACTAAAACAGTGATGAAAAATGGCAGAAAGAAAACCGACACGCGAAGACCTACTCGAACAATGGCATCCAAAAACAGAACTCGGCAGGATGGTCAAACGAGGAGACATAACAAGCATCGAAGAGATCTACAAGAAAAACCTCTCAATACTTGAACACGAAATTGTCGACTATCTGATTCCTAATTTACAAGAAGAAGTTCTGGGAAGACCAAAATCAGTACAGAGAGCCACCGGCTCCGGAAGAAAAATGAGCTTCTTCGCGATAGTCGCAGTAGGAGACAAGAACGGCCACATCGGCTTCGGAACCGGAAAAGCCCTAGAAGTAAGGCCATCAATTGAACGCGCAGTAAAAAACGCAAAGAAGAACATCATGCACGTCCGAAGGGGCTGCGGCTCATGGGAATGCGCATGCGGCACAAGCCACAGCTTACCATTCAAGGTTCAGGCCAAATTCGGCTCTGCAAAGATCACGCTAAGGCCGGCACCAAAGGGCACGGGGGTCGTCGCAGGCAAGACCGCCAAGAAGGTCTTGGAACTCGCGGGCTTCACAGACCTCTGGAGCCGCTCAGAAGGTTCAACAGATACTAAAATGAACCTCGCCAAGGCCACAATGAAGGCCCTTAACGAAACAAGGAAAATGAAACTCAAAACAGAAGTTGGGATACTATGACAATAACAGCAGTCCGCGTAAGAGGCAACGCAAAGCTCAGGAAAACAATAGAGGCCACCATGCAAATGATGAATCTAAAGGCCGTCAACAACGTTGCCACATTGACTGACAACAAGGTAACCGAGGGTATGCTGCAAAAGGCAAAGGACTACGTAACCTGGGGCACAATCACAAAGGACACATTCACGAAAATGCTGCTAAAGTGGGCAAAAACTGTTGACAACGCAAAAGTCACAGAGGGCTTCCTGAAGGAGCAGAACACAAGCGTCGATGAGTTGTACGAAGGCAAAAAGAAATTCAAAGACGCGAATATAAAAGCCACGATAAGGCTGCACCCCCCAAGAAAAGGATACGAAGGCGTGAAAAGACCGTACAGCATGAAGGGCGCGCTGGGCAACAGAAAAGACAAACTCGACGAACTCGTACAACGAATGATATAAGTGTAACAAGTGTAACCGAAATAACGTTAACTGAAATAACTTTAACTGAAACAACCATAACTGAAAATTAACACGTGATAGCATGATAAGACGAAAACGAAAAATCAACAAACTCCGGGGCACCAGGACAGTTGGAGGCGGCAACACCAAAAACAGGAGAGGCAAAGGCAGCAGAATGGGCCGAGGCAGCGTAAAATCCCGCGGTGGCGGAACAAGAAACTTCATGCACATAAGAAAATACGAGCCGGAAAGGCTGCACCAGCCCGGCTTCAACAGCCTGCGCAAGAGGCTCAAGGCAATCACCCTCACAACTATTGAAAGCTTAGCAAAGGGCGCAAAGGAGCTCGACGTGACAAAATACGGATACCAAAAGGTAATCGCTACCGGCAACCTCAGTAAGCCAATAATTATAAAAGCACTCAAGTTTTCAGAAAAAGCAATTCAAAAAATAGAAGCCGCGGGTGGAAAAGCACAGCCCATATTCGAAGACGAACAGACACCACAAATGAGCCCCAGCGGAAACCAGTGAAGCATAATGGTACACGTAAGAGTCTTCAAACCCCTGCTCGGGTTTCTGCCAGAAATCGCGCCACCTGTAGAAAAACCAGCACTAAACGAGCGGCTCAAGTGGACAGGCTTCGCACTACTCATTTTCGCCATAATGAGTGTCGTGAAACCGCTTGGCATCGCGACTGGTTCCCAGGCAGCGTTCCTGCAAAACCTCCAACTAATTACAGCGTCAAGCATCGGAACACTTGCAACACTGGGCATTGGGCCAATCGTCATGGCCTCAATCATTCTGCAACTCCTTGTCGGAGCCGGCTTCATTCAATTTAACCAACAGAATCCAGAAGAGCGACAGATATTTCAGGGCACGCAAAAGCTCGGCGCCGTGGTTTTCGCATTTGTTGAAGCAATTATTTATACAATGAGCGGCTTCGTACCAAGCGCGCCGGGTGCGTTCTCTGTATTCATCTTAATACTTCAACTGGCATTCGCCGCAATCGTACTAATATACCTCGACGAGCTCATTGGAAAATACGGCATCGGCTCGGGGGTCGGATTGTTCATTGCGGCAGGGGTAAGCTTCAACATCATCTGGGGAGCATTCTCGTGGATATCGCAAGAAGGCGTCTTCATAGGGCAAGTCCCATTGCTGTTCCAGAGCCTGCTTGGCGGTGACCTAGAAGGCAGCGCCCTGTTGATACTGCTGTCAACCATTGCAGTGTTCCTCGTTGTCGTGTTCGCAGAGTCGATGAAAATCGAGATCCCAATCACGTTCGGACAGCAAAGGGGCATGAGCGGAAAATATCCCCTGAAGTTCTTTTACGTTTCGAACATGCCCGTCATCTTCGCCGCCGCCTTACTTGCAAACGTGCAACTATGGGGGATATTCCTACAGTCAGCAGGCCTCCCGATCCTGGGCACGTTTGTCCAAAACCAGCCAACAGGGGGCCTGGCGTACTACCTAAGCAACCCATTCGGCTACCTGTCAAGCCCGGAAAACATCGTAACAACATTGTCATCAATGGACCGACTGATGAACATCGGCGTCTACGCCTTATTCATGATAATATTCTGCATCATCTTCGGAAAGTTCTGGGTCGAAATGCAGGGCCTCGGACCAAAACAGGTTGCCTCGCAAATGCAGGGCCTAGGCTGGCAAATTCCCGGATTCAGGCGCGACCCCAGGGTGATCGAAAAAGTCCTCGAGAAGTACATCCCAATGGTTACGGTGCTCGGAAGCGCAGCAGTAGGCCTCCTGGCAGTCATTGCAGACCTTACCGGGGCCTTAGGCACGGGCACGGGCATACTGCTTACAGTCGGCATCCTATACAGGTTATATGAAGAACTCGCGTCGCAACAGGCCTTCGAGCTGATGCCCGCCTTGAGGGGGATACTGTAATGAGCATCATCGTCGCAGGGGCACCAGGAGCAGGAAAAACAACTGTCCTTAACGAAGCGAAGAAAATCGACAAGAAAATCAGAATTCACGGGGCCTGGGAGTACATCCTTGACGAAGCAAAAAAACAAAAAATAAAGACAAGCCACGACACAATACGCAAGCTGCCAAGGGAAACATGGATACAGCTCCAAGAAAGGGCATTCGAGGAGATAAAACACAAATCCGAAATGCCCCTCATCGATACCCACCTCGCAATCCTGTCAGAAAACGGGTACTTCCCTGGATTGCCCGAAAACGTTTTAAAAATCATACAACCCAAACTCATAATACTGCTCGAAGCTGACCCAAAGGACATCCTGGCTAGGCGCAAAAAGGACAAAACCAGGCAACGGAGCGACTTCGGGGGCAGTACAAAAATCCTGGAGCAACAGGACATAAACCGTGCATATGCAGCCACGTGCAGCAACAAAACCAACGCGCTCGTGAAAATAATAGTAAACCGCGAAGGGAAAGCCAAGGAAGCTGCAAAAGAGCTGATAGAAACAATTAAAAGCGTGAAAAACACATGACATTACTAGGACTACAACCTGGACTTGAACTCTTGGCAATCGGCGCAATCCTAACTATAGCGCTCAACATAGTCAACAAAAAACTCGTGGACCAAAAGAGACTCAAGCGCATACAAAATGACATAAAGGAATTCCAAAAAGAGCACATGCAAGCAGTAAAAGGCCAGGACGAGGCAAAGAAAAAGAAGCTCGAAGAACGGCAGCCAGAAATCAACAAGCTCATCTCAGAGTCAATGAGCATGAGCATGCGACCGTTGATGTACACCGCCATCCCCATGCTGGCCATATTCGGATACCTTCATTCCATTTACAACAACGACGCCACCGTCATAGTGCTGCCGCTGCTAGGAGACATCAACTGGTTTTGGTGGTACTTCTACACGTCAATGCTCACAAGCATCATACTCCTCACAGTAGAAAAATTCACAAAAAAGGGTGAAAAGAATGACAAAGGTAATGCACAGAAATAAACGGCTTAGAAACATAAGCTACAGGACACCGGGAAACGACACTAGAAAACGATACGTTAGGAAAGTCACGACAATCGTAAAGTGCGGCAACTGCAAAACCGCACTGCACGGCGCAACAAGCTTAAAGAGCGCAAGCAAGACACAAAAAACGCCAACAAGGGTCTATGCAGGAGAACTCTGCCACACATGCACAGAGCAAATACTAAAAATAAAAACGCGCATAAACGAAAAGACACTGGCGATCGAAAGCGTCGAACCGAGGTACAGGAAATACATATGATAATAACGATGTCCGGACCCCCAGGAGCGGGCGACACAACAACAGCCAGAATCCTCGCAAAGAAGCTCAACTACTTTCTCCTTGAAATTGGAGAAGTAGGGAAACACATCGCGCAGGAACAAGGCTACAACATAGCAGAGTTCTGGGAACAAATCAAGAAACACCCTGACAAGCTCAGGGATTTCAACGAAACAATCGACAAAAAACAAACCGAGATCGTTAAGAGCGAGCGCAACGTCATAGTGAACAGCAAACTCGGCGCGTACAAACTCAACGCAGACCTCAAAATATTCATCAACGCGCCACTGCAGGTCCGAGCAGAGCGCGTAGCAGAGCGCGAAGACATACCGTTAAACGAGGCCCGGGAACGCATAACTAAAAGGGAAAAGAGCGAAAAGGAAGAATGGCTCAAACTCTATGGCATCGACATGGGCAACCTATCTGTCTATGACCTCGTGATCAATTCCGGGAAGCTCACCGCAGAGGACACCGCGGACATCATACTTGAGTATTTACAGAAAATAAAGGCATACTAACAACAGAGGTGAAACAAACATGGCAATAATCGAACCAGGGCGAATCTGCGTCATCACAAAAGGCTCAGACGCAGGAAAAGAAGTCACAATAAAGGAAGCAATAGACGCAAACTTCGTAAAGATATCCGGGGAACACGTAAAGGAAAGGCGAATCAACATCAAACACCTTGAGCCAACACCAAGAATAGGCAAGGCACCAGCAGGAAGGGCAGCCAAGGAAAAGAAAGAAATGGGAACACAGACTACAAAACGCGACACCAAAAAAGCAGCGCGCGCAGAGGCCAAAGCCGCCAAACCCAAGAAAGAAAAGAAAGCCCTTGTAAAAAAGACAGCGGAAGCAGCAAAAGAGAAAACAGCAAAGAAGAAAACTGAGAAGAAAAAATGAATTCTCTCGTCATCATCGACAAGCCCGCAGGACCAGCAAGCAACCAGGTGACTCAGTGGGTCAAGGAAATATTCAACGAAAAATCAACACACTGCGGCACCCTGGATCCGCAAGTCTCTGGCGTACTCCCCGTACTCATGGGAAACAAGGCAATCAAACTACAACCCTACTTGATGACCAGTGACAAGGAATACATCGTCCTGGCGAGGTCTGAAAAACCACTTCAAGAAACGGACATTCAAGGCGCGCTGCGCGAATTCACAGGCAAAATCTACCAAACACCCCCTGAAATCAGCGCAGTTGCAAAGAAAACCAGAATAAGGCAGATCTACGAAACAGAACTCATTGAAACCCAGGGAAATTATTTTCTCTTCCGCGCTGTGTGCCAGCATGGAACCTACATACGCAAACTGATCGAGGACTTATCACACGTCCTCGGAACCAAAGTAACAATGGAAGAGCTCCGAAGAACACGCACTGGGGCATTTACAGAACAGCAAGCCTATACCTTAACGAAAATCAATGACCTCCACGCGCTTGGGAGGGACTCATTAGTAACGCTGACACTTGAGCAGGCGGTGCAAAAACTGCCACGCATTGACATCAACACTAAAGCTGCAGAAAACATCGCCAAGGGCGCCGATCTGTACAACATCGGCATCATGGCCAAGAAGGGCAGCATACAAAAGGGCACGCCCGTTGCCCTATTTCACGATCAACAACTCATAGCGGTTGGCGACGCGCTCTGCGACGAAACCCAGTTCAGTAAGCAGAAAGGAGCGGTCATCAAGACGAAAAAAGTTTTACAGGAGAAGGTGAACGAATGAGCGAAACGCAAGCAAACGAATTAGGGCAAACATCAACCATGCAAACAACCCAATCACAGCCAGAACCAAAAGCAACGGAGACTGAAAACGTTTGTCCAACATGTGGACTAGTTTTATACAACGATGGAACCTGCCCAACCAAACACTAAAACAACAGAAACACAATTAAAAAAAACGGCGCCCAAGACAAAAACGGGGTACAGAGCGCAAAGCATAGTTATTAATAGCCAATTCTGTAAATACTAAATTATAATGCCGAGATCGCATAGCGGTATTGCGCAAGCCTGGAATTAATGCTCTAAGAAAACACAGACAGCTTGTCCCGCAAGGGATCGTGGGTTCAAATCCCACTCTCGGCGTCAAAAGGCTGCGCCCTCTTGACACCTGAAAAAAACCTAGTTGGTTTTTTCAAGCACTACATTAATATACACACGACAAACTGAGAAAAATGATTATCAACGGAATGCCGGCAAGCCACGGCGTATTTACTGGCAAAGCGTACATTGCAACATACGAACACGAAGACATTGACAGCATTAGTGCCAACACTGTGCTTGTAGGAAAAAGTTTTTGGGTTGAAGACGACCTGCTGCTCTACAAGGCAAAGGCAGTAGTAACAGAAATTGGGGGACTGCTGTGTCATGCTGCAATAATTTGCAGAGAACTCGGAAAACCATGCGTCGTTGGTGTTGATGACCTCTTGTCGCTTGTGAAAAATAATGACACAATAACAGTAGACGGAACAAACGGCAACATAATACTTGAAAAAGAAGTAGGACGCCAGAGTTACGAAAATCCAGGCTACATCAATTTTATTGACAACATGAAAAAAGAACAATTCAAAGGCATAACGATATTCACGGAAGAGTTCAACGGTAAACTGTACTTGTACTTTCCAAAAACAACAAAAGAAATCAAAGAAGCAGCAATAAAACACCTTGAGAAACAAAACCCTGGAATGAATATTCTTGAAGCAAAACCAAAACCCCCTGCGATAGTAATAGAAAAATACTCATACTTCAAAATCCACCTGGAAAACTTAGAAGACAAAGAATATGCAAAGAATTATGATAAATCGTTGCAGCTAGCGCACGACTTGAACATAAAGGAAGCAAGAGAGTTCATACAACATGTGTACAAAAAGGCATACTCTCATTTACAAAAATGTCTGGAGTGCTACGAAAAATCGGACATGAAAAACACACGCAAGCACGTAAATCTCTATACCGGGTACTTTGAACAAATTTCTAAGGTCAGCATGGCCAAGAAAACATTTCAAGAACTAGAAAAGGGATTCATGAATCAGCAAGAGCTAGGGGCATTCCTCGTAAAAGCAGATGGGGAAGAAAAAACCCCAAATAGAGAAAAAGAATTTGAGGTTTATGCATTTGTCAAGGAAGCCCTGAACAAGAAAAAAGAAGACATTAAGTTCGGAAAGAAGACCCTTGCAGAGATGTTCGACAAAGCGTGCGAAAACGGGGTAAGGTTTGGTTAAAGGCCAAAAAAACGATTTGCTGCATCGCTTACACAATGCAACTGTTTTTGGTTTTGATAAACAAGTTTTCGAATAGTTTTGAAAAACGGAGTTTTTCAAATTTGACAATTACTGGTTTCTTGTTAACAATCATTAATTAAACTTTAAGTATTATTAACCCCTGTGCCATATCATGCGTGGTGCCTTTCGATTTTGTCGAGCATTTCGTCATGCTTATCTAATATAAAGTTTATAAATGACTCTATGTTTTTTTCCCTGCCCTCCTCCAAGGACTCGAAGTATTTGTTTTTTCGTTTGGGTCAAACACAAGCAAGGGATAACTGTTTTCCAACAGTATTTTCGAATGAAGCAACCTGGCTGTTCTTCCATTAGTGTATTTGCGCTAGCGCATCAAAAGCTGTTGGCGTGGCCATATAATACAATTTAACCTCATTTTATATACAAATATTTGCTTATTTTGAGTAAAAAGTAATCAATACACTTGTATTGCTTAACTTATACTCACGGGCCACTACACGAATTCAATTATGGAGTGCAGACTGGGTTGCTCTCATCATGATTTTAATGGTCTAGAGCCCCAATTGCGGAATCGTTTCTAAAAAGCGTTACT
>JAGVWA010000005.1 GCA_018304505.1 Nanobdellati archaeon
CTACACGAATTCAATTATGGAGTGCAGACTGGGTTGCTCTCATCATGATTTTAATGGTCTAGAGCCCCAATTGCGGAATCGTTTCTAAAAAGCGTTACTGGATTCCATACAGATGACCAGCCTTCACCATTCCTGGTTTTTCTATCCCACTCATCTCCGCGAAGCCGGTACTCTCTACCCCCCCTCAATAAGTGTATGTGGCCGTCTTCACCTGTAAAAACAGGTGGATTGCGACGTGTACTTCCGTTTCGTTCAATGCTATCTCTGCTCACTAATGTTGATTCTGCTGCTTCCCACATAAAAACTCACCAATAAATTTCTGTCAAAAGAAGTATAAAAACTTTACGTGGCTTACACGGGCTCATGATGAACGTGGCCGATGCTCAATTCCTTTAATTGGTCCGCGTGTACTTCGCTAGGCGCGTCAAGCATCGTGTCTTGCGCATTCCTCGCGCGCCATCAACGCCACAAGCCTGTCTAGTCCGAAGGCGATGCCGCCATGCGGCGGAGCCCCGTGCTTAAGCGCACTGAGCAGGAAACCGAACTTCTCTTCAGCCTCTTTTTTAGACAAACCCAGGGTTTCCAACACCGACAACTGCAACTCTGGATCGTGAATCCTGATAGATCCTCCGCCGACCTCCCAGCCATTCAAAACCAAGTCGTAGGCCTTGGATCCCACCAGCTTTGGATTCTTGAAATCAGTAGACGTGGGCATCGTAAACGGATGATGTGCTGCTTTCCACTTCTTGTCTTCATCTGAAAATTCGAACATCGGAAAGTCAGTTACCCAAAGGAACTTGAATTCCTCTGGAGACTTTCTCAGGTCCGGCTTGTCAGTCTTGTATTTTTCGAAAGCTTCCCGATATGTCATCTTCTCAAATGGGATTTTCACATCAACGCCGAGGCACTCCTTGAATAAGTGCTTCATTAGCCGCTCGTTCAATTCAATCAGGTCTTGTTGTTCCACAAAGCTCATTTCAAGATCAATTTGCGTGAATTCAGGCTGCCTGTCAGACCTTAAGTCCTCATCCCTGAAGCAGCGCACGATTTGGAAGTACTTGTCGTATCCTGAGATCATGAGCAGCTGCTTGAACAACTGCGGAGATTGGGGTAAAGCGTAGAACTTTTTCTTGTTCACGCGGCTCGGCACAAGGTAATCCCTGGCGCCTTCTGGCGTGGACTTGGCAAGAAAAGGCGTTTCGATTTCCAGGAAGCCTTCCTTGTCAAGGAAATCACGAGCTGCTTTTGTGACTTTGTGGCGCAGCTTTAGGTTGTTCTGCATCCTGGGTCGACGTAGGTCGATGTAGCGGTACTTCATCCTGTTTTCTTCTGTCGACTCAATTTTCTCATCCAATGAAATCGGCAGCTCTGAGGCCTTGTTTAACAATTCGATTTTCTCTGCCGAGACTTCGATGTCGCCCGTGTCAAGCTTGGGGTTGCCTTTGGGTTTCACCTTTACCACACCCGGGACTTTGATAACCGACTCCTTAGTTAGGTCTCTGACGCTATCTAGCAAATTCTGGGGAACGAAAACCTGCGTAGTGCCGTACCTGTCCCTGAGGTCGATGAAGGCCATCTTTGACTGAATTCTGATTGAGTCGAGCCATCCGCACAAGATGACATGTTCACCTTGGTTCTCCTTCCTGAGCTCGTTGCAAGTATGAGTGCGCATCATAATACTCGCTATGCTTATGCCATTTTGGTGTTTTAAAGCCTATCTATGATTCCCGCGGATTGCAAAATCTATAAATACTACAGTTGCGCAATTATATTGGGGTGATTTGGGTGTGGGATAAGGTTCCACAAACTATCGAGCAAGTCAACGAAAATAAAACACGCACAGTGGAAACGCTTTTTGCTAACACATACCTGCTTGACGACGGCACCGTGCTGCAGGAACACTTCGATGACATGCATGACGGCAATGGCTTCATGAGCGGACCATACCGGCTTACTGGAGGCACGCTAAACACAAATGAGGATGCCCAACGGCTCATAAGCCGAGCCATAACTTTGAAGGCAGAAGAACTCCAGCGGCTCGAGTCCAAAATCGACTCGCTGCAGAATGAAAGTTCCGGCATTCAAGACACCTTAACAAGGTTAGGGGACTTCGGAGAAACGCAATAAACCAGCGTTGGTTTAAACCCACGGGTGTTGCAAAATCGATAAATACTAAGTCGGACATAAATGAAAGCACATGGCGAAATGTCAATTCTTCATCAAGAATGGCGTACAGGACGTGGGCTACAGGCTATTTATAATGCAAAAGATCCTGAACTCAACCCTAACAGGCGGAACAGCAATCAATACGCCTGATGGCCGGGTAAAAGTTCTGCTAGAAGGCGAACGCGAGGAGATAGAACAGCTGATCAAAGAATTAGAACAAGAGCACCCAGAATTAGCCAAAAATCCAACACGGACTTCAGCGGAATACAATCCCCTCCTACACGTGCCGGACATCATGCGCTCATCGCAAGCACTTCAACTTGGTCAGTTCCAAAAGAGCGTAGAATACCTTGCCAAGTCAACCCAGTCAACAAACCAAAAACTAGACCACCTCACAGAAACAACAAACCAAAAACTAGACCACCTCACAAAAACAACAGAAACAACAAACCAAAAACTAGACCACCTCACAAAAACAACAGAAACAACAAACCAAAAACTAGACCAGCTACCAAAGGAGATCGCCAAGGAACTCTCTGGAAAATTCGACGCCTTGCCCCTAGCCATTGCAAAGGCCATCAAGGAAGAAAACGCGTTGGTTTAGACACGGCAATTGTCGCGAAAATCATTATAAGCAACAACTACACAACAATGTGCAGGGGGTGAAAACTTATGTGGGATAAAATACCACTAACAGCCAACAGGGCTGTTGAAATGCAGCAAACATCACAAGGCAGGCTACCCGGCGATGGGTTCAGATACCTTATGCCAGACGGAAGTGTGCTAGAGCAACACGTCGAGGACGCGTCATTGACAAGCTGGGACGAACGGCTCTTTGTAGCCTCAGGAACATTACACACCGACGAGGGTGCAGCGGCAATAAAAGGAAGAGCGCTACAAGCAGCCAAAGAAGTGCTTGCAATAGAAGAATCAACCCTAGCGAATGAACGCGCCGCGATATCAAGCACCGAGGCAAGGATTTCAGAAACGCGTGACATGCTAGCGAAACTAAGCGATCTGTAGGACAGCTAACTCCTTGGCAGGAGAATCGCCCGCAAAGCTTAAATATGAATTAAGTATGTAAAGTATGTATGAAGTATGCATCGGGTGTTGTAATGGCTGGCACAGCGGTAATCGGGGAACGGGGACAAGTGACGATCCCCAAAAACATTAGAGACCACCTTGGCCTAAAACCACATGACCCCCTCACTATAGAAATGGAAAATGACAAGGTAGTTATTGAAAAACCCATAAGCAAAAAAGAAACTGAACGGCTAATCAAGGAATACTACTCGGAGCACTACGATTTTGAAAAGAAAGTGGCCAAGGAATGGGCCCACGTAAGTAAAGAAGCAGATGCGATGCTCGATGAATATTAAAAGGGGTGACATTTATCTAGCTAGCCTAGAACCGGTTCTTGGTTCAGAACAAGGAAAAACAAGGCCATGCCTCATAGTACAAAACGATGTGTCAAACAAATACAGCCCCACCACCATAATTGCTCCATTGACCTCTTCTCTGCCTCGCAAGGAGTACCCCACATTGGCTATTGTCACCCATGAAGAATCGGGCTTAGAAAAAACAAGCGCTGTACTATGCTCTCAGATCAGAACAATTTCCATGGAAGATCGGATAATAAAAAAACTGGGCGCCCTAAAACCAGGAGCGATGAGACGGGTTGATGAAGCACTTCGAATCAGCCTGCAATTAAACTGATTTTTCAAGAAACCTTATATATCCAGACGGTTTTAGTGAAAAACATGGCAGCAAAGAAAGCGCCAAAGGCGCGATTTGACACAATGAAGGTAGGCCACTACTCATTCGTGGCAGGCATCGCCATTGCCGTGACTGCCGGAATCATCAACCAATTCCTGGGCGCAGGCCAAGTAAGCCTTGTGACACTTGCGCTGGTTTTGCTCGGGGTCATTGTCGGCTTCCTGAACATACAGACAAAAGAACGCGAACCATTTTTGATCGCGGCCATTGCGCTAGGCACTGGCAGCATCGCGACATACGCCCTTGATCCATTGAACCTGATCAGCATTGGCATCGGCAGCATCGGAATCGGCGCGCTGTTCATAGGCATGGTGGGCAACATCAGCATTTTCGTTGCCCCGGCAGCAATAATAGTGGCGATAAAAACCATTTGGGACTTGGGCAGCACGCGCTGAATCAATTCCCTGCTATCTTTTTTCAACAAATCCTAAACAGTCTAAACAGCGTCATCGCTCTCTGCTACCTGTGATGCGCGACTGGCCTCAAGGTCATGCAGCCTGCCAAGGTCATCAAGATCGCGCCCAGTAACCTGCACAACGTGATTGTCAGTGACCTGGAAAGCACAGTCGCCGTCTTTGCTAATGACATACTCAATACCGCCAATTGTGCGGGTCTGGCCCTCCGCAAGCTGCTTCCTGAACACGCGTTCTGCTTCAGTTCTTTCAAATGTATGCACGGCCCACATTCACCACTCACCTCCAATTTCTGCAGATGCATCACTCAACCCACATGGTGTCAAGATTATGGCCATTGATCCTCTCAAGGTTGTCCCACAATCCATTGAGCCCCCTGATTTGCCTGCGGGCCATGTCCTGTTCCGCGTCAGAACCACCTGCAGCGTCTTTCCTGAGTACTTCCAAGGTCCTGTTGAACTCCGCACGGGCACCCGGAACATTCCGACCACGATGCAAGTGCCTGATTTTCTCAAGCGACGAAGTCCACGCTTCTGATTGCATCCACATGCCCAAAATTCTGGCGGGCATTCAATAAATAACTATGCCCGGCAATCCGCGACAACGCACTGTGCGCCCCAACTGCGGCTGTGTAATCGGTATTCAGAACACTGATAAAATTTACTTATCCCCGTTGAGGATATCAAGCACCTCGACCTTCAAGCGCTCGCCCTCGTCAAATGTCTGCGAGTAATCCATGATGTACTGTGCATCATCTAAGACGAGCCTCAGCAAGCCGCGCCTGTCGCTTTCAAACGTTGCACACTGCGACATTTCAAGCCCAATTCTGGCGCTCAGTAATGAATCTTTCAAAAAACCGTCATTGCCGGCCCTAAGCCATGCTGTCACCTTCTCGGCGTCATCCAATGCCTTAAACGCGCCATCATAGCTCCACATGCAGACCTCAAGAATTGCAGCGTTTGCAAATATAAAGCTAAGCCCCGCATCGGGGGGCACAGCAAGCCTTTATATTAAAGTTGCGACCACAAGCAATACGAAAAGTGGTACAGGGGCTAATAAGCACGGGGAGCACAAACCTTTAAATACCCCAAAAACGCGAAATTTAGTGCTCAAGACGAGCATTCTCAAAAAACAATTTCAGGCGAGCCCTCAAGGGTGATGACCTCCAGAAAACCAATCCAAATTTTTCACGAAAAAAAGTGAAGCAAAACATGGCAGAACAGGCACAAACAGAATTCAGAGGCGTTGTTAGGCTAGCAACGAAAACAGTCAACGGCAGCCTCAGCTTGCCAATGGCGCTGCAACAAATCAAAGGCGTTGGAAACCCACTAGCAAACGCGTTATCAAAACACGCCGCGGTCACGTTCAAGATTTCCCCGAAGGAAAAAGTCGGCAACCTCTCAGACGCACAACTCGAACAGCTGGAAGGCCTTGTCAACGACCCAAGAAAAGCCGATCTCCCAATCTGGTTCCTGAACAGACAAAGGGCATACGACACAGGCAAGGACGAGCATAAGGTTATGGCCGAACTCGATTTCCAAAAGCAACTCGACATACAGTTTCACAAGACCATCAGGACATACCGCGGAGTCAGACACATGTTCGGCCTTACATCCAGAGGACAACGAACCAGAACCAGCGGCAGGAAGGGCACAACTGTCGGGGTGCAGAGAAAGAAGGAACAGCCCGCAAAGAAAAAAGCAGGACCTGCAAGCAGCGGCCCGGCAAAGGGTGGCGGAAAGAAAAAATAGAGTGATTGAATGGGCGACCCAAGACGACTGAGGAAAAAGTACACCACCCCGGGACATCCCTGGGAGAAGCAGAGAATAGAAACTGAAAACAAACTTAAACAAGATTATGGACTAAAGAACAAAAAGGAGATCTGGAAAGCCGAAACCGCAGTACGGAAGTACAGGCACCTTGCGCGAGGACTTGTCGGTATCACGAGCGGAGATAGACAAGCAAAAGAAACAGTCCTAATAAATAAACTGAAAAAGACCGGCCTACTACCCCAAGACGGAAGCATCGATGACGTCCTGTCACTGAAATCAGAGGACCTGCTCGAACGCCGACTTCAGACGCTGGTGCTGAAGCAGGGCCTCGCGACAACAACCGACCAATCACGCCAGTTTATAACGCACGGCCACATCGCACTAGACGGCAGGAAAGTAACCTCGCCAAGCATGATAATCAAGGTTGAGGAAACTGGAAAACTCGGGTGGTACGGCAAACCAATAGAATTCCATAGAAAGGAAACCACCGTGCCGACAGAGGGCTCAAAAACAATCAGGCGAATCGACAAAGAAACCCAAAAGGCGGGAATCGAACTAGAAAAAACGGCAGCAGAAGAAATTCTTGCCGAAGCCAATGAAACAGCAGAGTGATAATAATGGCAGACGGACAATGGGGCATAGCACACATATATTCAACAAAGAACAACACCATCATCACACTTACAGACCTGACAGGCTCTGAAACAATAGCCAAGAGTTCAGGGGGCATGGTCGAAGACTCACAAAGAAAAGAAGGATCGCCAACCGCCGCCCTAAAAGCAGCACAAAGAGTTGCCACGACCGCATTGACGAAGGGCATCACAGGGGTACACATCCTCGTAAGGGCCCGCGGTGCACAGTACTCAAAAATCCCCGGCTCCGGGGCACAGGCAGCCATAAGGGCACTGTCAAGAACCCCACTACGGATCGGACGAATAGAAGACGCCACGCCAATACCGCACGGAATGATGCGAAAGAAAGGCGGAAAACGAGGCAGGAGAGTCTAAGGTCTAAGCATTTTACCGAGGTAATCATGATGAAAATAAAATATTCAAAAAAAGGCGATGACAAAATCGAGTTCACGCTCGAAGACACCAGTGTCGCGTACGCAAACGCGCTGCGAAGGACGCTGATGAACGACGTGCCTGTAATGGCCGCCAAAGATGTGGACATTTACGAAAACACGAGCAGCATGTTCGACGAATTCATCGCCCACCGCATAGGGTTAATACCATTAACAACAGACCTGAAAACATACAAGGCCCGCGAATCGCAGGCAGAGGCGCTTGACAGCAAGAACTCGGTGCTGCTGACGCTGGACGCAAAAGGGCCAAAAATGGTCTACTCCGGCGACATGAAAACAAAAGACAAAAACGTCGACGTTGTAGAGAAAAAAATCCCAATAATCAAACTCGGCAAGGATCAAAAGCTAAGGCTCGAGGCGCACGCAGTCCTGGGCTTTGGAAGAGACCACGCGAAGTGGCAGCCTTGCCTGGCAACGTACACAGAAACCGAGACAGGCAAAACCAAGAAATACAATTTCATGATAGAATCATTCGGAAACCTCACAACCAAAGACCTGATGAAACAAGCGAGAACAATAATAGAAGACAAGGCAACCGCCCTCGAACAACAGCTCAAGTAAATATTAGTGCTAACGCGGGGGTGCCTGAGTCAGGAAAAAGGGCACGGTTGAGGGCCGTGTGGCTAAGTGCCTACGAGGGTTCAAATCCCTTCCTCCGCATCAGCCTTTTGCTGACGCAAAAGCTTGGGGAAAACGATGGGCCAGATCGCAAGCGATCGGGCTGCATTAAACCACACTTACTAAAAAAACATAAAACCAAAAAAGATGAAACAAATGCGAGAAAAGACAAATCCACAACTGGAAAAAGCAATAACTGAGCTAGAAAAAACAAAAAAGCCGATCTGGAGAGCCGTGGCTAAGAAACTCAAAAGCCCCACAAGAAACCGGGCAGCAGTCAACCTCTCAAAAATCGACAGGCACACCAAGGAAAACGACGTTGTCATAATCCCAGGCAAGCTCCTCAGCGACGGCGATTTAAAACATAAGGTAGCCATCGGCGCATTCAACGCGTCAAAAAAAGCCATTGAAAAAGTGATGCAACAAGGCAGCACGTACATGCCGCTCCTTGACATGGTGGAAAAAACGCCAAAAGGCAGAATCATGATAATGCAGTAAACAATTTAGTGAGTGAAGCACATGATATACGACGGAGAAAACGCAATACTAGGCAGGCTCGCGACCAGGGTCGCAAAACAAGCCCTCAACGGCGAGTTCGTAGAAATAATTAACGCTGAAAAAATCGTCATCACAGGAAGCACAAAAACCACAATAGCAGAATACAAGGAACGCAGGGGCCGCAGGGACATCGCAAAACCCGTAAAGAGCCCAAAGACCCCGAGAAGGCCGGACATTATGGTACGAAGGGCCATCAGGGGCATGCTCCCATGGCAATCGCAAAGGGGAAAGGACGCGTACAAGCGCATAAAAGTATACATGGGGAATTTCGATAGCAAGGAAGGCGAGAAGATCGCACAGGCAAGGCAAGGCCAAAAAACAACCCAAGTACTCGAGGTATGCAAATCACTAGGATGGAGCGGACTATAATGGCAAAACAAACAGTAGTACAAACCAGCGGAAAAAAGAAAACCGCCGTGGCAAGACTAACATTGAAACCAGGAGTCGGCGACATAAAAATCAACGGCGTCCCATTGCAGCAACTTACGCCAAAAGCTGCACAGACAATCATCAACGAACCGATAGTCATAGCCAAAGACATCCTAGGAGAAGACTTTGCAAAACAAATCGACGTGCAAATCAACACCAACGGCGGCGGAACAATGGGCCAGTCATTCGCAGCGAGAACCGCCCTGGGAGCCGCACTCACAGAATATTCACAAAACGACGACTTAAAAAAGACATACAACGCCTACGACAGGACACTGCTGCACAGCGACACAAGGGTCAAGGAATCAAAGAAATTCCTAAGAAAAGGCGCAAGAGCAAAACCAACCAAGTCATACCGATGATTAAAAAAGGTGATACTGAAAAATGATGATACCAATAAGGTGTTTTTCATGTGGCAAACCCGTTGGTCACTTATGGGAAGACTACGAAAAGGAAACCAAGAAAGGCACGAAAACCGACACCATTTTCAAAAAAATGGGCCTTGACAGATACTGCTGCAGAAGAATGCTGCTCTCACACAGAGACTATATTGACCAAGTGATTGCATACGATGTAAAATCATAAGCAAGCGCGAGGGAACGGGGCCATAGGGTAGACTGGTCCATCCCTCCAGCTCGGGGCGTGCTTTCTTCGCAAGGGGATTGCTCAGGAAGAGCTGGCAACCCGAGTTCAAATCTCGGTGGCCCCAGTATTGGTGGTAAATTTTGGAATACAAAATCAAACTTGAAACAATCAAGAACTCGAAAAACCAAGACACGATAAAGGCAACCTTCTACAGAAAAAAATCCAGGGCATGGGCTGCCGCGCCATCAGGAACCAGCGCCGGAAAACACGAAGCCGTGTCAATGCCAAAACCGCCGCATTCACTTATAAAAAACGCCAACCGGCACCTCCACACCCTGGAAGGCATTGAATCTCAACAGGAATTCGACAGCACCTTAAGGCGGATTGACGGCACAAACAACTTCTCCAACCTAGGCGCCTCGGTTTCCATTGCACTGTCACTGGCCTACGCCAAATTCAGTTCAGCGATAAAAAACAAAGAGCTGTTCCAAACCAGCAAGCGCCCAAGAATTCCGTGGCAACTGGGCCTGCTCATCGCCGGCGGAACTCATGGAAAACAAAGCATTGACATCCAGGAAATCCTCGCACTCCCAAAAACAAAAGACCCTATAGACTCCATACAGGCAAACCAACAACTATATGCAATCACACAACAGGCGATCAAAAAACGCGTGCCAGGATACAAACCCAGGCTCGACCTGGAAGGCGGGTACCTCGTAAACACGACAAACGAAAACGCCCTAGAGATTGCGCAGGAAGCGATCGACAAGTACATGGAAAACCACAACACTAAGATCCACTTGGGCGTAGACGTGGCCGCAAGCGAACTGTGGAACGAGCGCACAAAAAAATACAAATATGCACACCAAAGCCTCACAACAATAGAACAGCTGCAATACATCCATGACCTGCAAAAGCAGCACAAGCTGTACTACATCGAAGACCCATTCAATGAAGAGGACTTCACAACGCATGCCAAGCTGACGAAAAGCATAGGCGCAAAGGCCATGGTGTGCGGAGACGACTTAACAACAACAAACACCGAAAGATTAAAAAAGGCCATAAAAGCAAAATCAATAAACGCAATCATAATCAAGCCAAACCAAATCGGCACGGTAACGCAGGCCCACGAGGCTGTTGAACTTGCCAAGAAACACAAAATCACGCCAGTGATGAGCCACAGGAGCGGAGAAACACGAGACCCGATAATTGCGCAGCTCTGCGTGGCGTGGGACATCCCAATAATCAAAATCAGCAACAAAGGCCCGACAAGGGAAGCAAAGCTGAACGAACTAAATCACATAGCGAAAAAAATTAAATAACCCCATTAAATTTTCTTGGGGGGTAAAAACAGGTGACATAAGACATGGACGAAAAGACGACAGAGGAGAAAACAGAAACAACGAAGACAGAAGTAAAGAAAACTGAAACGAAGAAAAACAAAAAAACAGAAACATCAGATGCAAAGAAAAAAGAACCGGAAGAAACAACAGAAGATGCCCCTGAGACTGAAGAAGCCAAACCAAAAAGGCACATTGAAACAAGAGAAAGAGAAGCCTCTCAGAGCACAGGAACCAAACTAGTGCCACTGGAGAAATACTTAGAAGCAGGCGCACACATCGGATCCAGATTCAGAAGCGGCCACATGAAACGCTTTATCTACAAGTACAGGCCTGATGGCCTCTGCATCCTAGACACAAACCAGTTGGATGAAAGAATCAATGTTGCAGCACAATTTCTGAGCAAATTCGAACCGCAGGAAATACTAATTGTAGCAGGAAGAATCTACGCGCAAAAACCGGCGAAGATGCTCGCGGAAACGATAGGCGCAAAGTACATAATCAAGAGGTTCACCCCCGGCACGCTCACAAATCCCGGGAATGAAAACTTCATAGAGCCAAAAGTGCTGCTCGTCGCAGACGCGCCAATAGACCGGCAGGCCATCAAGGAAGCAACCCACGCACGCGTACCAGTAATCGCACTCTGCGACACCTCAAACCTGCTCACAAACATTGACTTGGCAATGCCCAGCAACAACAAGGGCAAGAAAGCAATTGCACTGATATACTGGCTGCTCGCAAGGGAGTACCTGAAAAACAGGGGCCTAATAAAGAGCGACGCTGACTTCACGACAACGCCAGACGACTTCGAATCAAAAACAGAAATGAAAGAAAAGAAAGAGCCTGCAGGTGGAAGATTCGCCAGCTTCCGAGGACGTGGAAGACCAGGCCCTAGCAGGGGGCCTCAGCGTAGCGGGCCGAGGCAGGCATACTAACCCCAAAGGCCCCGCCCTTCATTTACCAACGTATAAATAGCCCAATCATCCAAAAGAGAACATGGCACAGCAATCCACTGGGCTAGACCCAATAGAGATCGTCCTGAATGAAAAGGTAGAAACAGACGAAACGTGGCTGGATCAGGTAGACTTAGTGCACAACGCCATACCTGAAATAAACTACCAGCACATCAGGACAAGCACTAACTTTCTTGGCAAGCACCTCGACCTGCCGCTAATGATTTCAGCTGTTACTGGAGGCATTAGGAATTCTCAGGCAATCCACCAGGATCTGGCAGAGGTCGCAGAAAAAAAGGGCATCGCCTACGGCCTGGGTTCACAAAGAACAATGATTGAATCAGTTGAGGACAAACACAACTTTGACGTGCGCCACAAGGCTCCAAAGACAATGGTGCTTGGAAACCTAGGGCTGCTACAGATAAAGAAGCACACCATAGAAGACATCAAAAAGGCCATTGAGCCCCTGAAACTCGACGGCCTCTGCATTCACTTAAATCCGGCACATGAAATAATCAGAAACAAGGGCAACACCGATTTCTCCGATTCCCTAAGAACGCTAGACGGCTTCATCAAGCGAATCGGAATCCCTGTAATTGTTAAGGAAGTCGGCAACGGCATAAACAAGGACGTGGCATACAAGCTCAGGAAAATCGGCGCCAAGGGCATCGATGTTGGGGGCAAGGGTGGAACAAGCTGGACCATCATAAACCGGCTCATGAAAAACGATAAAAAAGCATCTATATTCGACTCATGGGGCATACCAACAGCCGCCTCAATCCTAGAAGTCAAAAAGGAAAAACTCCCGGTTATTGCGACAGGCGGAATCCGCACCGGCCTTGACGTGGCAAAAGCAATAGCCCTCGGCGCAGACATCTGTGGAATCGCACTACCGATACTGAAAATATACAAGCGCAGGGGCAAAACCGGCGTTGAAGAATACCTAGACAGAATCGAAGAAGAACTCAAACAGGTCATGTTCCTCACAGGGTCAAGGTCAATAAACGACTTGCGCAACACCGATTACATACTCTATGGAAAACTCAGGGAATGGCAAATACAGCGAGGCTTATAGGCATGACAAACTACAAACCCACAATTCTAAAGCACGCGCTAAAGAACGCAGTAGAGCATGATGGGAAAGCACAGCAGGGAGCTGTAATAAACAAGGTCATCGGCGAGCACCCTGAGGCAAAAAGCGACATGGCGAACCTCGGAAAACAAACAGCAGAGGTCGTGAACGAAATCAATGCAATGACACAAGATCATCAGAAAGCCGAGTTACTGAGCCTGTGGCCCAACGCGCTGGAGAAGAAACCCGAACCAGAAAGGCAACTAAAGCCCCTGCCAGGGAACACAAGCCACGTCGTGGTGAGGTTCGCGCCAAACCCAAACGGGCCGCTGACACTTGGTGGCTCGCGCGTGCTGATTCTGAATGATGAGTACGCAAAGAAATACAACGGCACACTTCATTTAAGATTCGACGACACAGACCCACAGAACAAAAAACCACTGCCTGAAGCCTATACCTGGATACAGGAAGAAGCAAAATGGCTCGGCTGCAACGTTTCAAAAGTATACATTGCGTCAGACCACATGGAAGACTACTACAAGATAGCCGAGCAGCTGCTCGAAAAAGGCGACATGTACATATGCACATGCCCCGCAGAAGAATTCAGCGAATTGAAAAACAACGGCAAGGCGTGCCCCTGTAGGCCTAATTCGATAGCCGCCAACAAGGCGCTTTGGAAACAAATGCACTCAGGCGAGGCTAAAAAGGGCGCGGCGGTGGCGAGGATAAAGACAGACATAAAGCTGAAAAACAACGCACTGCGCGACTGGCCAGCGTTCAGGATCGCGACAGAGCCGCACCCGCGCACGGGAACTAAGTACCGCGTGTGGCCAATGCTTGATTTTGCAGGCGCAGTGCTCGACAAAATGAACGGGATTACACACATCATCAGGGGCAAGGACTTAATGAGCAGCACAGACCGGCAGACTATAATGTACAAAATGCTTGGCTGGGCGTATCCTGAAACCATGTACGTCGGCCGCGTGGCGATTCACGAGTTCGGCAGGCTCAGTACAAGCGAAATCAAGCAGGGCATTGCTGACGGCCGATTTACAGGCTGGGACGATCCCCGGCTGCCAACGCTGCAAGCACTCATCAAAGCTGGAGAAATAAAACCAGAAGCCCTAAGGGAATTCTGGCTCGAATTCGGCATCAGCGAACGCGACATAAGTGCAGACCTGCAGATCCTGGAATCGATAAACAGGAAGCTGACCTAAATACCATCAAGCTTGTTGAGTAATTCCCCAACTTCACGATATGCAGCCGTGTCAACGGGGTTTCCCCAAAGGATCTCAAGATGTGTTCGCTGGACCTGATCCTGTAAAGCCCCCCGGACATCTTCCGCAACGCGTTTTGCCTCCGTAAACTGCTGTTTATTCCCGTTCCACACAAATGTCACCCCCAAAAACATTAGGCAGCGCATCTATAAAAAACTGGCGCATGTGTTGGAACAAAAGCTTTAAATACCCCAAAAAATGCAATAAAACAGACTAATTTTCACGAAATCCGATGAAATTAGCGAGCTCTCGTAACGGGGGCAGTGACCATAATTAAGGAGGAATCAAGAATGGCAGAAGGATTAGCTGAACAAGCATTTCAAGCTATTGAAAAAGCGCGGGATTCAGGCAAAATCAAACGCGGGGTCAACGAGGCAACCAAGGCCCTTGAACGCGGAACGGCAAAACTGATAGTGGTCGCAGATGACACACAACCGCCGGAAATCATTGCACACTTGCCCCTGCTCAGCAAGGAAAAAAACACACCTTTCGTTAACGTGCCTACAAAAAAGGAACTCGGCAGCGCAGCAGGCATCGGCGTGCCCACAAGTGCAGTCGCAATAATTGACGAAGGGCAGGCAAAAGACCTGATCAAGGAAATCGCGAGCAAACAAGGCGAAAAAGAAAAGGCATAAATCGTGATAATAAATGGCAAAGAAGCAGGATACACCGAAGGCACCGCAGAAGGAACAGCAAAAACAAAAATATCAGCCAACAGAACGGCAAAGCGCTCCAAGGGACGAAGGGCGCGCTGACGCAGTTCAGGCGCAGGTAATGGAAATAATAGGCAAAACCGGCGTCAGGGGAGAGATAATGCAAGTCTTGGCCAAGGTGCTAGAGGGCAAGGACAGGGGCCGAATTATGAGACGAAACGTAAAAGGACCAATAAAATCAAACGACATCCTCCTCCTTCGAGACACGGAAACCGAAGCCAAGCCAATCAGAGGACGCTAAACAAAGTGATGACCAATGAAATGTTCATTCTGCAAAACAGAGATCCCCCCTGGAACGGGAAAGATATACTCAAGCAAAGCTGAAAAGCGCATGCACTTCTGCTCTGGAAAATGCGAAAAGAGCCACAACATGGGCCGAAACCCCCGGAAACTCAAGTGGATCACAAAGAACCCAAAGACAAAATAAATGACAATCAAATGTAAATGATGATCAAATGGCCATGGAACGAACCATCATAATCTTAAAACCAGATGCCGTAACGCGACAGGTCTGCGGCGAAATAATAGCAAGGTTCGAGAAACGCGGCCTCAAAATCGCCGGGCTCAAAATGCTAAAGCTCACCGACGAGACATTGAACATACATTACGCACACCATGTAACCAAACCGTTCTTTCCCAGATTGAGTAAATTCATGAAAAGCGCACCCGTAATCGCAGTCGTGCTAGAGGGCAACGACTCTGTCAACCAGGTCAGAAAGATGTGCGGAGCAACATACCCCCTAGAAGCAGCGGTAGGAACCATACGCGGCGACTACGGCATGAGCATGAACAACCTCATTCACGCTTCAGATTCAACAGAAGCAGCAGAAGCTGAAATCAAACGGTTCTTCAAACCAGAAGAACTCTTCAACTACACCGCAGCAAATTATGAGTGGGTGTACGCAGAAGAAGAACGAAAAGCCTAAAAAGCAATCGAAAATAGTCCTCGGGCCTCCTAAAATCGGAGTAAGCACGCCCCAAATTAGGTGCGCGACAACTGAGGCAGCAACACAGGGACTATTTTTCAAACGAAGCCAAAACAGAAACGGGCGATAAGAATGACGACACGATCACCAATAATCTCAGTACTAGGTCACGTAGACCATGGCAAAACCACAGTACTTGATCACCTGCGTGGCTCAGGCATCGCAGCAAAGGAAGCAGGCCTAATAACGCAACACGTCGGCGCGAGCTTCATGCCCAAAGAAGTCATAGAGCAAAAAGCCGGAACCCTCTTGAAGAAGTACGGCTTCACACTCGAAATACCAGGGCTGCTGTTCATAGACACGCCGGGGCACGAAGCCTTCATCACACTAAGAAAACGAGGGGGATCAATAGCCGACCTCGCGATACTGGTAATCGACATAAACCAAGGCATACAGCCCCAAACCATTGAGAGCATCGAAATCCTCAAGAGCTACAAAACGCCGTTCATCATTGCCGCAAACAAAATCGACAAAATCCACGGCTGGCAAACACAAAAAAACGCAGCGTTCACAGACACGATCAAAAAACAAAGTGCTCAGGTGCAACAGATGCTCGAGGAAAAGGTATACGAAATCGTTGCAAAGCTCGGCGCACTCGGATTCAATTCAGAGCGCTTCGACCGGGTAAAGAGCCTCACAAACGAAATCCTCATAGTGCCGATAAGCGCAAAAACCGGCGAAGGCTTTCCGGAACTCACGATGTTCATTACGGGCCTGTCGCAGAAATTCATGCTACAAAAACTAAACATCCACATCAACAAGCCAGCAAAAGGAACGGTGCTCGAGGTAAAGGAACTTCAAGGCCTTGGAAAAACAATTGACGCGATAATATACGAGGGCACGATAAAGCAGGGCGACAAAATCGCTGTAATGAACGACGACTACGAAGTCCTGATAACAAAAGTACGCGCGCTCCTTGAACCTGCACCCCTGGAAGAGATCAGGGACACATCAAAAAAATTCAAAAGCGTGCCACGGGTCATCGCAGCTGCAGGCCTAAAAATCAGCGCCCCAAACCTCGAAAAAGTACTAAGCGGGTCGCCGCTACAGGTAGTCGAGGATGAAGAGGAAGCCATACACGACCTGACAAGGGAAATCGAGGAAATCAAGATAAAAACCGACCGCGAGGGGGCTATAATAAAAGCCGACGCGCTCGGGTCACTCGAAGCCCTAGTCACCATACTACGGGCAAAGAACCTCGAAATAAAGCGGGCAGATATTGGCCCAGTAACAAAGCAGGACGTGTTCGAGGCCGAGGCTATAAAAAAACAGAACCGATACCTTGGCGTAATATTCGCCTTTAACGTCAAAACACCGGAAGACATAAAAACAGAGGCAAAGAACAAGAATATACCCCTCTTCGAGTCAAACGTCATATACCACCTCGAGGAGAGTTATGAAAAGTGGGCAGAGCAAGAAAGAGACACAGAGAAACAGGAACAACTCCAGCACTACATCTTTCCAGCTGAACTCCGAGTGATTCCCGGTTTCATATTCAGGGCAACAAAACCGGCAGTGGTCGGCGTTGAAGTCAAAAGAGGCATAATCAAATCCAAGTACCCCCTAATGAATGAAGAAGGAAAAGAGGTCGGGGTAATCCAGAGCATCCAGGAAAAAAGCAGATCAATAGACAAGGCCGAAGCAGGACAGCAAGTCGCGATATCGATACAAGGCGCCACTGTAGGGCGCAACCTGTTCGAGAGTGACATCCTTTACACGGCCATCCCGCTAAACCAAATATACGAACTACTAGGCAAAATAAACGAAAAAGAGCTACTGATGACAATCAGGCAAATCAAGGAGGGTAACCGATGAAACTAGTAATCTCAACCCCAAAAGACGGAAAAAGTTACCAAATCGAGATAGACAATCAAAAGGCAAGGCCCTTACTAGGCACGAAAATTGGTAACGAGGTAGAAGGCAGCCCCCTCGGCTTAACCGGTTACACACTACAGGTAACTGGAGGCACAGACAAAGACGGATTCCCAATGAGAAAAGACCTACACGGAACCGAACGAAAGCGCCTCCTGCTAACAAAAGGAACCGGCCTCAAAAAAGCAAAACATGGAGAACGCAGAAAGAAAACAATAAGAGGAAACATCATAGCAGAGGACCTAGCACAAATAAACCTAAAGGTGCTACAGGCAGGCCAGAAAGAAATACCCGAACTACTAGGGTTGACACCAGCAGAAGAAGCAAAACCAGAACAGGCAGAAACAAAGACCCAAGAAACGCAAGCAGGAGCATAAATAATGAAAGAAGCAACGCAAGCCGAAGTCAACATCGGCGTCGTGGGCCACGTAGACCATGGCAAAACAAGCCTCACTAAGGCCCTGACTGGAGAATGGGCAGACAGGCACAGCGAAGAAATCAAGAGAGGCATCACCATACGCCTAGGTTACGCAGACGCGACAATATACAAATACGACGACAAAAACGAGCCTTACGGCACACAAGAAACCAACAAGTCAGGAAAAAACGGCACCCTCGTAAGGAAAGTGAGCTTCGTAGACTGCCCTGGACATGAATCGCTAATGAGCGCCATGATTTCGGGCTCTGCACTAATGGACGGCGCACTGCTGGTCATTGCGGCAAATGAGCAATGCCCACAGGAGCAAACAAAAGAGCACCTCCGTGTACTGGAACTCATAGGCCTCAAGAACATAGTGATTGTCCAAAACAAAATCGACCTGGTGACAAAGGAACAGGCCCTAAGTAATTACAAGCAAATACAAGACTTCGTTAAAAACACGATCGCAGAAAACGCACCCATAATTCCGATAGCAGCGCACTACAACCTGAACATCGGCCCGCTGCTAGAGGCAATCGAAAGCACAATCAAGACGCCAACACGAAAGGCATCAAATGACCTGAAAATGCTAATAGCGAGATCGTTCGACATCAACAAACCCGGAATTCACAAAATCGACGACATAAACGGCGGCGTCATTGGAGGCTCAATAATATCAGGCAAACTCGCTGTAGGTGATGAGATAGAAATCGTGCCCGGGATAAACAACAAACCCCTCAGGACAAAGGTAATGAGCCTCTCAGTCAAAGGCGGCCAACTCAAGGAAGCAGTGAATGGCGGCCTCGTCGGCGTAGGAACCCTCCTGGACCCTGCAATGACAAAAGGCGACAGGCTCATAGGCAGCGTCCTAGGATACCCCGAAAAAACACCACCCGTAAAAGCCCTCCTGGAATTGGAAACCACGCTCATAAACAGGGAGCCAAAAGTCGACCCAATAAAACCCCAAGAACTACTAGTGCTCAACGTTGGCACATCGACAACAGTAGGCACATCAACAAGCATAGCAGGAAACAAAATCAAGATACTGCTCAAAAAACCAGTCTCAATAAACAATGGCGACAGAACCGCCATATCCCGAAGGATAAATGGAAAATGGACCTTAATAGGAATAGGAACACAAGCATGATAATACTACTAGACACAAACATACTGGCAGCAATACACCAATTCAACATAGACATAATCACAAAAATCCAAGAAACGGAACCGGGAGCGCAGATACAAACAATCAGAAGCGTCATCAACGAACTAAAAAACCTGAATGACAAACAGGCCGCGAAACTCGCGCTCGCCATCATAAAACAAAAAAAGATACCCGTGATCGAAAGCGAAGGAAGCGCAGACACAGAGCTAGTAAGAATCGCAAAGGAAAAAAACGCAGCAATTGCAACTAACGACAAAGACCTCAAGAAAAAAGCAAAACAACAGGGCATCCCTGTTTACGGGATGAGGAAAAAACAAACCATACAACCGATATAAAAGCGACAAGAAACCGAAACAAAACATAAATGACAACGACAACATTAACAATCCAAGAAAAAGAATCCAAGAATTGCATTAAAAGACATGCCGGAGGCGAATAAACAATGTATAATCTGGTAACCATAAAAGACACAATTAGAATACCACCAAACCTCTTTTCGAGCAACATCGAAGAGTCCGTGCTATCCGCACTCAGACACCAATACGAGAACAGGCTCGACAAGAAACTCGGAGTCGTCATTACGGTGACGAACCCGAAAAACATAAGCGACGGAAAAATAATACTAGGCGACGGCGCAAGTTATCACGACGTCGAATTTGACCTCGTAACATTCAAACCAGAACTCCACGAAGTCATACACGCAAAGGTCACAGACCTGCAAGAATTTGGGCCGTTCATACGCTTCGGCCCAATAGAAGGACTCGTTCACGTGTCTCAGGTAACAGACGACTTCATGAGCATGAACCAACAAACAGGCGCGCTCTCAGGAAAGGAATCCAAAAGGGTTCTCAAGGTCGGGGACGAGGTATACGCGCGCGTCATTGCAGTGTCACTAAAAGACAACGCGAGCGAGTCAAAGATCAACCTGACAATGAGACAAGCAGGACTAGGAAACCCTGAATGGGCAAAGCTCGCGGAAAAGAAAAAGGAAGCCAAAACGCAGGAACCAAAAGCGCCAAAAAAAGGGGCTAAAAAGAAGTGATGAAAAATGGCAGAAAAAGCATGTAAGAACTGCAGGCTCCTGGTTTCAGAGGGTGACATATGCCCACTGTGCAAGGAGTCAAACCTGACAAAGAGCTGGAAAGGTTACGTTATCGTAATGAATCCAGAAAAATCAGAGATTGCACAAAAACTAGAGATCAAAGTACCAGGCAAATACGCAATACGGATAACAAAATAAACAAAAGGGTGAAATAAGTGAAAATCGAAATCATAAACGAGAAAAACAACCCTCTGCTTCACCGCAAGGAAATTCACGCGACAATAAAGGACTACAAAAAAACCCCAACAAGAAAGGAGATTATTGAATCAGTGACAGCGCAACTGAAAGCAAAGCAAGAACAAGTAGCTGTAGACCCAATACAGCAGGCCTACGGAAAAAACGAAGCAAGGGCGTACATAAAGATCTACGAAAACGAAGAAAAACGAAAAGCCATTGAAAAGGCGTACA
The DNA here is from genome assembly GCA_018304505.1 of Nanobdellati archaeon. Lineage (GTDB taxonomy): Archaea > B1Sed10-29 > B1Sed10-29 > B1Sed10-29 > JAGVWA01 > JAGVWA01. The sequence continues at coordinate 20,708 of JAGVWA010000005.1, forward strand.
AACTTAAACGGGTTGCAGAGGAAAAACCAGCAGAATCTCCGGCAGAAAAACCAAAGGAAACACAAGAAAAAACCGAATGACACGATGAGGTGAAACAAAATGGGAAAGAAACCACAGAAAGAGAAAGCGCCAAAACCACAAATCGGCAAGCACTACCAAGAAGGCAAAAAGAAGGACTCAACTTGCCCTAAATGCGGAGAAGGAAACTTCCTTGCAGAACACCATGATAGGTTGCACTGCGGCAAATGCGGATACACTAGGTGGAAAAAATAATGTCCGCTGTGGCGTCTACGCTCATCCTGTATGCAGCAATGCTCATCGTCACATACATTAGCATAGGCAGACCCAAGTCAATCAAAGAAGCCCTGTCAAGGGTCGGCTTTAAAGACACAAACATAGAAAAACAAATCGCGCTCGCCATCTACTATCTTGTTATCATGTTCATCGCGACCTTCGCAATTGAAGGCGCGCTTCATTATCTCGGTTTTGCAGAAGACCTCAGCATCGTGCCAAGGACCCTGCTGAAACAAAACCCACTCGATTTGCTCATCTTGGCAATGGCAGCTGGCTTTGTCGAAGAAATCTTTTTCAGGGGATACCTCCAGAGACAAACAAACATCATCTTTGCAAGCTTCATGTTCGCCCTTGCCCACCTTGGTTTTGGAAGCATCAGCGAAGTCATAGGTGTGTTCGTCCTGGGCATCATACTTGGCATAGAATACAAAAAATCAGGATCTCTCTTTGCCCCCGTACTCTCGCACTACCTGTACGACTTCATTGTTTTAACAGCAATATTCGGGATAGGATAGTAATGACCACCCTGGGAATTGAATGCACAGCCCATACATTCGGAATCGGCATAATCAAAGACAACAAGATCATTGCCAACGAATTCGATATGTACAAGCCGGAAAAAGGGGGAATTGTTCCGGCAGACGCGGCGCAACACCACCGCAGCGTTGCGCAACAGGTTCTTGAAAACGCATTGCAGAAAGCCAACATTTCAATTAAAGACATCGACCAAATTGCACTGTCAACTGGGCCCGGTTTGCCGCCATGCCTCGTGGCAGGAATGGAATTCGCAAAATCATTAAGCAAGCCAATAATTCCAGTCAATCATTGCATAGCCCACATAGAAATCGGCAAGCAAACCCTCAAGTTCAAGGACCCCCTTATAGTTTACAGTTCCGGAGCAAATACGCAGATCATTGCACAGCAAGGCAACAGATACGCGATCTTCGGGGAATGCATTGACATCGGCATTGGAAACGCGATAGACAAGTTCGCGCGCTCAATAGGTTTGCCAATGCCTGGTGGACCAAAAATCGAGCAGCTGGCTTTACTTGGTAAGAAGTACATCGATTTGCCTTACACTGTCAAGGGCATGGACCTCGTGTTCTCGGGCCTCGTCACCGCTGCCAGCAAAAAGGCAAAAACCGAGAAGCTGGAAGACATGGCCTACAGTTTCCAGGAAACCATATTCGCAATGCTTACCGAGGTTACAGAACGCGCCCTGGCGCATACTAAGAAAACCGAAGTCCTGCTAACTGGAGGGGTTGCCAAAAACCGCAGGCTGCAAACCATGCTGAGCGAAATGGCAAAACTCCACAACGCACAATTCGGCGTGCCGCAAGACGAGTACCTGGGGGACAACGGCGCCATGATCTCCCTCGTCGGGTCGCTATCAAAAAACCCACAAAAAGACATTGACATAAACCCAAATTGGCGCACTGACCAGGTTGAACTTACGTGGTAAGGCCCAGGGAAGACAAAGCTTTAAAGAACAAACTCCTCAAAATACAAAACGGTGATAAAACAATGGAAGAAGCAATTAAAATGTTCGACGCATACGGACCCGCAAAAATCGTAGAAGTATACAACCCCCGCGTGGGCATGCGAGGCATCCTCGTAATAGACTCTACTGCACTGGGCCCGGGCAAGGGTGGCATCAGAATGACGCCGACAGTCGACAAGGAAGAGGTCTTTCGTTTAGCGAGGACAATGACGCTAAAAAACGCCATGGCAGACTTGCCATTCGGAGGCGCAAAGTCAGGAATCATAGCCAACCCACACGACTTTTCAAACGAAAAAAAACAGGAAATCGTGGCAGCGTTCGCCAAGGCACTACGGAACCTCTCGCCGTCCGAATACATCGCCGCTCCAGACATCAGCATGGCAGAAGAAGAAATGCGCACATACGCAACCGCAAACGGAGACCTAAAATCATGCACAGGCAAGCCCGCAGATCTCGGAGGAATCCCGCACGAGCTCGGCAGCACAGGCTTTGGAGTTTATCACGCAGCAAAGGTAGCGCTCGCCCACTATGGAATGGACATTTCAAAGACAACGTTCGCAGTAGAGGGCTTCGGCAATGTAGGCACCTTTGTCGTGAAATACATTACTGAAAACGGTGGCAACGTCATCGCAGTCTCAGACAGCAAAGGCACGATCATAAACAGCAACGGCTTTGACTATGAGAAACTAATGAAAACCAAGCAGGAACAAAGAACCGTCACAGCATATGGCGAAGGTGAAGTCAAGCCACCACACGAAATCCTAAACGTGCAAGCAGACGTCCTAATAACAGCAGCTGTTCCTGATTTAATAAAACACACCGATGTGCCAAACATAAAATTCAAACTCATTGTCGAGGGTTCAAACATCGCGATGAAACATGACGTTGAAGAGGCTCTGGTAAAAAAAGGCGTGCACATCATTCCCGATTTTGTCGCAAATGCAGGGGGTGTCATTTCAAGCTACGTCGAACACATAGGCGGAACCCCAGAGCAGATGTTCAAACTCGTGGAAGACAAGATCATCAACAACACAAAACTTGTTTTTGAGCAGATGAAAAAAACAAAAACAGAGTGTGCAAGGTGCACAGCGACCGACATCGCGCTAGCCCGCGTGAAGGAAAAATGTGACATCTGCTTAATTGAATAACCGAACTGAGAAAAAATGACGCTAAAAATAATCCACAACAGGCCCGGCTGTATCGGATGCGCAGCCTGCGCAGCAATCAAACCCGAATTCTGGGCAATGGAGTCTGACGGGAAATCACATCTTGTAGACTCTGACAAAATCAAGAACCAAGACAACCCACAGGGAGATGACTGGGAAGAACTTGAAATTGATCAACACGAACTAGACGATAATATGATGGCCGCGGAAGTATGCCCTGTAAATGTTATACACATCAGAGATGAGGACCGAAACGAAGACTTGATCTAAAAACCGCTCGAATACTCTTTACTAACTCCGCTCACTCAGTTTTATTCCGGAAATCTTCGAATTCAAACTCCCCCTCGTCATCTTCATCAATATCTCCAAATTCTTTATCCCACGAATCAATATCCTCTAAGTCTTCAAGGCTAATACCATTGGCGTCAAGCCAAGTAAGAGAATCGGCGATCTGCTTCACTAACGCGCGCTTTTCTTTAATACTCAATTCCGTTTCATGAGTCCACATACCAATAATTCCCCCGTGCACAAATAGAGTGCCCAAACCATATATTACTATGTGCGCAGCCTTTTATAGTCCCGCTGATTTTTGTAAACAATGGCAAAACAAAAAGCTGTCACGCACATTAAAAATCACGAGCGGCAAGGCGTAATCGCAAGGTATATTCGAAGCGCCAGCTTCGGATTCAATGATGGTTTAGTCTCTACGATTGTCTTTTTGGCGGGCATCACAGGGGCAATCAAAAGCGGCCCCTTGATCTTATTTGTTGGCATTATCGCAGCGTTTGGGGCAGCCACATCAATGTTCCTAGGCGAATACATATCCACAAAGAGCCAACAGGAAACTTACCTTGCAGAGAAGAAACGCGAATCGCGTGAGGTCGAGGAAATGCCTGAAGAAGAGCGCGCGGAAATACGAAGCATCTACTCAAAAATGGGCTACAGCGGGAAAAAACTCGAAGACATAGTAAAAACGATAACAAGCGACAAGAAACTCTGGATCGACACCATGATGAAATACGAACTTGGGTTAACGTACGAAAGCGGCGCGCCGTGGAGAAAAGCAAGCGTGATGTTCGTAGTATTCATGATCGGCGCACTCATCCCCTTGACGCCCTTCGCGCTCATGCCACCAATAACCGCGCTCGAAATTTCTATATCACTGTCGCTAATAATTGCGTTCATTGTCGGCGCAGCCAAAACCAGGGTAACAATGAAGAACCCGCTAACGTCAGGCTTAGAACTGTCCGCCATCGCCGGAATCGGCATCATAATAACATACTACATTGGCAGTGTTGTATCACAGCTAATCTCAATATAGTGGAGGAGATAAGAAATTATGAAAACTTACGGAATACTCATAGACGGAAAATGGCAACCATCCTCAAGTGGAAAAACATTCGACTCAATCAACCCGAGCAGTGAAAAATCCATCGGCAAGTTCCAGCAAGGCAACGAAAAAGATGTCGACAGGGCAGTCGCTGCAGCCAAGAAGGCATACGAATCATGGCGCTTGATGCCACCGACAGAACGCGCAGACATACTGCTCGAAGCCGCACTCATCTTGCAACGAGACAAAACGCACTACGGCGAACTCGTTTCAATTGAAATGGGAAAACAACTCAAGGAAGGCCTTTCTGATGTGCAGGAAGCAATCGACACGTTCAAGTATTTCCACGGCGAAGGCAGGAGAATGTTCGGCCACACCACAACCAGTGAACTGCAAAACAAAGCAGCATACACAATAAGGATTCCAATAGGGGTCTGTGGACTCATTACGCCGTGGAACTTTCCAGTAGCGATTCCATCGTGGAAGCTCGGCCCAGCGCTGGTTTGCGGCAACACAGTAGTATTCAAACCAAGCAGCGACACCCCCCTCAATGCAATCGAACTAGTAAAAGTACTCGAAAAAGCAGGAATCCCAAAAGGCGTCATCAACCTCGTCACTGGCCCAGGGAGTACGGTAGGCAAGCGCCTCGTTGAGCATCCCGATGTGCGCATGATTAGTTTCACGGGCAGCAAGGCAACCGGGGAATGGATCACAAAAAACGCAGGCGTGAAAAAAATAGGTCTAGAGTTAGGAAGCAAGAACCCGATCATTGTAATGGATGACGCCAATCTTGATTTGGCAGTTGAAGGCACAGTATGGGCCGCCTTTGGGACAACCGGCCAAAGATGCACCGCCGCAAGCCGAGTAATAGTACACAAGAAAATCCAAAAAGCGTTCGAGAAAAAACTCGTCGCAGCTGCACAAAAACTAAAAATCGGGAATGCCCTGACCCATGAAATCGGGCCCCTTGTAAACAAGCGTGCGCAAGACAAGGTACAGAACTACGTAGACATAGGAAAGAAACAAAAAGCCAAGCTGTTGTGTGGAGGCAAGCGCGGCCATGGGTTGTTTTATCCGCCGACAATCTTCACAGAAGTTACACCGAAAATGACGATTGCGCAAGAAGAAATCTTCGGCCCGGTGACTGCAATCATGCCAGTAAATAACTTAACAGAAGCAATCAAGGTCGCGAACAGCGTCGACTACGGTTTGTCTAGTTCAATTTTCACGCAAGACATCAACAACGCCATGACAGCAATTAGGGATCTGGATTTTGGCATCACCTACATTAACAGCTCGACAATCGGCTCTGAGGTACACTTGCCCTTCGGCGGCACAAAAGGCACAGGCAATGGAACCCGGGAAGCTGGCTGGGCTGGCGTCGAAGAGTTCAGCGAAAACAAGACCGTGTACATTGACTATTCCGGAAAGTTGCAGAAGGCGCAGATGAAAGACTCCGGCCCGCGAAAAAAATAATTCTAACCAAACAGCAACACTGCAATACCAAAAAGAAAAACCGCCATCGCCAAGCGCCACATCCTAATGTGCTGAAAGGCCTCGACGTCCTGGAACTTTTTCTCCAACCTCAGGATTAACTGCCAGTAGTACAACGTAGCGCCAAGGCCCGTAACAATCAATATCCATGCAAGCGGATCAACCAAACCCATGATCCAAACAAGGAACCGCAGGTATATAAATCTTCAACCCCATAATAAGGCCGATGAAAGAACTGCTCTTCGGCACAGCCGGAATCCCATTTTCCACAGAACCCAGAAACACCGTTAATGGCGTCATTACAGCCAGAAAACTTGGCCTTGGATGCATGGAACTCGAGTTTGTCAGGAACGTCAACGTGTCAAAGGAAGCCGCGCCAGAAGTGAAACAGGCTGCGAAGGAAAACAAAATCGAGCTATCGTGCCACTGTTCATACTACATTAACCTCGCAGCTATAGAAAAAGAAAAGCGTGGCGCGTCCAGGTCACGATTAGTTCAAGCAGCCACGCGCCTCGATGAATCAGGCGGAACGCGCGGAGCTGTGTTCCATCCTGGGTTCTACATGAAACGCGACGCGCCAACAGTGTACCCAATAGTGCTAGAACAGATGAAAAAAGCACGTAAGGAACTTGATGACAAAGGCCACAACGTAACACTTCGGCCTGAGACATCCGGCAAACTCGCTGGCTGGGGCACACTAAAAGAAACCCTTCGCGTTTGCAACGAAGTCGAGAATACCCTGCCATGCATTGACATATCACACTTGCACGCGATAACGCAGGGCGGCTACAACAAAAAAACAGAATTCGAAGACCTCTTTAACGATGTCGAGAAAGAGCTAGGAAAACAGGCACTGAGGGACATGCACTTCCACGCGCAAGGCATTGAGTATACAGAGCGCGGCGAACGGAATCACTTGCCAATAGACGAAAGCGACTTCAACTACAGGGACTTCCTGCTCGTACTAAAGGAATACAAGATCGCTGGCACCGTGATTTGCGAAGCCCCTGACCCGGAAGCAGACGTGCTGAAGATGCACAAGATCTATCAGAAGTTATGACTGTTTTTCTCGGAAACCACTCACCACAATGTTTTTAAACAAACTTACACACAAATAAAATCATAATGATAAGCTTCCAAGAGAAAGCTTACTCTGATTCTGAAATCTACAGTGAGCTTAATCCAATAGTTAGCAAGTGGTTCAAAAACAAGTTCGGTAGCTTCAGCCCGCCGCAAACATACGCTATAATGAACATTCACAAGCGCGAAAACACGCTCGTGTCAGCGCCAACTGGGAGTGGCAAGACGTTATCTGCCTTTACAAGCATCTTGAACGAACTCATAACCATAAGCGAAAAGAAGAAGCTTGAAGACAAGATTTATTGTATCTACATTAGCCCATTAAAGGCACTGTCCAATGACATACACCGCAACCTGGAAGAGCCACTGCGCGAGATGCAAGAACGTGAAGGCCGGGACTTCGGCATACGCGTCTCAGTAAGAACTGGCGACACCACAACAAGCGAAAGACAAAAAATGGCAAGGGCGCCGCCTCACATACTCATAACAACGCCAGAATCGCTAGCCATAATACTCGCCTCGCCAAAGTTCAAGGAATCAGTAAAGGACGTAAAATGGGTAATCACAGACGAAATCCACAGCCTCGCAGAGAACAAGCGAGGCACGCACCACGCACTCACAATAGAGCGCCTTCAAAACCACGCTGGAGAATTCACTCGCATAGGGCTGAGTGCTACCGTTTCACCGCTAGAGAAAATCGCCGAGTTCCTAGTTGGCTACGACACTGACGGCAAGCCACGGGACTGTAAAGTAGTCGACGTGCAGTTCATCAAAAACCTAGACCTAAAAGTCTTGAGCCCTGTTCCGGATATAATGCGAAGCGACTACGAGACTATCCAAAATGAGACTTACAAACTAATCGACCAATTGATTCAGGCGCACAACACAACCCTAGTTTTCACAAACACGCGCAGCGCCACCGAAAGAGTAGTCCATCATCTAAAAGACAAGTTTCCAAAAAACTACATAGAACAAGGAGACAACAACACAGGTTACACCATCGGGGCACACCATTCCTCGCTCAGCCGAGAACACAGGCTCGACTTAGAAAAACGATTGAAGGAAGGGAAGCTGAAGGCTGTGGTTTGCAGCACATCGCTTGAACTCGGGATCGATATCGGAGACATAGACCTCGTCATTTTATTGGGATCACCAAGATCAATAGCCCGCGCACTACAACGAGTCGGCAGATCTGGACATCAGTTGCGCAGCACGATAAAGGGACGCTTCATAGTCCTCAACCGTGATGATTTAGTAGAATGTTCAGTAATACTGAAGAACGCGATGGACCACCACATCGACGAAATCCACATCCCAGAAAACGCCTTGGACGTACTGGCCCAGCAAATCTACGGCACCGCAATACAAGAATCAACACACATCGACACAATATACAGCACGGTAAAACGCGCATACCCGTACAGGAACCTAGACAAGCAGGAGTTCAACAACGTAATCAAGTACCTGCAAGGTAACTATCACGGGCTTGAACACAGGCACGTATACGGAAAAATATGGTACGACGAAGAAACAGGACTGGTTGGCAAACGGGGAAAACTCGCAAGATTAATATACATGACCAACATTGGCACAATCCCGGACGAGTCATTCATTACTGTAAAAATCGGAGACCAAGCCATCGGAGCAGTTGATGAAGAGTTCTTGAATCGGCTCAAAAGCGGGGACATCTTCGTAATCGGGGGGAACACATACAAGTACAAATTCGCGCGGGGAATGACAATGCAGGTAGAAGCCGCGCCAGGAAAACGACCTACTGTGCCATCATGGTTTTCCGAAATGCTGCCACTTTCATTCGAGTTAGGAATGAGCATTCAAAGGCTGAGAAGGCTGCTGGAAGAAAAATTCAAGGCAGGGCAATCGAAAACATCCGTGATAAATTGGCTTAAGGAATTCCTGTACGCTGACGACAAAGCCGCGAATTCGATTTACGAATATTTTCTCGAGCAATACAAGTACTCCATAATACCGCATGACAAAAGAATCGTGATTGAAGAAACCAGAATCGATGACCGAAAATACGTGGCAGTACATACGACTTACGGCAGACGAACAAACGATGCACTGTCCAGGGCCGTGGCGTTCATGATCGGCAAGCTCAAAATAATCAATGTTGGCATCAACTTATCAGACAACGGATTCGTCTTGGAATACAAAGGGCAAGCAAGCTGGGTCAAAGAAGCACTAGAGAGCTTCAGGGATCCTGATTCATTGGACAAGTTTCTGCTCGCAGCTGTTGACAAAACTGAAGTGCTTAAACGAAGATTTAGGCACTGCGCCGGCCGGGCGCTCATGATTCTACGGACGTACAAAGGCCAACGCAAGACTGCTGGAAGGCAACAAGTCAGTGCACAGATTCTCCTAAATGCAGCAAAGCAAATCGGCCCAGATTTCCCGGTGCTGAAAGAAGCGCGCCGCGAAGTAATGGAAGACCTAATGGACGTCGAACATGCGAAACTCATCTTGAACGAAATCAATAAGGGCAGCATCAAAATCAAGGAAACACAAACCGTACTTCCGAGCCCATTCGCGCTCAACATGGTAATGCAAGGATACTCAGACATACTCAAAATGGAAGAAAAAGTAGAGTTTTTAAGAAGAATGCACGAGCAAGTACTAGTAAAGATCGCATTGAAGGAAAAACGCGGAGGCATTACAGCATGAGACCTGAACTGGAATTCTTTTCAACAGTCGGAAAACTCAAAGACGTAGTCAGAACAGGCTGGCAGATTTACCAAATCAAAGACCCAGAAAAAGTCACGTGCCATTCGCATAGACTTGCGCTCATGAGTTACTACTACGCCAAAAAACTGGGCTTAGATGAAAATAAGGCAATGAAAATCGCTATAATACATGACATTCCAGAAGCTCTTGCAGGTGATGTACCAATAAACTTGGAAAAAAAACCAAAAGAATACCCCCATAAAGGAGTCACCACCGAACAAAAACACGAAAAAGAAGTAGATGCACTAGAGAACATGATTTCACACTTGCCACAAGAAGACGCCCAGGACATCCGGGAAACTTGGGAAGAATACACATACAAAAAATCGCCAGAGGCAAAACTAGTAAAAGAGCTCGACAAACTAGAACTTGCATTGCAGGCCCTTGATTACGCGCGGGAAAAACGTGGGCCTTATGAACTAGACGAATTTTTGGGGCAGGGCATGAAATCAAGAATAACAATCCCCGAACTCGCAGAACTTTTTAACGAAATACAACAAGAGTACAAAAAAGTGAAGGCTAATGGAAACTTTCAAACTTTCCTCGAAGATGGAAATAGTTGACCTCGCGCTCTACCTACCAAAACACAAAGCGCTAGTGATCGGAGACATTCACTTAGGATACGAAGACGCGCTTGCAGCGCAAGGAATAATGCTCCCAAAGACACAATACAAAAGAACCATTGGAAGAGCTGAACGCGTTTTCAAAACGCTTGGCAATGAAAAAAAACAAGTCGAAGAAATAATTCTCAACGGGGACATAAAGCACGAATTCGGCAGGATCAGTGAACAGGAATGGCAAGACGCGCTCAACTTCCTGGCTTTCCTTGAAAAGCACTGCAGCAAGCTCACCATTATCAAGGGCAACCACGACAAGATCATAGAACCGATAGCAACAAAGCGTGGCCACACTGTTGAAACGCAGCGTGCGCTTGACGATGTGTTGGTGTGCCACGGCGACGTGGTCCCAGTTAATGCGCAAGCGTTTAAGACAATCGTTATTGGCGACGCGCACCCCGCTGTAACCATTAGTGATGGCATTGCGAGCGAAAAAGAGAAGTGCTTCCTCGTTGGGAAATACGGAAAATCAGACTTGATTTGCATGCCCTCATTTAACGTGATGACAGAAGGCACAGACGTTTTAGAAGAGAAATTCCGATCCCCATTTTTGCAGCAAGATCTTGGAGAATTTGAGGTTTACGTTGCCAGCGAAGAAGAAACGATGCACTTTGGCAAGGTCAAGGGCCTTTTCTGACCGGCTTCTTGCGCTGAGCTCTTAGTGCAGCCTCTGCCCTTAATGCAGCATCTGCCCTTTGCGCGAGCCCCGTTACCACACGCCGTTGAATTGCCGCGACCTTCGCTTTCTTTGCCCGGTCCATGAGTCCCTGTATGACCCGTTCTGCGGCGGCCTCTTCAGCCCCCGGTTTAGCCCTACGCCATAGCTTCCAGCGTCCCTTTGCAGCAGCTTCTTTTACCATATTGTATTTAGGAATCCGGAATATAAAAACTTAGACTTCTTCCAAATTCCTAACGTGCTGCATTGCTCTTTGGGCTTGCTGCATTGAATACCGGAATGATGAAGCTTCACGTGCAAAGAACTGCTCAGCTTCCCTAACGCCAACGGCTCTGTGATCTCCAGAGTGCGCAGTTATGGTTCCTGCTCGTCCTTCTGAAAACTGCATGAAAACCTTGTCTGGCGTGCTGACGTATTTCACGTACCCGCTAGGGGTTTTGTAGAACACAGACTCGTCAATGTGCTGCCTGCCCATCTCAGTCAATAACTGCATGTAATCTTGCCGGCTTTCTTGCCAGCTTGCTTCTTCAATCTGCCACATTCAACCACCTCCATGAAAAATAATCTGATCTATAGAAGACTCAAATTCTTTCTTAGCATTAGCAATTGCCTGCTCGCTACTTTTTATAGTCCTATTAATAGCCTCATTACCAACAATACAGGCTGTCCTCAATTTATCACCATCTTCACCAATGGCAACTGTGTATTCTGTTAGACTACTACAGTTCTCCACTATCACATCTTCCCCCATATCAAAAACGCTAGTGTCCAATATTCTTGTCCCAACCATATCCCTGGTTCTTTCCTGTGCATCCCGATTATATCCCAAATTGAAAATTTCCCACATTATTATTCGCCCCCTAATTCGGCTAGGGCACGTGATCGCACTTCCAGCGCATCAGTCTCCCTAATCCGTAAGTCTGCGATTTCTACCCTAAGATTTTCTTTGTATGCTGTTACATCATTCGCTCCTGTAATGAGTATTGTTACCGGTGTTTCCGACACCCGGCGTGGGTCTATTGTCCTGTAATGGACAGCATGATTGCCATTATTGAAAAACGTTCCCATTCCGTTACCTAGATTGACTCCATCGCCTTTTTCAACTATCTCACGAACTTGTGGAGGTAGCAATTCGTCATATTTCCCCCCCCTCTCCACAGACCATCTATCTGGTGATACATCATATTGCGGCATCCACATTCCCCATCATCCTCCTTTTACTGCATTATAGTAGTGTTTACTACTAAACTATAGTGTTTTAACTAATTTAAGATTGCGTTTTAATTTTTTATGATATAGTTTTAAAAATGTGGCTTGCGTATCTACAGGTAATGGCACTGAGAGATTCGCAGATACCACAAATCGTGGAGTTCGTAAAGCAGGAACCGTGCACAATACAAGACATTTCCAAGCGCATCAAGAAGAGTTGGGTCACCACGGACAGTTACGTTAAGGAAATCGCAGACAGGACAGGCCTTATCGCTGTAAAGACATTCCGCCAGGGCACCCGCGGCGCGCTGAAGCTTGTCTACTATGTAAACGTTGAAGCGGTGCTAAGCGACACGCTGAAAGATGACCTGTACAACCAGATCAAAACCAAAAGACGGAAAAGCGATTTCGACTTCATGGACATCTACCAATTCGTTCAAAAAAATGGAAAGCGGAGTTTCGTGGACCAGCAGGAAGAAAACAGCGCCCATGTCCGCAAGCAACTTGTTCCATTATTCCGGAAGACAAAACACAACCTGTACTGCTTTTCAGGCAACCTGTCATTCCTCAACGTAAAGGCTGGAAAAACAAGGGTGCTTGATGTGTTTGAAGAGTTGCTCAAAAGAAAAGTAAGGATACACATTCTCTGCCGCGTCAATATTGCGTCTCTGAACAACATTTCCAAGTTGAATAGCTTGATGAAGAGATACCCTGACTTGATTGAAATAAAACACGCATATCAGCCCTTACGGGGCTTTGTTGCAGACGATGACATTGCGCGCTTTACTGACGAGGAGCAACTGAAGGACTACAAGCCTGACGAATTAAACAGGAACACGCGCATCATTTACGAAATCACTGACATGGAGTGGGTTTCATGGCTGCAGAAAGTGTTCTGGAACCTCTACAGGGGATCGATGGACTACACGCAAAGGTTAAAAGAACTTGAGGGTATAATGTAAACCATGTATCCCAAAGTTGGGGGTAAGGCGCCAGAATTTACATTGAAAAACCAAGACCACAAACCCGCGTTTTTGAAGGACTTTGCCGGAAAATGGCTCGTGCTCTACTTCTATCCAAAGGACAACACTAGCGGCTGCACAGCCGAGGCGATTGATTTCACCAATGAGCTGACGAAAATCAATAGCATTGGAGCCAATGTACTTGGGGTCTCCCCAGATTCAGAGGATTCGCACTGCAAGTTCAGGGACAGGCACAGTCTTAAAGTGACGCTGCTTAGCGATCCTGACAAAACAGTTCTGGAAAAGTACGGCGTGTGGCAAGAGAAATCAATGTACGGCAGGAAATACATGGGCGTCGTCAGGACAACGTTTCTCATTGATCCGCAGGGCAAAGTTGCTCATGTTTGGGAAAAGGTCAAGGTTCCGGGGCATGTGCAGGACGTAATTGACACGCTAGCCAAACTAAAGTAAACCGACCCTGGTTTAAACTCGCGACGGTTGCAAAATCGATATATATTTCAAACGTTGCAATCTAGGCATGCGCTGGCTTATCATATTGATTCTGGCAAACCTCGCCTTAGTGTACCTGTACTTACCAGATGCAGCACAGCAGCAAAACAAACCCGAACTCTGTAGTGTAAGACTGCAAGACCAAGTAAGTGAAGTAAACGGCACACTGGCCGTTGAATTCATCAACGTGGGCCAGGGGGATTCCACCATAATAAAATCGGGGGATGAAACGATGCTCGTAGATTGCGGCCCAAAAGGCGCTTCAGAGAGCGTGCTAAAAACGCTAGCTGAAAATAACATTTCAAGACTACAAAAATTACTAATGACCCACTCCGACGCAGACCATATCGGAGCATGCAAAGGCATACTCACAAAAACCCGCGTTGATAAAATTATCATCAATGGTGTGAAGGGGGATACAAAGACATACACGGAGCTCGAGAAAGAACTCAAGTACAGGAACATCAAGGTTGCAGAGCTGTGCGCTATTGACAGCATTGGAGAATCGCAATACCAAATCCTGAACACTGGAAGAGGAAAAAAGAAACACAACGACAACTCAATCGTAATGCTGCTGAAACACGGCCTGACACAATTTCTCTTTATGGCGGACTGCGATGGAGACTGCGAAAAACAACTGCCCGCTACAGACATTGACGTGCTAAAAGTTGGTCACCACTGCGGCGCAAGAAGTTCATCCACTGAATTTTTAGAAAAAACCACCCCCACGATAGCTGTAATCCATGTCGGGAAAAACGGCTATGGTTTCCCGTCCGGCGAGTGCCTTGACCGGCTAAACAAAGCCGATGCGGAGATTCACAGGACGGACAAGAATGGAAATATAATCGTGACAAGCAACGGCATCAGTATTGAGACTTAACCTTAAATACAATGGCAGAGGAAGATTAACTGTGTGGTCTGAAAAAGACAAGAAAGATGGTGAGCAGAAAAAAGACGAGAAGACCACTGACACAAAACCACTCGAAATAAAACCCGACGAAAAAAGCTCCTCAGCAGAAACTGTTACAGAAGCAAGCAAGCACCATGGGTCAGAACTCCTGACATTCATGTTGGTGGCGATTCTAATCATGATACTATTCGACATGCTAATGAGAAGTATCTAGATTTTCCTCAACTGTGCAAGCATCGCTTTTTTCCATATATAAAGCTTTCGATATTCTTCGAAACCGAATGCGTGAATAAACCTTAAATTCAAGCGTCTCCTTTTCAAGGTAATGTTCAAAGACCGCGTAGAAGCCGGAAGGATACTTGCTGACAAATTGTCAAAATACAAAGGCAACAAAGACGTTGTAATCCTGGGCATACCGCGAGGAGGCATCATCACGGCAAAAGAAGTCGCCAACGTGCTAGAAGCGCCGCTTGATGTTGTTGTCATAAAGAAAATCGGCTTCCCTGGCAACGAAGAATTTGCTCTTGGCGCAGCAAGCAAGGACGACTACTACATCGACGAGTCAATCCACAGCAGCTACGGCGTCCCAGACAGCTACATTGAGAAAGAATCCAAAATCAAGCAGCTGGAGGCCAAGGAACGATATGAAACACTTCGGGGCGCCAAGAAACCAGAGCCCCTGCAAGGAAAAATCGTGATCATTATCGACGACGGCGTTGCTACGGGATCTACTATGATCATGGCTGCCCGCGTTATCAAAAAGCAGAAGCCCCAAAAGGTAATTATCGCCGTGCCTGTTGGCCCACCAGAAACAATCCAACGGCTAAACCAAGAAGCTAATGAAGTGATTTGCCTTGATACCCCACAGGGTTTCATGGCCATCGGGCAATTCTACATGAACTTTGAACAAACCACGGACGAGGAAGCAAAACAGTTACTGGAATGAGGACACTTATATGAAATACCTAACAACGGAATCTGTAAAGCACTTGAAAATCAAGTCAGTCAAGGTCGACATGACTCATTTTCCAGAGGGCGAACTGTACTTGCGCATCAAGGAAGATCCCCGGGGAAAAGCTGTAACGATAATTAGCAACATAACAAAGGACAACTTGCTTGAGTTGCTGCTGCTTGTCGACGCTGCAAAACACGCAGGCGCAAAAATCAAAAGGCTCATTATTCCATACATGAGCTACGCGCGGCAAGATCGGATCTACACTTCAGGGGAACCGATATCAGGCGGCGTGATTTGCACAGTGCTGAAGAATCTGAAGATTCCCGTAACGATTTATGACATTCATTCAGAGGCACTGAAGAGATATCTAAAGTTCAAGCCAGAATCAGTGCTTCCGTTGCTAGCGAAAAAACTCCAACGGAAGAAGTTCCTTGTCGTTACACCTGACGTTGGCGGAAGGGGGCGCGCTGAACGCATTGCCAACTTACTAAGATTGCCATTGTCTGTGATAAAGAAAACCAGGCGCGGGCAAAACATCTCCATGCAATTCAGCAAGGACGTTTCTGGCAGGGACATTCTGCTCGTCGAGGACATGATTAGCACAGGCACTACCTTAATTAAGGCATCACGCTTGCTGAAACAGCACGGCGCGCGAGACATCTACTGCATTAGCGCGCACGGTTTGTTTGTTGGAAATGCGCGAGAGAAACTGAAAACTGCACCTGTGAAGAAAATCATTGTGAGCAACAGCTTGCCGAACAAAAAATCGGCGCAGATAGAGGTTGTCGATATATCAAGCTACTTGCGCTGATGATCGCTTTTCCAGAACAAGTTGCACCAGCACTCACCACGCTCCCGCCACGTCTTCTGAACCTGGAAGTTGCACGGGCACAGTAACTTGATGTCTTCTTCCATGTCGCCTGTCTTGACGCGGCACGGGCAGTACTTAAGGCCGTGGTTCTTTTCATTATCCAGTACGCCTTTGGCGAGCTGATGAACAACTGGAACGTTCGGGTTTAGAATAAATGGTTTTGCCCCCTCGCCAAGTTGCTGCCTGTCAACATATTCTTCCCAAACATGAACAAGGCCATCGATTTCCTTTTCAGTTACTTGCCCATTGCCCATGCTTCCAAATCCTCATAACTGGTCTCGCCGACAAGGGCCTTGCCTGTATCGAGATTAATGAAGGTCGGCGTAGGCAAGCCTTCTTCCCCGTACTCCTTCTTTATCGCTTCGCGGTACTGCTTCATCGTCTCCACATTTTCCGGGTGGTGCCACACCTCAAGCCTCTGGATTTCCATGTCTTGGTGCTCTTTTTCCAGTCTGTCTACAAGAGGAAACATTACATGGCAGTGGTTGCACTCTTGCCCAAGGAAGAAAATTATTTTCGTCATAGTCCTATCACCATTTTTAGTTCTTGTTCATTTATTTCAACGTAAGCGTCAATAGAGCCGCAAGTGGGGCACTCTTCTGGAGGTTCCATTCCAATGTGCATGTCATTACAAACTGTGCAGCGCCAGAGCTTCATTACACCTAGATTAGCGATGGCTGTTGCTACGTCTTCTTTCGTCGCAGCTATGAAGCCTTCTGGTGCATTTCTCCCGTAATGTATGCTTCCATTCTCGTTTTTGAACAGCGTTTTAACCATTGAAATCACCTTACCTCATGACCCTTCAACTATTATTGTGCCCTTGTTGCCCACCTGCTTGTGGTCGTGGTACTGCCACGTGCCGACTTCATTGAAAGTAAATGAATATGACTCACCCGGAGAAATGTCCCCGCATGCATCGAATATCATTGAGGTGTCGCCGCCTGAGAAGCACTTTTGTATTCCCGAGCCGGGATAGGCGTTGTGGACGGGATGAACTTCAGACGCGGGCCAAATGCCTCTTGAGCCCGTGTTAGTAAACGTGACGGTGTCCCCCTTTTTGACAGTCAACACCCCTGGAGAAAAACCACTGTTGCTCATGTCGATGTTGTGCGTTTGTGGGCCCATCATCGTGCCCTCCATTGCGTCACCCATCGCATCAGTCGCACCTTCCATTGCACCCTCTATCATTGGGTCTTCCATAGCTTCGCCTGTGCCTTCCATCATGCCGTCATCTATAGTGTCTTCAACTATCATTTCCGGCGCGTCCTCAAAACCGGGAGCTGGAACAGCCTGTGATGTCGTTGCGGGCGCAGTTTCACCACCAACGCAAGCGCTAAGCAATACAATAAAAATCAGCAATGTTCCTATTCCAACTTTCCTGAACATTTTATCCTGTCACCTCAACCTTTCCTGAAGCTTTGGCCCTGTCAGTCGCCGGCCAGTAACCTGTATAAATAAATGTCTTGTTGGCAGTGAACTCCACAGTCCTTGTCTTGTTCGCAGAGCCGTGTCTGTATTTTACTGTGTCCCAGTAGCCGCTCTTTACATCAAGGCCGCCGAAATAAATTTCATCATCGTTAAAATGAAAGTTGATCCTGACAGTGTCTCCCGTTGTTACATTGATCGTGCCGGGCTCCACTGAATTGTCGTCTATCATCACGTCAAACTGCATTACCCCGTCGGGCATCGCGGTTCCAGTTTCGTTTGAAGCCATTGCTTCTTCCGCTGCGGTATCCCTTTGCGGCGCCTCAATTTCTACTGGTTCTGCCACGATGTTCAAGGCACTGAATGGCACGTTTAGGATGCTATCATCAACCAACACTGGCACGTCATCTCCTGGGAATTCATAAACATCGTGCTCGCCAGCATCAACGTGCAACATGGCGTGTAATACTGGCGTTGCTTTTGCTTCATCAATATTCACTATAACGTTTGCATTGTCTCCCTTCTCAACATGCGTTTGCCCAATAACTTCACCAGGGCCCCCGCCCGCCTTGTCCGCGTGGATCACGATAAAACCAGATTGCGCTGCCCTCGCCATTCCGATTGTGACCGTGCCTGAAACAACGTTCTGGTTATCCACTGTTACACCTGGCGTGATTTCTTCCATCACCTCAACGGCATCTGCAACGGTGCCTGCTGATTTTTCCTCCATCGCATCGGCGGGAATTTGGTCCCCTGTAGATACAGGTTGAACACAACCCGCCACTACGGCAATTAATGCCAATAAGATAACTATTGCCTTGCTCATTGAATCATCTTGTTATTGAAAATGACGTGCAACTATTTAAAGTTGCCCCATCTATATTATAGTATGGAGAAAAGATCGCTGCACAAATACACCCTCGAGCCAAAGGAAACAAAATTGGAAACGCATCAAACGAAGTACTACATGGTCGACTCCAAAACATTCGTGCTGATGATGCTCGGCGTCATCGCAATTTCGGTGATCTTCATTTTCGGAATCATTGCAGTGTTCTCTCCGCAAGTGCTCTCGTAATTTATTTTCACGCTGGTGATTTTTCATGAAAAAATTCATAAAGATCCTCGACACCTTGGAGGATAACCAAGACACGACAATGCTGGGCAAGATGCAGAAAAAACATGACGCATTCAAGATCCTCATTGCTACAATGCTGTCCGCCAGAACGCGGGATGAGCAATCGGAACCGGCAGCAGAGAGGCTCTTCGCTGTTTATGACACGCCCATGAAGATTGCTAACGCGCCCCTTCCTAAGTTGGAGGTGCTTGTCAAGTCCACTGGTTTTTACAAGGAAAAAGCCAAGAGGATCAGGATGGCCAGCCAACAAATACTGGATCGCCATTACGGCGAGGTGCCAGACAACATGACAGACCTCGTTGCGCTTGAAGGCGTTGGTCGCAAGACAGCGGGCTGCGTCATGGTCTATGCATTTGGAAAGCACGCGATTCCTGTTGACACGCATGTGCACCGGATTTCGAATCGCCTTGGAGTCGTGAGTACCAAAACGCCTGAGCAAACCGAGATGGCACTTGAGAAAATCACGCCAAAAAACTGGTGGCTGCGCGTCAACGAACTCCTAGTGAGGCACGGCAAGACAATCTGTTTTCCGCGCAACCCGAATTGCCCAGCGTGCCCTGTAAAAAAGTACTGCGACTACTACGGTGACGTGTACAAGCCAGCGCACAAGTAGCTATAGTTACATATACTAGATGCGCTTTTTTTAATTTATGTTCGGGATGGAACGATGGAAAGACTCGCTTGACATGATACAACGGACAATCCAACTTGCATCTACAAACCGCGAGATATTGAAACCGACGATAGCAGAGGCCAAGGTTTTCCTTGCAGCAATCGGCATCCCTTTGCTATTGATTCCACTATCGATTTTAGTTCCAGCGCTCGGCGTGCTGATGATACTCTCATGGATTCTCTCCCTGCTCTTCCTCATCCTGGTTTTCCCGTTCATCAAGACCTATTACAGGGCAGCACAAACGTGGATTGTTTACAAGACCTTCAAAGGCGAGGCCTGCAGTTATCGCGATGGGCTTGACCGGGCAGACATAAACAAGGGCGACATAATAGGCCTCACTATACTAGAGAAAGTCGCCAGCATGATGGCCGCCAGGATAAGGGGGGGCCAGAGAAAGGGCGCGGGAGTTATGACATTGATACTGAACATCATTCTCTCGCTGATTGCGCGCGGCATTGAAGAAGCCTGGGACCTTGTAGGCAACTACCTCTTGCCAAGCTCGATAATACAGGAAAAAAACTTCATCGAGTCAGCCAAGGAGTTGGGGAACTTGAAGAACAACGTGCCTGCAGGCCTTGTAGGCATTTTCGGGATTGAGTTTGTCGGCAGCCTCATCATGAGCTTTGTGAACTTAGGTCTTGTCTTATTCGTCATCCTGTCATTTTTCATCGCAGCCACCACTGGCTTCTGGCCCATCTTCCTTTTCGCGCTAATAATACTTGTTGTGGGCAACGTCGCAGGGGGCATGATAATAAGCATGGTCAAGACCATCTACTTTACAGTGTTCTTCATGGCAATCACAATGCCTAACGAGATACCCAAGCAATACAAGGAAAGCCTCACTTCATACCTGAAAGGCGGAACAACGGGAAAGCCTTAATAAGTTAAAAGGGCCCTATTTGCTTACATGAAAGACACAACGGTACTGCGCAAGAAAAGCGGCGTAACAGGATTCGACGAATTGATCGAAGGCGGCTTTCCAGAAAACTCCGTTATCCTGCTGTCGGGCACTTGCGGCACAGGAAAAACTATTTTCGGCTTGCAATACTTAATTAACGGAACTGAAAACGGCGAACGTGGACTGTACTTGAGCCTCGAGGAACCCGAATCGCGCATAATCCGTGATGCAGAACTGTTTGGCTGGGACATGGACACCATGACAAAAGATAAAGGCTTATTGATTAAAAGATCTGAAATCGAAGACTGGCAAAACTTTGTAGCAGAGCTTGAAGACATCATAAAAAGCAACAAGATAACCCGCATTGTTGTTGACTCGATTTCCTTGCTGGCAACGTACTTCAGGGACAAGTACGACGCGCGCAGAAACGTCTTTGAACTTATAGAGCTGCTAAAAAGCCTAAACACTACTGCAATCCTGATTTCTGAAGTTGACGAGGAACACCTCGGACTGTCCAACCAGGGCATTGCCGAATTCATTACCGACGGCGTTGTAGTACTATATTATTGGAAGCAGCGCGACCACTACCTGCGCGGCATTTCAGTGAGGAAAATGCGAAGCACAGACCACAGCCAGCGCATTCACCCGCTGAAAATCAAAAAATCAAAAGGCGTACAAGTATTTCCGGGCGAAGAACTCTTTGGCGAAGCCTGAAAAACAATCCATGAATAAGCCAAAAATCAACGTACTTGCCAAAAATCAACATATCTATTTATTCTCTTAGAACATTGAGTAATGCATGAAGCGCGGCCAGGTTGCACTCGAATACCTAATCATTATTGGCGTTGTTCTAGCATTCCTTATCCCTATTGTACAACAGTCATTCACGACAACAAAGGCCACTATCCGGCTAGAAAAAACACAATCAAGCTTGCAGGGCCTCGAGGACGCCATCAACAGCGTTTACGTTTCAGGCCCAGGCAACAAGAAAACAGTCAAGGTGTACATTCCAGAATCGACAATATCCTCGAATGTGGCAAACAACACAATAATCTTGACAGTCAATGAACTTGGCGCAGAGTCTGACATCCTTCTAATAACCAAGACACTGCTCACCGGAAACCTGCCTCAAGAGCCAGGGGAATACAAGATCACTGTAGAGGCACTAGAAAACGGCACGGTCGCGCTCAATTACGTGTCCAGCTTACAGATTTCACCAGAGTACGCAGAAATAACAGTGCTGCCACTGATACCTAAAATATACAACTTCTTGCTATACAACCCCTCAGCAGACCAAAGGGCAATCACTAACGTTACAATAACAGGCGAGATAGCTCCATTAGTGCAAGTCATTTCATTCCCGGAAACAATCGCGCCCGGGGCAACAGAGACCCTGACAATAGAAGTGCTTGCCCCAATAACCGCACCGCCCGGGCAATACAGCGGAGAGGTTTACGTGACCGGCAACCCGGACTCATTAATGGCCAACATTGCCATAATCGTGCTGCAGACCATCGGCAACATCAGCTTGCAAACCACCGACCCATTAAGACAACCAAAATCTAATTTTACACAGGGCGAACTATTGGCGTACAACGTAAACGTGCTAGACCAAACAGGCCAGCCCATGCTTACAAACCAGATCGACGTGGAAATCCTGGATCCTGCCGGAACCTTAATGTACACAGTGCAAAACGAGACAATTGTCTACGGCGTTTACGAGAACTCTTACTTGATCAGTCAAACAGGAACCCCGGGGTACTGGAGTATAACAGCAATAGCCCACGACGCAAACAGCAACATGCAAGCCATGCAAACGTTCTATGTAAACCCAGCAGGCAGCTCCAACGCGACACTCACATGCAACGACATGTATCCCTATCAAGCACTCGACTTCATGGGCAACGACTTACTAGCTGCAGTTCAAGTATCAGATGACAACCGCGCACTAATCGACCGCGTTCGTAAAGAGTACACTGGGCTCGAAATTGATCACCCTAACAACTATTTCGCATACTTTGGGGTATCAACTTCATTACAACCGCAAATGGGCGCAATCGATGCCGACATTTACACCGTCCTAGAGCCACAGATATTCAACAACCTCAGCTACTATGATTTAGTCATTCTGGAAAACCCGGGATTGTTCGACAGTGAACGGATTCAGGTTGAAAATTTCGTCGCCATGGGCGGCACTATAATAATGTCATCGTACCTCTTGCAAGCAAATATGGCCCCTGTACTTGGCATTGATTACGACGGCACTGGCGCTCAGACAGCCAGCGTGCTTGAGGTAATGCAGCCAGACCAGTACTTCAACTTCACTGTCGGCTCTACGTACACTGCAATGAGGGTCGCCAAGGTCACGGACACTTACATCCCTTCTAATGGGACCCTTGATGCACAGAACTTCCGGCAAATCGCCAGATCGCAATCAGGAAACGACAACCTCATTGCACGTTGGAACTACGGCAACGGCACGGTGTATTACTTTTCCGAATTCGGCAACCCCGGCGCAGAGTTCAGGGAAAAAACCAAAAACGGCATACTGAACATCCTAGGAAAGCTGTACAACAACGGCAAGACCAGGAACATGCAGGCCATGTTTGCCTCTCAAAACCAGGATTTGCTCGTAAACCTAACGCTCAGAGTAGAGCACCTTGAATCAAACGCGGGCGTTTCACTAAATGCACAGGTTGTCAACAAGACCGCGTCATGCGTATTACCCGGATCAACAACAGAAACCACAGCACAGTGCACCCTTGCAGGATTGACTAGCCAAGACCTCGCGAACCTCAAACTGAATTTGTCATTCCCAACGACCATAGCAACAAAACAGTCTGCACAAGTTGACAAAGTTTACATTACGGCGTGCAGCCAGCCCCTACTTTTACAAAATTCAGACATACAAAGCATCGGCATAAGCACCAACAGCGACACTTACGCAGTTGGAGGAACCGTGTTCTACAGCCTGTGGACCCTTGACGAAAATGAAGACCTTGATGATGGCAACCCGATACTCATTGAATTCAAAGACCCCGTGGGGGTTATTGCGCATAGTAAAATCGTCAACACGACCAACGGCCAATATTCAAGCTCATTCACACTGCCGATAACAGCCCATGTTGGAAAATGGGAAATTAAAGCCACAACATACAACAACCAGGAAGTGCTAATCGCACAAAGGAAATTCAACGTCAAGTAGAAGTGCTAAAAATGCGTGCCATTAAAGGACAGGCAAGCGTGGAGATACTAGTAATAATCTCACTGTTATCCCTGATTTTCCTACTAATGACAAACCACGGGATACAAATGAAAAACGAGGTTCAACAAACCCGAAACCTAATCACGTTTGAAAAGAAGTGCATTGTTTTAAGTGAAATCATCACGAGTCTCATGAACGCGCAGGAAAACACCAGCCTCATTACCGTAATGACAGGCCACACTGACATATATCCCAATGGCGAATCGAAAATTGGGGATGAAGAGTGCAATGTGCCAGGAGTATTCAATGCAACGTACACCCTGCTAGAAGGAAGCCACGCCAAATTCCAAAAGTCGAACGACAAAATCATCATTAGCGTGCTAAACGCTGGCCAGGAAGACATCGGCCTTGGTGATGGCATTGAGAGAGGATACCATGAAATCTAAAGGGCAGGCCCTGTCAGTAGAACTCACAGCCACGAGTTTAATATTCATTTTTCTGCTATCAGCAATCTACGTTTCGTGGAACAATACAGCCCTGTCGCTGGACGAACGGTACCTTGAAACCAAGTTCCTGTCAATATCAAACCAGGTTGCTGAACAGCTCATCAGCAATCAGGGACTCCCCACTGATTGGCAAGACAATCCAGAAAACGCAACCCTCATCGGCTTGAACAAGAACTTTCAAGAAATCTCAAGAGAAAAACTCCTCGCGCTCATAGCGTTTGCAAACAATGACTACCCGGCTACAAAGGAATTGCTGAATACGCAAGGCTTCGACTACATTCTCACTGTTAGGCGCCAGGGCGCAATAATCGCACAGGCAGGGCGACCAGCGGGCCATGACATCATCGTTACAAGGAGGACCATAATATATGAAAACGCGACCGCGACACTCGATGTCGGGATACACTCATCGTAAAACAAGGGGGTTCGTGCTGTCCCTGGACGTGCTCCTAGCCTTCATTATAGTACTGACTATACTCTCATCCACCAATCAGATGATGCAAGATAGCGACCTCACCAAAACGCGTGAGGCCGTCGCCATGTCAAACAAGGCCAACGATGCAATGTCCATACTGCTGAAAAAAGGCACCCTCGAGACATTAAACCAGGGGATGCTTAATCAGGAGCTTCAAGGCATAATGGACAGCTCAGACAACTGGAGACTAATCATTTCACAGCACCAGCCCCCTAACTTCGAGGCGTCCTTCAGGCTTGAAACTGGACAGGCCACCACCCCACCATCAACATCCGCATCAGCAACAAGAACGTTCATCATCACGACAAACACGACAGACACGTACTACACCGCCCAGTTACGGGTATGGAAAACGGAGATACAATGAAACGCGGCGTGCTTTATTCACTGTCATTGGCCATAATCGGCACCATCCTAATTAGCCTCGCAGCCACGTCCAATGGGCTCACCACAAACAAAAGCCACGCCAGTGAACTGCTACAGAAAATAAACCAGGAACACGCCAACATACAACTTGACTTCGAAACCATGCTCAAGAACAATTACTATCACAGCATCACGAATCGAAACAACCTCCTAACAATAGAAGAGGAATTCAACTCCAGGTCAATGCCAAGCCAAAATTTACGAAACCGGCTGGATGCTTACAACAGCTTCCTGCAAACCACATCACAGGTGAACACGTCAATCGACACAACAACCATGACGAGCCCCGCAACATTCCAAATAGCGCCATACGGAATGATGTATACACGCAATAGTTCATCAACGAAAATAAAAAACATCGAAAACATATCCGCGATATGGCTGGGAATCAACTTCGACAACAACACTGTAACTGGAATCGAAAACTCGACAAACCCGGGCAGCATGGCCTTTACCCTAACAGTGGCCGAAAAATATAACGTCATAGCGGAACTGAACTTCAACATAGACCCAGACATGAACAACAACATCACGATAAACCTCAACAACGGCTACGTTAGGATATACATAAAAACAATGGAACTAGAAATCACAGACTTAAAACCAGGAACCAGGACGCTGATTCAGCTCACCCCAACGTTGTTTCAGGGAATAATTATAAAGTCAGAAGCCGTGACAAACGCACAACACGAGAACATAAACATGTCCACAGTGCTCTGGACTGAAATCACCTGAGTGAATTAAAATGAAGGACAACCTCATCGAAGAAATACTACACAAGATCGGCATCGGGAAGGCCACAAAAAAGGAAACTGAGCAGCTTACGCTTGTTTATGGACTCCCGACAAAAATAATGAGGCAGAGAAAAAAACTCAGAATGTCGCGGCGTGAACTCGCCAACAAGATCGGCACACTAGAAAGCGTAATAAGGGGGCTGGAGGAAGCACGTATAATCCCCGAAAAAGACGCAGTCCTAGACCTAGAAAAAGCCCTGGGAATTCCGCTCTACACCGAACACAAGCACGTCATACAGAAAATGAAAAGGCACCATGCGAAAGTCCAAAAGAAAATCCTAACCACCAAATACATGGACAAGCTCGAAACCAAGTTCTTTCCCAAAATCCGGGAAAAATACAAGGAAAAAGCCCGCCGGGCAAACACCCGTACCAAGACAGAGCCAACCAAAAAAACTGAAAAGAAAAAAACCCCAGCAAGAAAGGGCACAGCAAAACGGGCCAAACCGAAATCCCTGGCAGTCAAAAAAACTACACGCAAAAAACGAGTGCCTCACGCGCCCGCACCGAAACAGAACGCAGACATACAAAAGAAGCTCATAAAAGGCATTCATGACACACTCGACATGCTGGCTGAACGCAACGCCGCAACTTCTTTAAAAAACGTGGCTTCTGCACTCGATGTCACTCAACAAGAAGTGATAGAAGAAATTGGGAACGTCATAACGCAAGATGACTTTAAAATGCCAAAAGGAACCAGCATCCTAATCGAAGGACCCATAGAATCACAAAAAGAAACCTTCACACAAGAAATCATACAACACCACCTAGCCCGTAATAAACCGATTTTTGTCAGGCGAAGAACGTGATGAAGCAGTCCGATTCATTAGCGCGAACATCGACAAAATGAAAAGGAAAAACACAACGTCAATATTTTTGCTCCATTCCTCGATCGTTGACTCCAGACAACTAGCGTCAATAGAAACGCTTTTCGACGCAGTCATAACTTTCGAAACAAAACAGAATACGCGCGGCGAAGTCGAAAGCTACTACAAAATCAAAAGATTCAAAGGCCTAAACATCAAACCCCAACTGAAAAAATACAAGCCGCGGATTCTGCAAAAACAGACCGAACAAAAAATGCAGGAAACACCGCACGAAAATATTGTAACCCCCCCCAAACCGATTCAGAAAGCACGAGAAAAAGCGCCTCCACTAGAGATCCCCATACAAAGTTACACGTCCGGGGGAATACCAAAAGACATACCAAACGGCCTACAATCAGTTGATGACCAAGTCAGGGAAATACGCCAAGAAATCAGGGAAGAAAAACTCGTCGGCAACATAGACAAACTCCTCTCCGTCCTATCCCAAAAATCAGAAATCAACCTCAGCAAGAGCACGGAACAGGAGATCGTTGAGGAAATCGGAAACCTGATAACGCAAGACGACTTTAAAATGCCAAAAGGAACCAGCATCCTAATCGAAGGACCCATAGAATCACAAAAAGAAACCTTCACACAAGAAATCATACAACACCACCTAGCCAAACCGAAACGTACAACATCAAAGACAACGGTCTCGTGCTGGCCCCCGCAGGCGAGATAAACGAAACTAACCTGACAATATCAGAGCAAGTCTCTGAAGACCCTGTGCTCTTAGTGGCGAACGTTCTCAACGTCTTGCTCCCTAAGTACAACATAGAGGAAATAACAAAATTCACGTCCTACAACTTAAGCAAGCTAAAAAAGTCCGCGATAACTTCCATCTTCACCCTAGATGACGAAATAACTTCGGTAGGCGAAAAGAGCGCACTCGAGACCTTGTTTGATGCGATCATCAGCTTCGAAACAAAACAAAATGCGCGCGGCGAAGTCGAAAGCTACTACAAAATCAAAAGATTCAAAGGCCTAAACATCAAACCCCAACTGAAAAAATACAAGCCGCAAACCCATATGGCCAAGACTAAAAAGGACGCCGAAAAACCACTAGAAGCCCCTTTAGTTGTTGAGGGCCTCGCGCCAGAATCAGCATCGATATCCCCAACACTCATGATGAAACTTCCGGCAAAAATCAGGAAAGAACCAGAAGAAAAAAAGCAATACCCGCAGGAAGTAGAAACAATTAAAATAACAACCGGGTTAGACCAACTATACCAGGTTATCCGAGACAAAAAGACAATCAGGATAGACGCCGCAGCAAAGGCACTGCAAGTTGATGAGGGCACGATCGAAACCTGGGCAAACATACTGGAAAAGCAAAACCTCGTCAAAATAAGGTACCCATCGTTTGGGAAAACTATAATAAGCGTGATAAGATGACTGTAATAGATGCATATGAAATACAAGATGGTGAACTAAAAAGCCGCGTAGAGATAACAGAAAACGAGGACTTCGTAAAACGATACAATCTATCGGCCCTCCGGATCGACATCGGAACCAGGGCCCTGCTTGACGAAATTAAGGGAGAACTCATCTCTACCGTAACGTTGCAATCCGTAGAAATAATAGATCCAAACAAGCTGCAGGAAATCAAAAACAAATTCTATGACCAAATAGTCGCAATGCTGCAGCGAAAGGTCCCGGGCCTTCCAGAAAAAGAAACGTCCCTCCTTGTACGCTTCTTGCTCAATGAAATGCTCGGCCTCGGAGAACTGGAACTCCTACTGAAAGATGACTACCTCGAAGACATCGCCATAAATACCTCCACAGAGCCCGTCTGGGCATACCACAGAAAACACGGCTGGCTCAAGACCAACATTGTGGTGCCTACTGAAGAGGACATCAAAAACTATGCAGGCATAATCGCTAGACGAGTAGGCAGGCAGATCACGAACCTCAACCCCTTGTTAGATGCTCATTTAGTGACACAGGAAAGGGCCAACGCCGTCCTTAACCCTATTTCGAGCAAGGGCAACCTAATCACCATTAGGAAGTTCGCAAAGGAACCATGGACAATAACAGACTTCATTAACAACCGTACGCTGAATTCAGAAGTAGCAGCACTCCTATGGCAGGCAATCCAATACGAACTCAACATACTCGTCAGTGGAGGCACGGGCTCTGGAAAGACGTCAATGCTCAGCGTACTGTTGCCATTCATTCAGCCAAACCAACGCATCGTTTCAATTGAAGACACACGCGAAATCCAGCTGCCAAAATTCCTGTTCTGGTCGCCACTAACGACAAGGCCACCGAATATTGACAAGCGCGGCGAGATCACGATGCTTGACTTAATGATCAACTCCCTTAGAATGCGGCCAGACAGGATCGTTGTTGGAGAAATAAGAAGAGAACGGGAAGCAGAAACACTGTTCGAGGCCATGCATACTGGCCACGCGGTATACGCCACACTGCACGCAGACACCATAGACCAAACAATAAATCGGCTGAAGAACCCACCAATCAATATACACCCCTCGCTCCTTGGTGCCATCGACCTAAACCTTGTCATGTTCAGGGACAGGCGAAGCGGCATACGCAGACTGCTACAACTCGGCACTTACAACGTTTCTGAAAGAACCGACGTATCACAAGTGAGGGCCAATGTGCTGTACAAATGGAATCCAACAGACGATGCACTTGAACCCACAATAAAAGCAAAATCAACAGCCATACAAAACAAAATCAGGACATATACAAGCCTGACAGAACAAGAGCTTAACGACGACCTAGCGCAAAAACAGGCGATCCTCAACTGGCTAGTGAAAAACAACACGCGAAAAGTGGATGACATTGGAAGGCTAATAGCGGAGTATTATCTGGACCCCTCCGTAATCGAAACAGCTGCAAACAAAAATAAGCCCCCTGAAGAGCTCTTGACACAAACTGGCAGAGTGGAGACTGGAGAAAAGCCCATGGGAGCGAAGAAGAAATGATAATGATTCCATTCCTGCCGCTGCCATACAAGGTAACATTGGAACTCTCCAGGTTCCTGAGGCCAGCAGCGCAACGAATAGCATTTCTTTTTCCGGGCCTCGGAATGCAACTCAAACAAGCCGAGGTCGACATTCCAGCAACATCGTACCTGTCGATCGTTGTGTTCTCGTTCAGTGCCTTTAGCATTTTCTTTGCCGCTTTTTTTCTCCTGGTAGGATACTTCGCAGCATCACGCCAACTCTTACAACTGAGCCCACTGCTCGGTATAGGCATAGGCATTCTTGTGAGCCTCCAGCAGCTCGCATATCCCAAGATAATCATTATACGCAAAGGACGCGGTGTTGACAGGAACTTAGTGTTTGCGCTGCGCAACCTGCTAATACAAATGAAGAGCGGCGTGCCCATGTTCGACGGCATCAATGACATTGCAAAAGCAGACCACGGAGAACTATCAACAGAATTCGCCAAAGCTGTAAAAAAAATCGCTACTGGGGAACCCCCAGAAATGGTTTTTGAAGACCTAAGCAAAAACAACCCAAGTCCTTATTTGAGAAAGGTGCTGTGGCAACTATCAGACAGCCTCAAATCAGGCGGCGACATAACAACAACACTAGAGGAGATAGTCGATAACCTGACAAAAGAACAATCAATACAAGTGAAAAAGTTTTCGTCTGTGCTAAACCCGATTATACTGATGTACATGATGATCGCCGTCATCGTCCCCTCCCTTGGAGTGAGCTTCCTTGTTGTGTTTTCCAGCTTTCCCGCCCTGAACATCACGGAATTCACGTTCACGGTACTCCTAGGCGTCATTACATTAATTCAATTCATGTTCCTCGGTTCAGTGAGGTCGGCCACGCCGAAACTGTTAAGGTGAAACCAATGGATGTATTCGAAAAAATCGGGAGCATTTTCCCTGGAAAACTCAAGGACCTTTACGCCTTAAACCTCAAGCAGTCATACATCAAAAGCACCGCCGAAAAATACCTGGGAATCTCAATTGTGGGCAGCATTGGGCTCACCGCAATCGTGACAGCATACCTCAGCCTGTTCAGCACACTAACGATTTACCACGCACTCGGCGCATTCCTTGTAATGAACGGCGTGTTCTACTTCAACCTCTCATTGTCAGTCGACAAGAAAACGCGCGACGTAAACACGTCTCTCCCGGACGCACTGCAGCTCATGGCAACCAACCTGCGGGCAGGCTTTACACCTGACAAGGCCCTGTTCCTCAGCGCAAAAGAAGAATTTGGGCCACTGGAAGAAATCCTAAAGCAAGCTGGCAAAGAAATCTTGTCGGGGACAACAATGGAAGCGGCACTTAAAAATATGAACAACCAAGTAAGCTCTGAAAAGCTTGAAACGGTAACGCAACTAATAACGCAAGGCATCAAAGCAGGCGGAGAACTTTCAGAACTCCTAGACCATACAGCGATTGACATACAAGACGAAGCAATACGTGAAAAAGAACTCAAGGCAAGCATACTGCTCTACAGCATACTTATTTTTATTGCCATCGCGTTTGGAGGCCCATTCCTGTTTGGTGTCTCTTCATTACTGACACAAACACTAAAAGGCCTCCTAGGAACACCACAAGGGCCAGCAGTTATTTCCAATCTCCCTGTGAGCATGGGCGAGATAAAAATATCAGAGCAATTCATGCTCGACTTTTCAATAGCCGCCCTGCTGATAAGTTCAATATCAGGCAGCCTCATCATTGGGCTTATACAAGGCGGCAAAGAAAAGCAGGGCCTGAAACTCCTCCCAATCATTTTGGCCATTTCCATGATAGTTTTCTATGGAACCCGCGTTTTACTAGCAGGCATGCTTAGCAATGTGTTTGCATAACTCGTTGCAAAACCCGTCTCCAGCACAAAAACTGGCAAACCTTTATAAATAGACCCTGAATGAGTAATAACGTGAGTATATGAAGGGACAGAGTGCACTAGAGTACCTAACAACCTATGGCTGGGCAATAGGTATAATAGTGATTGTCGTAGCAGCAATGTTCGCACTAGGCATCCTGAACCCAAGCACCTACACCAGTGACTCTTGTGTCGGTTTCGGCAAGCTGCCTTACCAGGAACACAAGGTAGACACAGATGGCATACTGACGCTGGTGCTCAAAAACGGGGTCGGCAGAAGCATATCAATAACAACAATGACAGTTACGCCGCAAGGTGGAACAGAGCAAACAGTGTTTACTAGCAACACGACCGTAGCACCACTAGCAGACATAACACTGGTA
Organism: Nanobdellati archaeon; assembly: GCA_018304505.1. Classification (GTDB taxonomy): domain Archaea; phylum B1Sed10-29; class B1Sed10-29; order B1Sed10-29; family JAGVWA01; genus JAGVWA01. The sequence goes on from JAGVWA010000005.1 coordinate 52,631, forward strand.
GCAGAAACAGGCGCAACAGGCTGGACAGGCACTGCTGGCGAAGCATACCAAGGAACAGTATCCGTGCTCTACGACACAGCATCAATAACGGCAAACAGGGAAAGCGGCAGTTGCACAGGCGCGCTAGAATAAATCGCGCTTGTCAAACCAATTCTTTTTCTACTGCCTTTTTATTCACAAATGGGTTTAATAAAAAGCAGTGAAACAAAAATGACGCAAGAAGAAGTACTACTCGTAGACGACTCAGACACGCCCATAGGCAGGATGGAAAAAATCCGCGCTCATGAGGAAGGACAACTGCACAGGGCCTTTTCAATCTTCATCTACAACGACAAAAACGAGATGCTGCTCCAGAGACGCGCGCACTCCAAGTACCACTCTCCGGGCTTATGGACAAACACCTGCTGCAGCCATCCACGGCCTCACGAGGACACAAAAGACGCGGCGCACAGAAAACTACAGCAAGAGATGGGCTTTGACACAAAGCTACATGAAGTATTCTCATTCATTTACAAGGCCCCATTTGATAATGGCCTTACAGAACACGAATTTGACCATGTTTTCATGGGGCTCTACAACGAAAACCCTCAAATAAATCCAGAAGAGGCCTCGGAATACAAGTGGATTTCAATCCCGGACCTCAAGAGCGACATGAAACAAAACCCGCAAAACTACACTGCATGGTTCAAAATCGCAATCGAAAGCCACCCCGAAACGCTTCTGGGAAAAAACCACGCAGAATCTGATTTTCAAGCATCATCCGAGAGCGGGAATAAAGAAATAATAGAGCTCTAGCCACGTCAACACAAAGCCTAGCAGCGTCCCAAGAGCAATCTGTGCACCAGTGTGTGCCTTCAATGCATAGCGCGCCCAGGCCACGAGTGCAACCACTGGCAAGAGCCACAAAGCTGCTAGACCAAAAACATGATACAACACCACTAAAGGTCCAGCTGTGCCGATCATGTGCACGCTCGATTTGTATTTCAAGTTAATCAGGAACATGAAAAAAGTGTTGACGAAGTAAATCAGCAACAGCGACGTTACGAGAAATGGCGCCTTCAGGTTCAACAGAAAAACGCCGCCAAGCAAGTAACTCAGGCCGCCGTAGGCGAAAATCCGATTTCTCTTTTTCTGGTCAAACACATGGAAATCCGGAATCCTGCCTAGCTTGAACTCGCGCCATATTACGAGCGCGGGGCCAACAAAACCAAAAACCAAATAAACAATGAAGTAAACCCACCAATCCGGCATCCCGTAGCCAAACAACAGCACTGCTAGGAAGACATACAGGCTAACGAACAATGCGTTGAACGCCCACGAAATGAACCTCGCCAGGTTTTTGACCTTCATCATAGTCATTAAGAGAATTACATATTTAAAGCCTAAAGGGCACATACACCAAAGATGGAAGATCTGCAATACTACATAGATGACCCGTTCACATTCTCGGGTAAACAAGACCTCTTTAGCGAAGCCAAAGTAGTTTTCTTTGGGGTTCCGCTGGACGTAACCGCGAGTTTCAAAAAGGGCACGCATCAAGGCCCCAACGCGATCCGCGAAGCAAGCAAGGAAATCGAGTCATATAATCAAATGACTGAACGCGATCCCGTCGAAGAAACCAAGATTCACGACCTGGGCAACCTGTGGATTACTCCAGGCAACCTAAAGGAAACACTAGATAGGATAAAAGGCTTCACAAGCAAACTACTAGCGAAAAACAAAATCCCGTTCATGCTCGGCGGAGAACACACCTCTTCACTGCCAGTCATCAAGGCACTGCACGAAAAACACCCTGACTTGGTTGTGGTGCACTTCGATGCGCACGCCGACCTCAAAGACGAGTACAAGGGCGACAAAACAATGCACGCGAGCTTTATGCGCCGCGTTCTGGAGTTTCTTCCAAAAGACCAACTTATGCAGATAGGTGTCCGATCCTTAGACACGGAAGAAAATGAATTCATTAAATCAAATGACATAAACACATTTTTCATCGACGTGGCCAAGCAAACAGACCTCGACACGCTGCTAGATGAAGTAAAGCGCGATGTAGAGGGATTCACGCAAAACAAGCCAACATACATCACGTTCGACATCGACTGCCTAGATGCATCGATTGCGCCAGGAACAGGAACGCCAGAACCCAACGGTTTAACCTATAATCAAGCAGCAGGCTTGATAAAATCAATCAGGGGCAACGTTGTCGGGTGCGACATGATGGAAGTCTGCCGCGATAAAGAAATGCTGACGCCGACCGTCGCCACGAAACTCATTTTCAAAATGCTCGAGCTGATAAAATGATCACTGGCACGAAAGTCAACATGCGGCGTGTCGAAGAGCGCGACATCCCAACAGTGACGAACTGGCTCAACGACCCAGGGTTTACTGGGCCGCATGCTGATTTTCCGACGCAGATTACGGAATTAGATTTGGCGAAACGCGTCTTGGGCCCTGTCAATGTCCTGGAGTGGACCGACTACGTAATCGAAAACCAAAACCGCGAGGCTGTGGGCTGGGCATGCCATTACATCGACTCCTTGAATTTTAACTGGCACGAAATCGCATACGCAGTCCTGCCAAAGCACAGAAAACAGGGTTACGCGACAGAAGCGGCTCAGCTCTTAATTGATTATTTGTTCATGACAAAGGACATTCCCAGGATACAAGCGAAAACCAACTCCACAAATGACTGGTCAATAAAGGTTTTGGAAAACGCTAACATGAAACGCGAAGGCGCACTAAGGAAAGCGATTTGGGTAAAGCCGGGCAAGTGGGCAGATGGCCTGATTTACGGAATTACCCGGGAAGACTGGGCAAAGCCACGACTTCTAAAAGCTTAAGAAATAAACCCGCAGGGGTTGCAAAAGCATTAAATACATTGTTTACCATAAGCATATGCGAGTGCGCGTTGTCATCTATCCTGTCATGCTGATAACCGGCACGCTGCGGCACTAATTCACGAAGCTTATTGATGATGTCCTGCTTCAAGCCGGGCTCGTCTTCATTGATAATGATTCCGGTAGTGGCGTGCGGCGTGAAAACATTCACTAGGCCATTTTTTATTTTTGATTCAGTTAAGTGCTTTTGAATCTCAGCCGTGATGTTAACAAGCTCAAGGTGCTCCGTTGTATACAATTTGATAGTTTGTGCCATGCATTCATTTTGGAACTCGGGGTATTTAACAAATGCGCATCTTTGTTTAGTCGCTCTTTTAAATTTTCAAAAAGTTCTCGATGATTTCCTTGTGCCTTGATTCGGGGTGGAACAAGACGCCGTAAAACGTTTTTGTTTTGTGTTTTATCGCATGCACTGTTCCGGTGTCTGATTTCGCCAGAATTTTGAAATCGCTTGATGGTTTCACAACGCGCTTGTGAAACTGATAAACGCTCGCCCTCTCGTTGTCAAAAAGCACATCCTTGTCGCTTATGTTGATATACTCTATGCCAATTTCGGTTTTCTCAACAAATTCTGAGCCATATATCTTCGCGATGATCTGCATGCCAGCACAGATCCCTAGCACCGGTTTTTCAAAGTCTTTCAAGAAAGAGAACTTTTCAATGCCCCCTAAGTACTGAGTGTCTTTGAGGGCATTTCCACAAATTATTAATTTATCTGCTTTGATGGCATCGCTTTTTGTTAGTTGAGAGTAGTGCTTTGTAGTAAAATCTTTTTCAACATCTTTTTCGACTATATCTTCTATTGGTTTTACGAACTCCAATTCCGACAGCTTTTCTTCACAGGTGCTAATTATGAGAATCATTTTTCCACCAACCCTGCACCTTCAATATCGTAAGTTCCTGACTTCCCTTTGAAGTTCTTTGTGGCTTTCTTTATCTCGATTTTTTTCCTGAAAAATGGGGCGTCTGTAACAAATGTTTCTATCTCTCCCCCTTCACCCGCTGGATTTATGTGAAACTCTTCTTCCAGTCTTATAAGTTCCTTGACCGCTTCCGTGTCGAGCTTTCTTCCAAGCCATTCCCCATCTAATGGCGGGGCGAAAACCCCGCCAATGATTACTTCGAATTTGTTTTCCAGCAATTCCTGTAGTAATTTCTTCTGATCTTTCAGCCACAGTGGATTGAAGCACCATAAATCCAGCTCATGGCAAATTCGCTGTACGCGCGAGGCCTGGTATATTGATTCCACTGCCCCAGTGACGACACCTTCGATTCCATACTGCTCTTTTGCAGTGTACATCGCAGCCTTTAGGTCTTGCAGTTCTCGTTCTTTTTCTCCCTTCGAGATCCATGTCAGCAGTGGAATTTCTATTGCTTGCGCTTGTAATTCTGTTAAGTGAATGTTCGGCGTGTGGAACATGTAGCTCTCTGGGTTCTGGGACACGACGCTTATGAGTACTGAAATTTTGTGCCCGTATTGCTGTGCTTTGTACATTGCGTAAGTCGAGTCCTTGCCGCCACTGAAGAGCGCTGCGAGTTTCATGGTTAGATTCTGTGAAAGATCATTAATAAATCCTCTTGATGTTTCATTAAATCATGTTCGGAAAATACCCTGGCCGGATCATCATTATCGGCCGATCATCAGATGATCTGCATGACATTATTGCCTATGGTTTGACGGGAAGAAGCCCTTCAAGTCAAGCGAGAGAACTTGAGCAGAAGGATAGTGATTTTTTTGTCAAGCCGACTTCAGACGCGATCAATGATGGGGATCCAGAATTACTGATTTACCCGTGCATTCTTTTTGGCGAAGGCGGGGTCGCTGTCAGTAACGGCAAGCAGACGACAACAGTTCGTGAATGCCTTTCAGAAATTGATCCGATTAATGTTCTCAAAAAAGCGCACGGGCAATCGATGTACGAACACGACGAGCCGATTTACACGCCGAGAATTAGCGGTTGTATTACTAAAAGGGGCGCGGCGCTTGCTATTATTAAAAAAGCAAGCGATGGTTCAACCATAAGGGCGTATTATAACATTCCGCTAGCTACTGGCAAAGGAAAAATGATCTCAAGCTATAACGGAGAAAATACCGATCCTGTGCCGAGTTTTGAGGGAGAGCCAAGAAATATAATTATTGGCAAACAGAATCCTGAAGAACTTGCAAAACAAATTTATAACGAATTGGGGGAATTCAAAATAGCTGTGGTTGCTTTATTTCAAAACATTAAAACCCGTGAAATTAAAACATTTATCAAACAAAGATAAATTTTGTCCTTTGCGCTAGATAAATGCAACTGGATACTCCAAAATCAGTTGACGACGCTAACTAAACCATTAAAACCAGCGTCGTATGTCATTATATGAGTTATTCCGTGGTTTTCCATGAGCGCTATATTTGTGCAGTCTGTAAAACTTAGCTTCTTGTGTTTCTTGAAGAGTTTCCAAGATTTTTCAAACGTCTCAGAGTCTACAAATATCATCTCAAGTTTATCTAGAATTTTTTGGCCAAAGGCCGTTATCTTCTCATGATTCTTAAAACGTCGAAATGCGAAAGTCACGGTCTCATCAAAAATATAGTCTGAAACAAAAACTGCGCCGAATTTACCGCCCAAGACCTCTTTCATTTTCTCATAAACTGTCGCGTGTGATTTCTCCTCCTTACTGAGATATGCGATAAAGGCAGATGTGTCAATCAAAATAGACATTTTTCATCCCTCATAAAGGACTTTGTCTATCTCAGATATTGCGTCTGTAGAACCGATATGAAAATTTATGGGCTTAAACTCAAGAAATTCTTTTGGATTCTTACGCGGTTTTTCTTCCTTCGCCCATTTTTCGAGCGCTCTGTTTACGGCGATTCCTAAACTAATCCCCAACTCAGCACTTCTTGCCTTGGCCATCATATACACACCCGTTTCTATTCCGCGAATGCACACTGTTGTACTTGTCATACATGTTTTACATGTTTAACCTATAAAAACTTTTTGGTATAAGAAAAAAAAGGGTTTTAAGCCGTCACTTGCATGACGTGCTTTGGAACAACTAGGTCTGTTGAGAGGAAGGCGAAGTGCTTTCTCTCGATCTTGAGGTTCCAGTCCAAGCCCCTGGCTTGCTCAATTAGGTCTTTTAGTCTCATCATTTTTGTTCACGTCCTGACCAATGTATGTTTATAGTGGTTTTGTAGTGATCATGGTGGCTGCATGACAAGCCCCCCTTGGCCGAGGGGGCTTGTTATGCATTAAACTACGAGCTCAAATAACGCAGGGGTTTTTGTGCTCAGTGCGAATTTTCTGGAGGAAACGGAGGTGACGTTCCTATCACTACTTACCGTACGTTTGTTTATATACCAAAACTAGTAAGCAACTTTCCGAGAACTTCCCGGGTAACGGTTTTTGCTTTCCGAGAATTTAGGTACTCACTGAAATCACAAAGTACGAGCGCCCATGTTTGGAATTAAAACCGGAACTTGACTGCACTCAACACGAAGTAACGGGGTTCAGATTTCGTCAGGATCAACGAAATCGTCATCGAGATTTTTGGCTGCGCATTCAAAATCATGGCGCTGCAATCCAGCGTCGTCAATTCTTCCCGCGAGATAATGCACTAGCCCGTCTCTTCTAACTTCTCTTGCCCTGCCGATCATTGATTCCCTGCGGTCGATTTCCTTGTCAATGTTATCCATCGCGGCACTGAGTAGTTTCCTTGCCAATTCCTGGTGGCCTGTTTCGGACAGTAGTTCTGCGGCCCCCATCACTGAATCTGCACAATCGCTGTTCATCCACATAACAAAACCTCCAAAGTTACTTTTTTAATTGCTGAGCAAGTTCGTTTGACTGTGCAGCCAACTGCTCCTGCTGTTGCCAGCATTCTCCTGCTTTTGCCATGTCTCCCATGGCTTGTGCCAGTGTCTCATCTGTTATCAGGAGCGAGCGCTCTTCAACTATTTGCTCCAGGCCGCCCCAGAGTAATTCATGCGCTTCGCTTTTTCCCCCAACTTTCCTGAGTTGTGCTGCTGTTTCTATTATCGCGTCTTTAAAATCATCAGTTATCCACATGCGTTCATCCCCCATATGTATTGTTGCCATAACGTTTGGGCAATGAAGTATAAAAAACATCTGTATGCACCTTGGGTTGCCTATTCATCCCAGCTTACCGTGCCTGTTTTTGGTTTGGTTGGGTCTGTAGATGCGGTTGGGTGTGCCACGGGAATGGCTGGTTTTGAGGCCTCCCTTGTAGGCGCCTCAGGCACATGCTCCTCTGCAAGTGTTTTCGGTAATGTGTCAAGGTCCTCGAGCTCCTTGATGGCGAGTTTACCCAGGTTACGGAAGCGCTGTCTTTTGCTGTTCAATACTGCACCTTCGAGAAATCGCGAGGCTCCATAGACGTCAATTGTTGCTGTGTGCGCTACACCACGCTCTTGCTCAACTCCACCGAGGTGGTTCCAGGCCTGCTGCAGGTTTTGCCTTGCAACTGGCTCTACAAGCAGCATGGCACCCATTTTTCTCATCGCCACCTTGGCTTCCTCAACGCTCCACATATTCATCAATGTTCCACATGTTCTTATCACACCATTATGCCACTTCTATTTTCCGCGTCCTGCGCTCACACACGAACATATTTGCATTTTGGATGTATTTAAAGCTTCACACGAATTCACCAAGCCTGGTTTGAACTGGTTTGAACAAGTTGCAACCAGCTAACGTTGCAAAATTGACTTAAATGCACTTCGCTATAACTATAACATGTACTACATCGACACGTGCGTTTACATGGACCTGTGGCGAAAAGACGCCGATCCAAAAAGACAGGACGCAGCAAAGCAGTTTATTGAAAAATGCATCGATGACCAAAGCACGATCTATTACTCAGGCTTTGTGTTGAAAGAGCTGTGGTATAACCTTGAGCATGCTGATTTCGCCAACGCGCGCGCGTTGTTCAATACTATAAACTTTGAGAAGTTAATCGCCACAAAACAAGACCGTACCAAAGGCATGATCCTCAGGTGGGACGCGAGCCCGGACTTGAGCTTTTTCGACTGCATGCACATTGTTCTGAGCAGAAACACCAAGTCAATGCTTGTAACACAAGACAAGCCCCTGATAAGACATGCCAAGTGGAATAACTGCCGGGCATCCAAACCTGAGGGCTTGCTATAAGCTGTTTATCTCATTAAGATCTATAGCCTGACTAGATAATTTTTTTCTCGTTTGCCTGATAATCTCAACAGAGTCTCGATTATCCCTTAGATTCATAGTCCCTATCGATGCTTCCCAGTCTTTCCATGACGCGCGGCGCAACGAATCCCTCACTGCGTCAGACCTGCTGGCGTAAATGCCCTTCTTTACGCCTCTGTCTAGCTGCTTTACCATCACAGTTGGCAGTCTAATCTGGATCGTCTGCATTACCATGGTAATTGATATGCATTACGTTGTATTTAAGGGTTTGGCCTCCCGGGGCTACAAAAACCCAACACTTTTTTAACACCGCAGCATGGAAATAATCCATGCTAAGCAAAACGGCTAGGGACGAGCTAGAAAAACAGCACTACCGCATAGTCGGCGACCACAGCGCAGTAAAGACCTGCGGCTGGACCAAGAAGATGCTCAAGGGCGAAGGCGGCTGCTACAAACTAAAGTTCTACGGCATCATGAGTCACCAGTGCATGCAAATGACTACATCAATCAGCTGCGCCAACCGCTGCACGTTCTGCTGGCGAGGCTACAAGGCCCCGGTTTCGAAAGAATGGAAGTGGCAAGTCAACGACCCTGAAATGATTTTTGAGGAATCGAAAAAGGCGCACGAGAAACTCCTGCTTGGATACGGGGGCAACGCCAAGGTAACAAAAAGCATGTACACGCAGTCAAAGGACATAAAACACGTGGCTCTGTCCCTTACCGGGGAACCCATAATCTATCCGCGCATGAACGAGCTCATCGGCATGTTCAACCGCGATGGAATATCAACGTTCCTTGTAACCAATGCACAGTACGCCGAGCAGATACGGGACTTGAAACCCATTACTCAATTATACATCAGCGTTGACGCGCCAAACAAAGAATTACTAAAACAAGTCGACGTGCCCTTGTTTCCTGACTACTGGGAGCGCCTAAACCAGAGCCTGGATTACATGCGCCAAAAAAAACAGAGGACATGTATACGATTGACGTGCATCAGGGGCATCAACATGGTAGAGCCAGAAAACTATGCCGCGCTGATTGAACGCGGGAACCCGGACTTCCTTGAGGTCAAGGCGTACATGTTCGTCGGCGCGTCGCGCGAAAGGCTGTCGATGGACAACATGCCAAGCCACGCAGATGTTCTCGCGTTTACAAAGCAGCTCACCAAATACCTGCCTGACTACGAAATCGTTTCAGAACACAAGCCGTCACGGGTGTTCATGCTGGCGAAAAAGAAGTTCAAGCGCAACGGCAAGTGGTTTACGTGGATCGACTTTCCAAAATACCACGAACTGGCATTGCAAGGCGACGATTTCACTACTGAGGATTACCTGAAGGTGACCCCAAAGACAGGCATCGACGACTCCGAAATAAAAGTTGACGAAAAGACTGAGGAATTGGAGTTCTGGAAAGCGCAGGAAAATCAGGTAACGATCTAACCTAGCGCCAATACACAAAATCATTAAAAACACCAATAACATAAAGAACACCATGGAGCATAGTTCCACAACCCGAGCAGCAAAGACCAAGAAGAAACCAACCCTAAACCAACAACAAGAAGCCGCACGCAGAGCAACACTAGCGAGACTACAAACGCTCCAAAAAAAAGCACATGCTAAAGAAATCAAGCTCGGCGCACTCAAAAGATTAGCGCTAGCCCGACGCATCAAACAACTGCAAAGAGAAAAGATAACGCTGCGAACTCTTGCACAAGCAGAAAAAGCCGAACCACGACTAGCCGCAGCAGCAAAGCCAACATCAAGACCAATGCCTAAGCCAAGAAAAATAAGGACTCCACAAACAACAAGATCAAGAACAATCGCCCCCGTAGCCAAGCCAGCGCCAACAGCAACTAAACCTGCTGCAAGACCAACCAGTCCAATAGCAATAAAACCAAGACACCCACCCACAAGACTAACACGATTTTTCAGAGAACCAACACCCCCTACAGGGGGGGGTATAACGCCAAGCGCGGCAAGACCACAACTCCCCGGGGGAAGGGTTCCGCTGCGCCTCGACACGCGAGCAGAATTACGACTAGGACCATTAGAAAAAGCAGCTGAAAAGGAAAAAGCAGAAACCGCAAAGGCAATAAAAGAAAAACAAGAAGCAGAAAAAGCATTAGATGACCTACTCGCAAAAGCAGAAGTCGAACTAAAGCCAGAATACAAGCAGGCCCTCACAACAAAAGAAGTCATGGACTTCGCACAACAACTCACAACAGACACTGCAAGGCAATACTTCGACGCAATCGCGCGACACGGAACAGAAAAACTCACCACCAAAGAATTCATGGACTTCACCCAACAACTCCCACCAAACACTGCAGAACAATACTTCAACGCAATCGCGCGACACGGAACAGAAAAACTCACAACAAAAGAAGTCATGGACTTCGCCCAACAACTCACAACAGACACTGCAAGGCAATACTTCAACGCAATCGCGCGACACGGAACAGAAAAACTCACAACCAAAGAAGTTCTAACCACAGAAGTAGCAAAATTCGCACAACAACTAGACTACGGTGCAAGGTATTACTTCAACGCAATCGCGCGACACGGAACAGAAAAACTCACAACCAAAGAAATCATGGACTTCACCCAACAACTCCCACCAAACACTACATGGCAATACTTCAACGCAATCGCAAAACACGGGGTGGAGCGACTAGTAAGCAAAGGATTTGTTACTGGCGTTGGTCGTGTTTTTGATGGCTTTGTGACGACAGAAGCCATGAGAAGCACATTTATGGATAATTTACTCACCATTGATGACAGGATTTCTGAACGAGTCATGAGCCAAACCGAAAGCGCCAGCAGA
>JAGVWA010000006.1 GCA_018304505.1 Nanobdellati archaeon
CGATGTCGCCGCCACCGTAGCCCATTGTTCCCTTGCTGGACCTGTACGGAAAGTTGAATGTTAATATTAAGAGTCTCATTTTATCCCTTTTCTTAAGAATTAGCTCATTTGATTTTTAAATAGGTTGTATTGAACGTAGTATGGGTCTTCTTTTAGTTGGCGTTTTCGTTTTTCTTCAGCAAAGTATCAACAATGCGCTTGCTTGCAAATCCATCCCATAATGGGGGCATAGCGCCTTTTTTGTAGGTTCCAGTGAGGATCTCAGTTACTTTAGCTAGTATTAATCTCTTGTTTAATCCGGTTACAGTGTTTGTGCCCACGTCAACTGTTATTGGCCGTTCTGTTTCATCACGTAGAGTTAGGCAGGGGAGTCTTAGATATGTGGTTTCCTCTTGCACACCCCCAGAATCAGTAACTATGAATTTCGCGTGCATAACTAGATTCAAGAATTCAAGGTACCCTTGAGGTTCGATTATTTTAATGTTTGCTTCTTCAAGTTGTTTAAGCATATTGAATTTTTCCAGATTTGCCTTTGTTCTTGGATGGATAGGCCAAACCAATTGTATTTTTTTACTAATCTCTATTGTTATATCAACGGCTTTCTGTAAATTTTCGCTATCGTCTACGTTTTGCGGCCTGTGCAGTGTCATGATTGCATACCCTTGGTTTGTTAAATTTAATTCACGCCAAGTCTGGAGATTTTTTGCTTTTTCGATGTTTTGAATTAGAGTGTCTATCATCACGTGCCCAACAAATGAGATTTTATTTGACGGGATCCCCTGACGTATGAGGTTTTGTATGCCGCTTTCTTCAGTTACAAAAAGGTAATTTGATAGCACGTCTGTGACTATTCTATTTATCTCTTCAGGCATTTCATAATTAAAGCTTCGTAGACCTGCTTCTATATGCGCTAGTTTTATTTTTCTCTTTGCGCATACTATCGCACATGCTAGGGTTGAGGTTACGTCTCCAACAACAATGGCCAAGTCAGGTTTTTGCTCTTCAACAAGTTTGTCGAACTTTTCGATTATCTGTGCTGTTTGTTCTGCTTGATTTCCGCGAATGCCCAGGTTAATATCCGGCTCGCGTATACCAAGTTCCTTGAAAAATACATCTGACATGTTGCTGTCATAATGTTGTCCTGTGTGCACTAGGATAGTCTCGATATCAGTTTTGTTTTCTAATTCTTTTAGAATTGGGGCGATTTTTGGGAAGTTCGGGCGGGCCCCAGCAACAAGTATTATTTTCATAAAAGTCACTTTTTCATTTATGTTATTTGATTTTTTATGATTGGATAAGTTTATAAACATAATTGGCCAAATTTGTTATAACTCTCTTTATAAGGAGGGGGTATTCATGGAGTTTAAAGACAAAATTGTTTTAGTAACTGGGGGCGCGGGAGCCATAGGCAACAACCTTTGTACGGCATTGCTCGCTGAAGACATAACGAAATTGATAATTATAGATGACTTAAGTTCTGGGCAGGAGGCATTCATACCGAAGGATGAGCGAATTGAATTTGAGAAAGCATCTGTTATTTATAATGAGGTCTTGTCGAGAATTTTCTCAAAAAATAAAATTGATATTGTTTATCATCTAGCAGCCAATTTCGCCAACCAGAATTCTGTTGATCATCCAGAAAAAGACTTGGAGGTTAATGGGATGGGAACTTTAAGGGTGCTGAAACATTGTGCGGATTATGGTGTTAAGCGTTTTGTCTACACATCCTCATCCTGTGTTTATGGGGATATGAATGGTCAAGTTTCTGAAAAAAATGTTGTATACCACTTGGACACGCCATATGCTATCACAAAGCTATTGGGCGAGAGATATGCCACATACTTCAGAGAACATTATGGAGTGGAGACTGTAACTCTGAGGTTGTTCAATTCATTTGGTCCAGGAGAACTTCCTGGAAAATACAGGAATGTCATACCTAATTTCGTTGCCAAGGCCATAAACAAAGAGCCCCTGCCGATTATGGGCTCAGGCGAGGAAACGAGAGACTTTAATTATGTTGATAATGTTATTCAAGCACTACTGCTCTCTGTAAAAGTTGACAAGGCAGTAGGTGGCACCTTCAACATTGGTTCCGGAAAAGAAACAGCTGTACGAAAAATAGCTGAAATTATTAATAAAATTACTGGTAATAATGCTAGATTTGCCAATATCCCAAAGCGCAGTTGGGATAGCGTCAATAGAAGAAGTGCAGACATTTCACATGCTCAAGAGATCCTTGGTTACTCACCGGTAAATGATTTAGAATCGCAAATCAGACACACATATGAGTGGATACTCAATGAAACGGCTGAATAGAAAAACTATTCTCCTGGCAATTCCACGACCATGGGATCAGATGTGGGGGCAGGAAAAGGATTTGATAAATGAGCTTAATTCGACTTATGACATTACTGTTTTGGAGTGGTTTGATAGGGACAACTTTGAAAGGAAGTATACTATTCCAAACAACACCCAGATTGTGTTCCGAAAAACCAAAATAAATAGGGGGCTTGCCTCGACAATATCAAACACGGTGCGTTCTATTACAGATGTCTTGAAGTATCCGCATGACATATACATTACATATAACACACTAAGCAATACTTTTGCTCTTATTCTTGAAAAGCTTAGGGGTAAAAAGGTCCTTTTAATTTATGCTGATGACCTACCTGAATTATACAAGACCAATTCATATCTTGCTTATTGGTTAACTAAGTACATTGCGAATCCGATAGCGTCTAGGGTGGCAAATAAGATTGTTGTAACTGCATCACTTCTTGAAAAAGACATTGATGTAGGGCACAAAACGACATGGATTCCCAATGGGGTAAATCTATCATTAATAAAGAGAACCAAATTAAAGAAATCTGGAAGATTCACTGTTGGTTTTGTCGGTGGATTTGGTAATTGGGTTGATTTTGATATTGTCATAAGTGTAGCGCAGAGAAATATGGATATTGATTTTCTGCTCGTTGGGGATGGAGAAGAATATTCATATGTTAAAAACAAAACCAAGGGTTTGAAGAATGTTATCTTGACTGGAATGGTGCACAAAGACAGGGCGAATGGGTATATGGGCATGATGAGTGTCTGCCTTATCCCATTCAAGAAAAACCGTGTGACTGACCGCGTTTCTCCAATAAAGCTGTTTGAATATTGGGGCCATGGAAAACCGGTTATAGTTTCTAGGTGTTATGAGATGGTAAAAACTGGTAAAGACCTTGTGTTGTATGCAGACAACGCTGAGGAATTAGAGCAACAGATTTTAAAACTAGAGAATGACGATAGGCTTAGAAGCGCACTGGCAAAAAAATCTATCAACGAAGTCAAGAATTTCGATTGGAAGGTGCTAGGGCATAAATATAAGGAGATACTTAAGTCTCTTTGAGTTGTAGGTCTCTTTAGCTAGGTGATTTAATGAAAAAATACTTTATGCCAGATCTTAATAAACACTTGACAGAAGAGGAGTTAAAAGGTCATTATAACACATCCTTTGATCAGTTACTTGCACTTTCAAAACAGACGTTGATTAACAAGCGGCGTCAGGAATTTCTTTTAAGAGAGGATATTTTCTCAGGAAGAAAAAAGATCTTGGACGTTGGTTGCTACATAGGATTGATTTCTAGGTTCATAGCTGAAAAATACCCTCGGAGTGAGGTTGTTGGAATTGATGTTGTCAAAGAGTTTATAGAGGCTGCAAATGTGCTGTCGAAATCTCCAAATACTTCGTTTATTCATGGGAACATCCTAACAGCAAAGATCAAGGAGAAGTTTGACGTCATTATCTTTTTAGAAACGATAGAGCATGTTGATAACCCTATTGGGATGATCAGGCATTTTCATAAGCTGTTGAACAAAGGGGGCACATTGATTATTTCAACACCCGACTGCACAGGCATTACTAACGTACTTAGGAACATAAAACACAAATCCCTAGAGTTCATAAAACATGAAAAACAAAACTCTGGAACAGAAGCAGACCACTTGTATTGCTGGGACAAGATAACACTAACAAGGTTGCTTAATCGGAATGGTTTTGAATTAGTCGACTTTTTTGTGAGTCAAAAATACAATCCGTGTGTATATCAGAGTTTGGTCATGGTTTCTAAAAAGAGATAAGCAAAAATTAGGGGGTGTTATATTTGCCAGCTAATTTTTTTACGGTATCGAGCATTGTTAGGGTTTTGATGCCCTTATCATTGATGATCTCGAAAATCTTTCCCAACCTATTGCTTATTATGTCTAAAGGGTCAACATAGATATTTAAAATTTGTTTGCGTTCAAGTGACATGTCGATCAGCTTAGCGAAGATGTCAAAGAATTCACTTTTTGAGTGCTTTGTTGTTGGAGATCTGAATGAGTGAAAAGTATCAAATGGGGAATAAAAGTGCTTAGGGCAGGAAGTTACTGGAAACTCATATAAGTTTTTCCTTACTTTAAATGGCGCTATATGTCCTGAAACTGAAGAAGTTGTTGAAGATGAGTACAACATTTTTTCTTTCTCGAGAATATCATAAACGCTAACTTCAAACTCTGACCCAAAGTGAGGAAACCTAAATCCTAGCGGCTTGGTTTTAAGGAGCTTGTTGCAGATAGTATTACACTTGGATATCTCATTTTCTTTTTCTTTGGTTGTCAGGGAACGATATTTCGGTGTTTTTAATTCATCATTATACGGGTGAGAGTAGGTGTGATTTACTATCTCATGTTTCCGTCGTACGATCTCCTTGTGGATTTCAGGAAACTCCTCGACATACATCCCGACAACTGCAAAACTGGCCTTGATGCTATGCGTTTTCATTATATCAATCAGCAAAGGGATTGATTCAACATCCTTTTTATAGTCCATATCGTAAGATATTGAAATGGTTCCTATTTGCCCATTGTGAGCGTATAAATTGTTGAATATCTGCTTGCCGTAGAGCTTGTTAGTTATTCGCTTTAGTACAAAATTTGTTTTCCAATATTGATGCATATCACGTCCCTCTAGATCTATTTCAGAGATAAGAAGATATATAAATGCAGTGCATCTTAAGGAGAGTAGAGGGGTTTTTGTGTTTAATTGTCCGTATTGTGTTGCAGCATTAAAAAAAACAGGCGAAGGGTTTACATGCAATAAATGTATGGCATCTTTTGCTCCCGACAAGAATGGGATCTATTCAATAACCAAGGACAAAAAAAAGCTGGTCGAAGAAATTAAGAGGCTGGGAAAGCAAAAGCCAGGCTGGTATAATGAATCTCAAATAGTTTATGTTACCAATGGCCCATATAAGTGGCAGTACATAGTTAGGAAACAGCACTTACTGGATGAGATTAGACGGCTATACAAAAAGAAAAAATTCAATACATATCTTGATCTAGGCTGTGGAGATGGCGTAAACTTAAAAGACATCGTAGATGAATTCGGTGACGCATTCGATATTTATGGAATTGATTATAATTATGATCGGTTAGTAAGGGCCAAGCATTTCATTAAAAACAAAAATGTCTCGTTGGTTCATGTTGACATAAATGAGGATGTTATCCGGCCGAATTCATTTGATGTAATCTTGTTCAATCATGTTCTAGAGCATATCCACGATGATGAAGGCGCGCTAAAAAAAGTTCATTCGTACCTGAAAAGAGGAGCTCATCTAATATTGGGCATTCCCCAGGAAGGCATATTATACTTCCAGTTTAGGGATAGAGTTCTCGAGCCGTATATCATGTGGAAAACAGATCATGTCCAGTTTTATACTGAGGGGAGCATATCAGAAAAGCTTAAAAAGCATAAATTTAAAATTGAAAAGGTAGTAAGAATGAATTATGCGTTCCCGCACTCAATTATCGATAAGCATCTGAGAAAGTATAAGCGGATCCATGATGTTTTTGAACGTGTAGGCTCTCGATTCGCCCCCGGTATTGCTGGGGCACTGCAGATCACGTGCGAAAAATAATTCGGAAGAATACAATCAACGTAGGCGATGCAATGACAACTTTATTAACAATACCAATGGATTCCCCAGGAGTTTACATAAAAAAAGGGGAAATTAAGGCAGGATACTACAACCCCGACAATTTTTTCGATAAGGTTATAGTTTTGCTCTTTGGCGAAAAACTAGAGGGGGATCTTGAAGGCGCAAAGTTGATGGCTGGCAAAGCTAATGTTGAGGTAGTATATATTCAAGGAAGAACAAATATTGAATTAATATCTAAGATGCAGCAAAACATAAAAAGAGCTTTTGACGGCAAAGATTTTGATGTAATACGAGCATATGATCCGATAATAACTGGCTATGCGGCATACCTTATCAGTAAGCAGTTTGAAAAACCATATGTGGTTTCGATCCATGGGGATTATGATAGAGACATACGGTATTTAGAACTGTGGCGTAAGGGTAGATATTTCAAGTATTTATTGTACGCATTGTGGGATCGCTTATTTGAGAGAAAAATACTTAAGACGGCTGAGAAGGTAATCTCCGTGTATCCATTTGGCATTGACTATATAAAAGGGAAGGGTGTTAGCGAGGATAAAATTGAATTAATATTCAACAAGGTTGATCTTTCAAGGTTCAAGCCTAAGAAAGTAAAACATGATAAATTCACAATCATAAATGTAGGGCGTTTTGTTCTTGACAAAAATCAGGAAGTTCTGATCCGGGCTATGCGAGATATCGATGCAAAGCTGGTGCTAATTGGCGATGGCCCTGAAAGGGACAGGCTAGTGAAGTTAGCAGATGACTTGGGGGTTTCAAACAATATCGAGTTCATAAAATCTGTAGAAAATAAGAAGATTCACTTGAAATACCAAGCCGCAGACCTTTACGCAACAGGAATTTTATATGGAGGCGTTGTCATTCCGGTACTAGAAGCGCTTGCTTGCGGCTTACCTTTGGTGCAGAGCAAATCAATATTTGGTGACAAGCTAGATACTGTTGATGATATCGCTTATAAAATCGAGAATACACCAGAGGCGTTTTCGAAAGCAATTAACTATCTAGTAAAAAATGCCGCGTTACGAAAAAAATTATCAGAAAAGGGCCTAGCGTTTATAAAGACCATTGACAAGAAGAGAATGGAGAAAAAGGAAGTCAGGCTATACAAGACGGTGCTACGGCGATAAAAATGACGTATAATATAACGATTTCTGAAGTTGCGCCCAGCAGATGGGATGAAAAAATAAAACTGGATGTTGGGGGAAATATATTCCAAACCACAATGTGGGCAGGTTACATGAAAGAAAAAGTTAGTGCAGAACCAAGGTATCTAACGGTTTTTCAAGATGGTCAAGAGGTTGCTGTGCTCTTGTATTTTATCATTGGCAAGGGCTCAGAGGTTTTTGCGAATTATTATGGTGGCAAAATCTTAGCATATACTTCACGAGTACTTTTTCCAAAGGTGACCTGGATTGGAGGCCCGCTTTTTTTAAAGCGTCTTACTCAAGATGAGAAAAAAGGCGTGGTGCGTTTAATATTAAAGCAAATAAATGGAAAACGTATATTTGCTACATTTAATGAGTATTTTGAGTTCTTGCAGCAACACCAAGAAACATTTATTGTTGATCTTAAGCATGATGAAAAAAGACTTTTTGCAGGTCTACAGAAAAACGTTAGAAATTCGATAACACGCTCATTTAGGGCAGGTCTCAATTATAATGTTACCAACAAGGAAGAAGATCTTATGAAGTATCTTCATGTATTACAGCAGAATAGGCAACGTGCTGGTCTTGGCTTACCCCCACACTTTCCTAGTACCATGATGAAAAAATATCTTAGAGATCATATGTGGGTTGTTTTGATTTTGAAAGGCACCGACACACTGGCTGCAATAGGCGTTCTCGAGTACAATGGTAACATTATCGAGATCGCGCCCGCTATCTCAGATTTTGGTTTTCAGAAGTATAGTTTTGTTGGCGATTGTTTAAATTGGTCATTAATTAAATGGGGTAGCGAAAATAATTTCAGAACATATGATCTTGCGGGTGTGGAGCCCTCATCAAGTGATCCTAAGATAATTGGAATTTTTAATTTTAAGAAGAAATTCGGTGGGCAATTGCTGAAGAGGAGTATGATCTGGAAAACTTAGTAGAAGTGATGAATGATGTTAATCAGAGTGGCATTTACTAGTCCGTATTGGAGTCTTTATGATTTGTTTGTTTCATTGTTTAGAAAAGGGGCAACTGAAGAGTTAAGAGGTTTAATAAGGAAAAAAACGCTGTCTAAGGAGGTTATGCTATTTGATTCTGGGACGAGTGCTATTTATGCTGCGTTAAAAACTCTTAAATTGAAGGAGGGGAATCTCGTTGCAGTGCCGTCTTTTATTTGCCGTGCCGTTCCCCGAGCTATAGTAGCTGCAGGGTGCATCCCATTTTTTATAGACATTGATGACGAATATGGCGTTGATTATAATTCGTTGAAAAAAGCAATAAAGACGAGGAAAATTAAAGCGGCTATTATCGTGTATCAGTATGGTAAGGTGCCAAGCAACACGAAAAAAATAATTTCATTATGTAGACAGAATAACATAAAGGTTATCGAAGACGCGGCCGTGACAGGTCTTTATGAGACCTCATTTGGCTTAACGGGAACACTTGGGGATGTGTCAATAATAAGCTTCAATATCGGCAAACTAATAACTGGACTGGGTGGGGGCGCACTTATCCTGAACGATCCAAAATTAGTAAGCAGAGATATTATCGTAAATACTAGTATTCAACCTATGCTGAAAAAGTTGAACACTATTGTATACTTTCTGTTTCGAATAAAATACAAAAAAATGCTCTTTCCCTTTTATTATATGCTGAAAAAAATTAGGGGGGCAGAATTAAAGGGGGACTCGGACTTATGTCGATTTGATGAAGGGCTCTCAGAGACTGTAACTCCATATGGGATCGCTAATTTTCAGGCACATTGTGCGTATGTAGTAATGAATAAACAAAAACAGATTTTAAATGACTGCAAGATAACAGCTGAAGCATATACTAAGCTATTGGACAGCAAGAAAGTAAATGTCCTTCCATTGGTTGACAATACCAATGCCAAGGTTGTTATTAGAGTCCAAAATAGGGATAGACTGCAGCAGGAACTCCTAAAAAAAGGAATCGAAACACAATGGACATTCTATCCCTGCCACAAACAGCGGCAATTTATAGGCTTCCCAAAAACTAAAATGCCGAGAACAGACCGCGTTTGGAAGCAAACCCTTATGATGCCGAGCGGATATAATGTTCCGCATAATCAAATAAGATCAATAGCAGAGGTCGTTAACAATGAAGCAAGCAAGAATTAGCAGTGATGTGGAGAAAACAGTTGAGTACTATGATAAATTAGCCGATGGGTACAGCAAGATTTTACGCCCGTGGCGAATTGAATTGCTTGAGAAATACTTTACTGGTCGGCATAAGACGGTGCTCGAAATCGGGTGTGGCACTGGGAATTACCTTGCTGCAATTAACGTTGATAAGAAAATCGGAATTGACATCTCGAAAAAGAGCCTGCAGATAGCAAAAAAGCGCAAAGGCCTAAAGACAGCACGTTTAATTCATGGTTTCGCAGAGGATCTTCCAATAAAGTCGAATTCAGTTGACTTTGTATTTTCCTACAGCGCGCTATACAATATGCCTGATCAAAGAAAAGTGATAAATGAAATCAAGAGGGTGTTAAGGTCGGGGGGCGTTGCTGTGCTTGAATTTCAAAATATGTATTCTCCTGTCAGCATGCATAGCAAACTATTGTTTGATGTGCCCCAGTATTTCATGTCAGAAAGAGAAATTAACAAAGTTCTTAAAGAAGAAGGGTTTGATGTTATTGATATCCAGCATAGACAAATCATTCCCGGATACCTGGCACCAAATGATTTTAGGGTAGAACTTCCATTACTAAAAAACATTTGTCTCAAGCTAATTTATGTTGTTAGAAAAAAATAGGTACCTTTAATTTAGAGAGAATCTCTTTTTCACTATGGTCTAAGATATTTAATTTTAAAATCAAGAAAAAATAAAACATTGCGCATAGGCCCCCGTATACTATTTTTGTGATTAATTCTTGAGGATTCATGTAAAAGAGGGTCACGCTGGCAGCAGCTGCTAGGATAGCAATTTTTAAAAGGTGAATAAACTGGATAGACAGCTTAATCTTGTTGGTTTTGCTCAGCATGAATAATAATATACTGTAGGAAATAGCGGTTGCTAAAACAGCGCCGGTGTATGAAAAAATTGGAATGAGCAAATAACTTGATGCCAAGCTTGCCCCTGCGGCAGTAAGATGGGCCACAGCAATTCTTTTGGTGTTTCCTTGTACTATGTGGTTATAGATCAGGAGGTTTGTTGGAACTATTAATATTAATAATGGGATTATGAGCGTTATAATGTCAACGGATCTAAGATATTTTAAACCCCCTATCAATGAGATGTAAGCATCCCCGTTGAACAGCAAGACAAAAATAATAAGGGCACTTAATATTATGGCAAACTTGAGGTAAGTATTTGCT
Source organism: Nanobdellati archaeon (assembly GCA_018304505.1). Classification (GTDB taxonomy): domain Archaea; phylum B1Sed10-29; class B1Sed10-29; order B1Sed10-29; family JAGVWA01; genus JAGVWA01. The sequence continues at coordinate 10,471 of JAGVWA010000006.1, forward strand.
AATCGCTCTGCCAGCAAAATATTTTGTTTATTATACGCTTCAACTATATACGCATAACTTATATTTAGGGGGATTCCGATTAGTAGGACGGCCATATTGAGAATAAAATAACTGAGCGCATAATATGAAAGGGCATCAAGACCTAAAAAGTATGTAATTATGATTTTGTCTGCATTTATGATCAATCCACTTCCAAGTACGTAAATAACCAAAGGTGACGAAAAGAGCAGCATTTGTTTTATGATATTTTTCTTCACTTTAAATGGTAAAAAGAGGGAATAATCCGCTGCAAGTATTGATACAAAAAGTGTGCAAAGCACCCCTACTGCCCAGACAGTCAGCAGTAATTCGACGTTCGCCTCACCAAATAAAATGAATACCCCAAAAGCGGCATACACCCAAAATGTTTTTAGTAGAAACTGCAGGAAATGGTATAAAATTAGATTCTTGTTGACATACACTGAATTGTTAAGAAGCATCGCGAGGTTTGTTAGTATTAGTATAATACTACCAAGAAGTAGGGTATTAATCTTTTCTGGGGAAACAAAATTAAATAAGTACTGTGCAGCCCAAATTAGTACTACTGCGATGATGGTAAGCGTCATTACTACAATTAGGGAGGTGCTGAAAATATTTTTTGTTTGCTTATTTTCTATCCCAATTGTTTTCTTGGACACGAAACTGAATACCTCAAATAGGGTCAAGCTTGAAATAAAAGGGATTAGATTATAGATCAAGGAAAAAAGTCCATAGTCTTCATGGGTAAGCGTTCTTAGTAAAAATGACATGAATAATGCTATCGAAACAAAATATGTGGCTTGAAGTAGATATGTTGCTATTATTTGTTTCGCGACACGTTGTACAATAGACGCTGAATGAGATTTTTTATTAGAAACAATCATTTACTCGTCGCCGGATACATGTGGTATAATATGATTAATAAATTAGCATTAATGCTTAAGTTTGGTTGGCTAGCTTATCACAGATTATCTTTGCGTTTCCTGTACATAACACTGAGTTTTGTTTTGTCCAGGCCGTGAATTCTGTAGGTTCAGGAATTGTGTTTTGGTCAATGATTTCATATATTACATTCCAGTCATTTTCGAATACGAGTTTGACGTGCTTTAGGTTTGGATCCTTGAGCCATAGTCTGTGAGCAAAGTCAAACAGAATTGGCGGGCTTGTGTTTGGCGTGAATTGTGATCCACAACCTATTGCAGGCATGAATAGTTGTTGCCCTTGGCTGTCTTCTTTTGCGAATGCTCTTATATCAATACCTGAAAGGCCGTAGTCAGCTGAATCTATTCCAGATGGCCAGAACTTTTGTTCTACGGCTTCTTTCCACTGTTCGCTTGTGAAAGTCATGCCTAGGGGGTTGCCTTGTCCATCTGTGCCGATAGTACAGCTAATGCCCCCTTCCTGTTTAGAGCAACCTAATTGCTGGAAGCAGCCAGTCTGCACACCTGCAATATGAGCCAGAGCACCAAATTTTCCTCCAGTAAAACCAGCCACTATCTCTTTGTCAATTAGAATATGTGTCGTCTTTAAGGGCTTTAGCAGGGATAAGGATTCTAGTTCTGCTTGTTCAAGCGACCCGGCATCAATCGGGCAGTTAAATCTTATTGAACGGGGGTCTTGAGGATTAGTCTGCTCTGCAGCGCATTGAGGGGCATGAGTAAATGACGATGCCACAGTAAAGATGATGTCCATCCGGTCTTGGATGTTGTCAAGAGTTGTGTAAATTTGTCCACCGTTCCAGTAGTTCATCCAGTGGCCATAATCCCACCAGGCTGTAATGACAGAGTCCTTTTGCACGGTGTTTAAGAAATCAAATGTTTCAAACCACTCTTGTGGCACGTCGTATCCAAAACTTTGTGCAGCATTGCTTATGCCAAGTGACCCAGAAAGGAAAATTGCAATGCTGAAGAAGTATGCTCCAAGCAATAGGTGCTTTTTATACTGTTGATTTTTGAAAAACTTGGGAATTACGCGAATTACCTCGCTTAGGAGGTATGCAGCGCCGAATGCTATGGTGCCTGCTAGGAAGAACATGGTTATTGACTTCTGTGTCAGTGTTTGTAGTGCGAATAATATAAAGCCAGAGGCTGTGATGTCCCATATATGCACTGATTTTCGCATTGTGACTACATTGAACATGGTCTTTCCAAATGCTACGAGTCCGCCGATAAATGCAAGCCAGATTGTAATTCCAAATGTTCCGCTGAGCGTGTTTATCCTGCCAAGGAGGTCTCCGCCGCCAATAGGGTTCTGTTCTGCAATTGTCTGCCACATTCTTTGCTCGTATGGTAGATCAAGCCCAGTTGCCACCCCCGCTGGCGAAGTAACAAATGAGACCGCTGCACCGAGGAAATCAATGCCGTAGAAAATTGTTGTTATTCCCAGGGATACAGTTATAATTGCAAGAGATAATGTTAGTTTATCTTGTTTAGTAAATCTCAAACCGTTTTTTGTGATGTAGAATCGTTCAAGCAATATGGCGGATACAGCGGTTACGGCGATAGCACCGAGTGATATAGGGTCTGGCGGTGATTTAAATAGGACTGTTCTTGTAAACACAGAAAGTAGTATTGGTATCAATGCTAACGTTAGATTTAATCTCTGCACTTCGCTGTTTTCAATAAACTGCCTATTACTCATGAATTTAGCGAAGATGGCTATTCCATAGAATGCAGCCACGGTTCCAGCTATTATTAGGGCGCTTACGCTGTATGCCATCCACACAACAGAAAGCCATGAAAACAGCAAAAAGGAGAGTATTGATCTACCAAAGGTGAATTTTTTGCTGTTGTAAGCGAATGCTGTAAGGGTGAAGAAGAATAATGTTAAGCCAAGGGCATCATTTTCAGCATGGCCGAAAATTGAGTAGAATAAATGATTGCCTGAAATGGATAAGAGCAAGGCTGCAAAGAGGCCCGTTGTGCGGTTAAATGCAATTCTGCCAAATGCGTATATTCCAACAACAGCTAGAGATCCAACAATGGCCGTCATCCACGATGTTATAAAGCCAAAATGATCAAAGTTAAATGGTGCTGCTGCACCGCCAGTAAATTTATAGATCACGGCATTTATACCCCACCATCCGATGTCACCGCCGCACCTGATTCCGCGGCCCCACGGATGGTCAGTTACATTTTCCAGTAAGCAGTCAAAGGGGAAATTTCCTTTTTCTCCGGTTATCATGTATTTTGTCATTCGTGAGCCCCAGTAAGAATCAAAGCCATATATGTTTGGGAAAGCGTCACTTGGAAAGGTACGGATTCCAAAGGTTATCAGGAAGACTCCAATGATAATCAGTACATCTAGACGATATCGTGTTATGCGAGTTAGGTTCATAAAAAATCATCAGTTTTTGTTGCTACATAATGTTGTGCGTACTTGTCAATAAAAAGGTATGGTCTCTTTGATAGTTATACATAAAAGCTGATAACACCTAATACAATTAGCACTGTAATAAATACATATGGTATTTGGTGCTCTTTTAGATTCCAAAGGGTCATTGGCACATGTGTCAGCGATTCAATTCGATCATTTTTAGGTTTGAGGTAGCCTTCTTTTGTAAGTTTTCCGAGGCTTGTGGCTCTGAATTTTCTTTTTGCTTTCAGGAATGCTTCGACAATCCAGGGTATGAATATTATTATGCCTGCTTTTTCGATGTTGCCTATGATTACAACGGTTGCGATGAGGGCGCCGGAGAGATATGTTAGTGAGTCGCCGGGAAGTATCTTTGCTGGTGCCCAGTTGAATTTAAGGAACGCTAAGAGCGCTGCGACTGAGATGAATGCTATTGCTGCGGCTTCTGTTGCGCCCACGTTTAGCGCATGCACACCAAGAAAAAATAATGCTATTGTGGCCATGCTCGCCTCCAGGCCATTTTGCCCAGCCAACATGTTTGTGGCGTTCGAGACGCTGAGTACTCCGATTGGTATTAATAATAATGGATATAGTATGCCAAGTTCAATTGCTCCAAAGAACGGTAATGTTAAAACGCTGTGCCCTGCGTTAATGGCCATTAATGGGATTGCAGCCGGTAGCACAGATAGTGCTTTGGTTTTTTGCGTCAATCCAATACGCAACACGTCATCCCCATTGGTTAGATTGCGTGTTCCCCATGGCCTGTTTACGTAAATGTCATCTATGAAACCAATAATGGATATAGTTAAAATCGATAGTAAGCCTGCAAAAATAAGCGTTAAGTTGATGTTATTTAATGGGAGAAATACATTCAATCCGACGTACAGCAGTACGCCTATAAAGATGCCTATAGCTACCATTACTCCACCAGATGTTGGGAGCACGGGTTTATTTTTTTTTTGTTGATCTATGCCAACGATTCCAGTGTTTCTAAGGTAGGAAATTACCTTTGGGCCTATTAGGAGCAAGGTTGCTATGGCAGCTATACACGAAAAAAGAATTGGATGGACGGACATTTTTGCACTCTCTCGTTATCTGGAATTCACTTTAGGTATTTAGACAAGACGGTCATACTCATGTGGTCTATCATCATGTGTATGCCCTCTGCTTCAAACATTGATGTGTCTCTAGCGTTGATCCTTGGCTGGGCCATTATCCTTCACTGTCTTGCGCGTAGCCCATTTGTTTGATCATCGCTTGTTTAAATTTTGGACACTCTAGTTTATTAAAGTTGTCTGATTGTGGTCTGTGAGATCGAGTTTTTAGGCATCTGTGTATTATGGTTATTACTGGTATATATTGCTGATAATATATTTAATGTGCTTTAAAAATGCGAGTTCAATATTATTTGTTTTTTATGAGTATTGTTATGGGGATATAATTCGATAAAACGTGGTCTTTGGTTATTACTATTATCTCTTGCAGTATTTGGGTGGGTCCTGAATTAAATACATAGATGTATACTTCATATTCCCCGAATTGTAGCAAGTCACTCTTTTTTCCAGACAATTGAGCTGCTGAGGCACCCCCCATTGCGATTAATCGTTGCCGTTTGTCAGCCGCATAAGCATCAATTGAGTTATATGTTTTTGAGTCAAAGGTTTCAAGTACTGCTTGCCCCTTATTGCTAAACCCATTGTTTAACAGCTCACTGATAACTGTGTCTTGGTCTTGTCTATAGATCGGCACTAAGACAATGTCTGAGGCCAACAGGGCACTTGCATTAACGCTATTGCTGTCTACGAATTCTGCGCGTTTGCCAACACTGTGTACCGCCGCAGTTATGGGATTGCTTGAAACTGTCGAGTTTTTATTTTGTCCTCCACTGCTATAACTGATAAGTTGTTGTGGCAATGCGATTGTTATTTCATCATTTGTGGTTTGCTTAGCAATGTTTTGCATCAGAGCTATTGCACTGTTATCTGTTTTTATCTTGATGTTAGGGTAGTATGAAACAACAGATGCTAACACAAAAATAGTTAGTATAATAGCATTTAGTTTTTTAACGTTAATATTGATTTGGGGCAGTGTTGGCTTCCAGTTGTATAAAATTGAGGAAATCGCTATGCCTGCAAAGAATATCTGATAAAATTCAAAATAAAATTTGTATCTGAGCAGGTATGGAAGTAGGGAGTGCAAGGCTGTTGTAGCAAGGCCAAGTAAGATTATTGGGGCTAGAATTTTTATTTTCTTTGTTTCAAATGCTTTGTAGAGCCCGATAATGAAGAGTACAAGCAGGATAGTCTGGTAAAGTATGGTGTTGTCTATTTCTGATTGCGACATTACCCTCTGCGAGTATTCTGTGTTTGGTAAAAGCCAGTAATACAAGAACTGCATCTGTTTTCCTATTGTTTCTAGTGGGTGGGATGTTGAGTAATCTAATGCGTACTGGAACCATGTATTTGCTAATACTTCTGGATCGCTCATGTTAATGCCTCTTTCTGTTGCCCACGCATTCACTGGTTCTGAGCTCACAGACGTATATCTGCTTGTATAAAAGATGGAGCTCTCATTGCTTGGGTTATTTCGTAGATAGAAATTCCCGCCCCTGTGGCCTGCTGGAAATGGCGCGCTGTAGCCTGTTTGAGATGAATAAAAGCTGCTTGCTAATCCTAGAAGAATGAACGTGGCGGCAAGGATTACCGCTATCGGCTTTGCTGAATCCTTGATTTTTAGAATAGCTCCCTCTTTCTTGTTTAATAAGATTATTGAAAAAATTGCGATTGGTATGTAGATAATCAACCAAGCGTTTATTTCAGCAGCGATAAATGTCGGAAATGCTATTAGCATGGAATAAACAGCCATCAAAGCATGTTGGTTTGGCTTTAATTCCGTTAATTTGTATGTGGCATAAATCGCTATCAGTAAATAGAAAAACATTGCCATCTCCTTAAAGAGGAATGTTGAGTAAAACGAAGCTTCTGGACTGATCATAAAAATTAATCCGCTAGCATAAGCGGCGGTTTTATCAATCCAGTTATATAGAATTAAAAATATTAAGAGGGCGATCGCCGCTGCCAAAATAACATTGATTACATGCCCTATTGCTGGGCTTGTGCCAAATATTTTGTAAGCCATAGCAAGTGTCAAAGCATATCCTGAAGGTAAGTTGATGCCCCCCATCCATTCATTGTTTAGGGCGAAATATGAGGCCGTGTTATGCATGTCAATTGGGTCAATGCTATCTGGATTTACTGAGTTTGCTATAGAGGGGCCTAGCTTTATGAATGTTGTTATGAAAATAAGCAGGAGGAAAATCGAAAAATATTTGTTCTGGATAAGCCGTTTAGACATACCGCTTTTATAGTCTAAAGCATATATTACTCTTATGGTGTTTAATGTTGTAGTGTATCGGTTTTATATACAAACGGATAGTAAAAAATGTGAGAATTGATGGGGCGTGCAGTTTTTATTGGAAATTCAAAGTTCTTGTTGCTCATACTAATGGGTATGGCGTTGCTTGGTTTTCTTTTCTTAAACGTTGAGCTCGACAAGGTTTTCGCGCTGCTATCCGGGGCTCCGCCAGAAATTCTATTAGGGATATTGGCTCTTGATGGGTTGATATTGCTGGTCAGAATTGCGCGTTGGTCATACTTATTGAAGCCATTCAACTTGAATATTTCTAGGTATCATAAAGTCTCGTCATACCTTGGTTCTTTGTTTATTTCTAATGTGACCCCTGCCAGGGTCGGTGAAATGTCGCGTGCTTACTTTATTAAAAAGAGGTATGGGGGCAACATGTCCAATTTGGTTCCATTAATCATTGTCGAACGTTTCTTAGACATTGGCACCTTGATAGCTTTTTCAATTGTATCTCTCGTGATGTTCTCTGGTGCGATAGTAAATTCATTTTTTTTCGTTATTGGAATCGCATCTGTTATATTAGCGCTTAGTGTTTATATCGTTTTCAACAAGTCATTTTTCAGGTGGTTTGTAAAGAAGTTCTTCTCAGCATTCCGTTTTTCAAAAAGAGTCACTAAATATGAAAAGCAAGCTGCTGAGTCAATAGGCAAGTTTTACAATGGAGTTTTCCAATTAAAGAACTCTAATTTTCTCGTGATCTCGATGTTTACATTTATAAGCTGGATTTTAGAGGCCATGATTCTATTCTTTGTTGGCGTAGCTATTGTTCCGTCGTTATTTACCCCTGGCTTTTTCTTGATTAGCATTGGCTTCACAGCTGTGGCCATTATAGGGGGTACCTTAAGTAGCTTGCCAGGGGCCTTGGGCTCACTTGAAGCCATACTCTTTACCATGTTCGCATTGCTTGGATTTACAGGGGAGGTCGCGTTGTCAATAGCTTTGCTTTATAGGTTTATGTCATATGTTTTAGTAATGGGTTTTTCGTCAGTGTTCTTTGTCCGAGAGATGGTGTAGCTGATTGGATTGGCGAGGGATAAAGGATAACCAATAAGCTTATAAATATAGCCTTCAAGAGTTAATGTGGTAAGAATGAGTATATCGATAATAATTCCTGTACACAATGAAATATCTAGGCTTGAGGATTGTGTAAAAAATGTTGAAAAACAGCTCGGGCGACGTGATTTCGAGATCTTGCTGATGGAGGATGCGTCTACCGACGGAACCGCTGATCTTGCAGCTGATCTAGCGAAGGGGGATAAACGGATTAAGCATATTCATTCAAATATAAAGATGGGAAAAGGCAATGCAATAAAGCGTGGTTTTCAGCTCGCTACAGGGAGAATTTTGGCTTTCCTTGATTCCGATGAATCAACAGACACCAGTTATCTCCCCCTCTTAATTGAAACAGCTGAAAAGCACGGCATTGCCATTGGGTCCAGATACATGCGAGGGAGCAAGGCAAAGCGCATCTTTAAGAGAAACGTTATAAGTCGAGTATATAATCTGCTTTTGGCGATTTTATTTAGCTCAAAAATCAAGGATCACCAGTGTGGGTTCAAAGCTTTTAAAAAGGAGATTGCCTATAAGCTTATAAAAGAGTGTAGGAATGACAGATGGTCCTTTGATACTGAAATGCTTCTACTGGCTCAGCGTCAAAAATACCCTGTAACGGAAATTCCTGTGCTATGGGATGAACATCCAGACACCACAAATATACATGTCGTAAGGGACTCGATACGATTCATTATAGATATTATAAAGCTAAGGGTACGTTTCTGGACCCAGGGCTCAACAGCGTAACGTGATAAATATGAAGAAAAGTTTTTACCCAAAGTTCATGCTGAAATTGCTCACCACTCGGGCATTCAAACAAATAGGGTATCCAAAACAGGTCCCTTACAAGCTAACTTTCGTAGTCACTAATAAGTGTAATTCCCATTGTGAAACCTGTTTCATTTGGGACATATACCGGCAAGACGTCACCAAACTCAAGGATGAGTTGAAAACGGAAGAGTTCACCAAAATCTTAGATTCAATGAAAAATGACTTATTCTGGCTCAACATTACCGGTGGAGAACCGACAATGCGCACTGACCTGCCGGATATTGTAAAATACGCATCTGACAACTGCAAAAACCTTGGCATGATAAACTTCCCATGCAATGGAATTGTCCCGCGGATAGTCATTGACTCGTACACAAAGATTATTGAATCAGTGCGGTCAGACATTGATGTGTATGTAACCCTGAGTTTGGATGGCCCTAAAGAGGTTCATGACAAGGTTCGGGGCACAGCAGGCAACTATGATTCAGTAATGGCCTGTTTTGAGGGCCTGAAAAAGCTTGAAGAAAAGCACAAAAACTTTCATATAAATTTTCAAGCAACAGTAAGTAAGCTGAACATTGATTCAATAAAGGGACACATAGATGATATTTACAAGCTTGCTGACTTCAACATAATAACATTTGCCCAAGAAGCTTACTTGTTTAAGAACAAGAACAAGAGCATAACAATTGTCGGTCAAGATACGTATAAGAAAAAACTCGTAGATGCAATACACTATGCTCTTGAAAAAATCAAGGTTGACACGCCTCAAAAAGTTATACAAAAAATTTATCTTAAATTGGCTATTGAGTTCCTCCAAACTGGAAAACTGCCCATAGCGTGTTCTTCCTCATTTGCAACCGTGACAGTTGATCCGTATGGCGAAGTGACGCCATGCCCGTTCATGGGAACGTCTGTAGGAAACTTAAAAAACTACAACTACAACATGAAGCAAGTAATGTATGACCATGAAGCAGTAAAACTTCAAAACCAGTTAAGGAAGGGCAAGTGCCCGGAGTGCTGGATGAACTGTGAAGCCTATCCGAGTATCTTCGATCAGTTTTTGCCAGCTATGATAAAGTACGCTACGTGAAGTGAGGCAAATGAAAGCAGTATTCATGGATGTCGACACTAAAGAAACAATTGTCCCTATCAACAAGGACTTTGCCAATGGATTCGGTATTCGTCCGAGGATTGGGAATTCATTATTGGCAAGGTTTCTAGAGCACATGCGAGGTAAGGAAAAGGTGCCGTTGTTCTCATTTGCTCAAGGTGCGGCAATGCTGCATGCAAATGGTTTTGAGGTTTCTTATTCCTTAAATGAAATTCCAGGCGAAGCTGACTTGGTGATGTTCGCGCCTGCAATGGCAAATCATAAATCTGAAATAAAGAAGATGCATGAAGTCAAAGAAAGAGTGCCTGGCGTAAAAGTAGGGGTAATGGGTACGTTCGCAACCGTTAGGCCAGATGTGTTTGTAGAACACGCTGATTTTGTTATAGCCGGAGAGCCCGAAGAGGCATTACAAAAAATCAAGGGCAAAGACTCAATTCCACAAGGTATTGTAAAAAGCGAGTCACTTATGGATCTTGATGCATTGCCATTCCCAAAATGGGACATCTTTGACTACAAGAAATTTACCTTCAAGCCGATCATTAGGGAAACGCCATTCGGATTCATATTATCGCAAAGAACATGCCCGTATGGATGTTACTATTGCCCTTATCGATTTGGTGGAAAATACAGACAAAAGAGTCCGGAGAGAACTGTAGAAGAAGTCGAACATCTTGTAAATAGGTATGGTGTTAAAGGAATCATGTTTCGGGATCCGATTTTCAGCATGAGCAGAGAGCGGGCGGAGAAAATCGCCAAGCTCTTAATAGAAAAAAATCTGGGAATAAAGTTTGTCATTGAAACGCGACTAGATAGGCTCGACAAGGAGCTTGTAGATCTACTCTATGAAGCAGGGGTTAGGGTAATAAAGATTGGCGTAGAATCAGCAGACAAAAAAATGCTCGTAAGGTCGAGAAGATTGCCAATAGAAATCCAGCATCAAGAAGACATGATTGGCTATTGTGATAAAAAGGGCATAAAGATAGTTGCTTTTTACATAATTGGCCTGCCTGATGATACCAAAGACAATGTCCTGAACACAATTGAGTACGCGAAAAGGATCAACACCCACGGTGCACAATTCACTGTATGTACCCCTTACCCAGGAACCCCTTATTTTGAAGAGGTAAAAGACTTGATTGACGACCATAATCTCGAGCACTACGATTCATTTACCCCTGTATTCAACCATCCGAATTTAACCAAAGACGAGATATATTCCCTTAAAGAAAAAGCTTATTTGAGCTATTACATTAGGCCAAAGTACGTTTTATCATACATACGGCGGAGTTTAAAGGCGTGAAGATTCTCATTACCGGCGCAACAGGTTTTATTGGGCAAAACCTAGTTATGGCCCTTGCAAAAAAAAGCAAACACAATATAAGCGTACTGGTGAGGAAAACGGGAGCGTTTCCTGATAATGTACAAGTTATTCTCGGTAACCTCGTAGATTCTGAATCTTTAATGAAAGCTACAAAAAACATTGATGTTATCGTACATTTAGCAGCATATGTAAACATAAAAAACAGAAGGCATTCAGAGCAAACAAATATTATTGGGCTAGAAAACATGCTTAAAGCAGCAAAACAAAATAAGGTTCGCCATTTTATCTTCTTCAGCACGGCTGTCATAACTTCGGAAATTCCGGGGGTATATACGCAACACAAGAAAATCGGTGAGGACTTAGTTAGGAGGAACAGCTTGCCTTATACAATAATTAGGCCATCATTGGTTTATGGGCAATATGACAACAAGAACTTTGGACGTATGATAGCCTTAATCAAGAGGCATCCGATAGTGCCTATTGTCGGCTCGGGGAAAGCGAAAACTCAGCCTGTGTTAGTAGATGACTTGGTAGATGTCACCATTAAGGCAATCGAAAAGAAACCGCAGAATAAAGTGTATTTCATTGCTGGGCCGGAATCAATTACAGTGAATGAAATGATAAAATTAGTGGCGAATCAGCTCGGTGTTACACGCCATATCATTCATATTCCAATTCCGATTGCGTTAGGTGGCCTGAAGTTTTATCTATTTTTTTCTAGGTATCCAAAAATAATCAAAGAACAAATTGTTAGAATGAATGAAGATAAGGTCTATGATATAACAGCTGCTCAGAACGACTTTGGGTTTAAGCCAAAAAACTTCGCGTCAGGAATTAGGTTTCTCAAGCGAAGTTAAAGTAAAAACTAGATAACAAACAGCAATGCAGACACCGTTATCGGCACCAACAAATTGTCGTCCAGCACCGCGAACAGCTCAATAAGTGCAGCGGCAAAGCAAGTGATAAATGCGACTATTGGGGTTATAATAAAACTCACCGCTATAAAGCTACCGAAAAAACCCGCAAGGAACCCTTCAAGCGTCTTCTTTCCATGTATCTTGTGTTTCCCGTAAATCTTTCCAAATATTGTCGAGAAAGAATCGCCTATAGCCAGAATAATCATTGCAATGAACACCGCATCTTTTGGAAAAAACAGCAACGATACCAGCGCGCCCGTGATAAATGTGATGGCCCCAGTGCCCGGCCACACGCGCTTTCGCTCGAAATTCTTGAGTAACCACGATACTACCGGAATGCGCTTGTTGAACTTGGCCTCGCGCGAAACCAAAATAGCTATTATCAACATTCCACTGAGCAAGTTTATCAGCTCGGTTCTGTCAAAAATAAAAATCAGATAAGCAATGAACAGGCCAAAAACTAAGTGAAACACGTTACGCTTAATTTCAAAACCAATTACTCGCTGTGTCGCCATGCATTATAATATAAGTTGGGGGTATAAATATCATGAGTATCACAAGCTTTTTATTCTCAATCCAGCAGAACCATAATTAGTTGGGCCCGTGGCTTAGCCTGGCAGAGCGCCGGTCTTATATGACACGTTCTGGTATATCCAGTTGTCTTGAGACAACCGGAGGTCCTTGGTTCGAATCCGAGCGGGCCCACTAGAGGGGGTTTCACATGCAACGAAGCATAGCTTCGTTGATGATTTGAAAAACAGTGTTTTTCAAATCCCCTTCGATCCCTGACGCACTGCACTTGCCGGTGGCGAGGCAGAGCAGTTCTTTGATTTTGAAAAGAGGGGCTTGGGCTCATTCTATCCCTGAAGTGGGGGCTTCGCCCCCACTACCCCTGACGTGCGCCTTCGGCAGCATTTATCATGATGCGAAGCTGAGCAGTACCTTTTTATGTATGGTTTTCTTTCAGCAACTGATGAGCAATTTTCTCTCAGTCACAGACCGGACAAAGCAGGAATTCAACGCAATAATTGATAACGCAATCGAGCTGAAGAAAAGTTATGCAAAGCACCGCGATGTGTTCAAAGGCAAAACTCTATTGATGTACTTTGAAAAGCCCAGCACGCGCACCCGCCTCAGCTTCGAGTCCGGCTTCGCGAAGCTTGGCGGCCACCCGATTTTCTTCACAGGCGGGCACATCAGCTCTGGAAAAGAAGACTTGCGAGACACGGCAGAGATGTACAGCAGGTTCACGGACCTCGTGGTGGCGCGTGTGTATTCCCATGAGGCCCTGGTCGAGCTTGCAAGGCATTCCAAAATACCGATTATCAATGGCCTTAGCGACCTTGAGCATCCGTGCCAGGCGTTGGCGGATTTAATGACGGTAAAAGAGCACAGGGGTTTTGAAAACACAACGCTGGCATACATCGGAGATGGAAACAACGTTGCCAATTCACTGGCGCTCGCGTGCGCGTATACTGGCGTTAAGTTCAAAATCGCGACCCCTAAAGGGTACGAGATGAGCAAAGACATCGCAGCCAAGGCAAAAGCGCTTGGCGGCAACATTGAAGCCTTCAACGATGCTAAGCAAGCGGTCCAGGGTGCCGATTTTGTGTACACTGACGTCTGGGTTTCAATGGGTGATGAGAAGGAGGAGCGGCAGAGGTTGAGTGCATTTAAAGATTATCAGGTCAATGGCGAGCTGATGAAAATCGCTAGCCTTGGAGCGAAGTTCATGCATTGCTTGCCAGCAATAAAGGGAAAAGAAGTCACTGCAGAAGTGTTTTCATCGCCGCAGTCGATCGTTTACGATCAGGCTGAGAACAGGATGCATGCGCAGAATGCACTGATGATGCACCTGCTTGAAAAGCATTAGAAGCAGACAACTCATTGCCAGTAAACATTTTCGTGGCCACTTACTTTTTTATCAAGATTTACAAGAAACTTTTCATCAGCAAGTTCTAGTAGGGGTAAGTCCCGCAGCTCGTCAGAAAATGCCATAGCAACATCTCCGAATCTCTGTTTGACCATGTCTGCCTTTGCCTGGTTCTCGCAATTCTCTCCGTCAATTATGTTTGTTATTTTCCCATCAATTACCCCGATTTTTGTGCATATTAGCTCATCTGCGCCAGTTTTTTTGTAAATCGGCAGCATGTAGTAATCGAGCGATGCGGTCGCAATAACGACTTTGTAGCCTTGCCGCTTTAGTTTTTTTATTTCGGTTAGCGCATCCTTCATCAGGTTTTTCTCATGCAGCTTCCAGAATTCTTCAACATATGTTTGTAGTGTTTTTATTGGGATGTTCCTGATCGCTAACAATATTTGTTGTTTTGCTGTTGCTGCAGGTATGAGGTTTAGTTTGTACAAGAGATAAACGATTGCGTGGTATGGCCCCCACAGTATTTTTGCAGGATACTTATTTAGAGTGAATAAATAAAAGTCTATCAGCGCGTCGCCTTTGTAGATAGTTCCGTCGAAATCGAAAACAGCAACCTTAGTTTTTGGGGTTTTGTTCATAAGAATCACTTAACTTTCTTGGCGAGGATCAGCACGTGGTCCTTCTCATGGGGTGCTAGGTTGACAACTTCTTCAATGATTAAGCCAGCTTTTTTTAATGTCTCTATTTCTTGTTTGAAAATCTCCTCAGGTTTTTTAGCAACGTCGATGCTGCGCGCTTTTACAGCCATCAGCGCGTAACCATTTTTCTTGAGGTGCATGTTTGCGTTTTTAATGAGGATTTCTGCCTGGTTTTTCTGCGCCACGTCCTGATAGACAACGTCTACCTTTTCCTCGATGAACTCTGAATAATCATCGGGATTGTTTGCATCTGCAAGAAGGGGTATGATGTTTTCCCTCTCTTCGGCCACATGCAGGAGTTTTTCGAATGGCTTTGTCGCGACATCGATGCAGATTAGAAGGCCGCTTGTGGTAATTATGTCTGATATGTGGCTGGCTGTGGTGCCCTGCGCTGCCCCGAGATATAGCACGTTGGATCCTGGTTTGATCGGCATGTGTTTGAGGCCGTTGTGAATCGCGGCGCACAGCTTCGATTTTTCAGGATTCCAGATCCTGAATTCGCGTGAGTTTTGCTTAATGATTTTCTCATCGTAAACTCTTACACCTGGAGCGATGCTCTGCGTAGCAAATTGATTCTTTATCTTGTAAACGTTCGGGAATATTTCTCTCATTTACTCGGCCGGATAATGGTTTTTATAATTGACAGGATGATGATGAAAAACAGCAGGCTGATCGCTAATTCGTTGGCGGGGATGGCGCTCCTTTCCTGTTTTTCTTGGATGACGATGCCTGTTTTCAAGGCCGCGTCGAGTTCTTCTCGGTCGTTGCAGTACATCAAAACGTGCCCCCCGCGCACGGTTAGTGCGAGCCGTTGAACTATGGTGTTGTTTTGTAATTCTGTTGTTAGGTTGAATTCCATGGTGTCTTTTTGTCGGGAAATGTTTTCAGCGTATTTTGTGATGCCATAATTTCCGGGAATGAGGGTTGTGACAATGAATTCTTGATTTATGGGCGGCAAGAACAGGATTTCTTTTTTCGCGCAGATAGTGTCAATGAAGCCCCGGCCGCCTAATTTGTATTCCCCGTTTCCGAGATTTGTTATGTAGTTGTTGTATTCCCCATAGAGCGTTACTTCAACAGTTTCGTTGCTGGTGTTTGATTTCCATTCGAGTATTGAGATGTCCTGGTATTTGTTCTGTAAAAACTCATAGGTGTTGTTGATGTTGAAGTTTTTGTTCATCGCCATAGCGTGATTTCCATAGTAATATTCAGTCAGGGCGATCTGGTCTGTAAGGTTTTCCAGTATATTGTGGGTTGATGTTATTAACAGATCAGATTGTGCCGCAGTCGCTATTCCGAAGAGCAGAACAAAAACTATCAGGGTTTTGATCATTTTATCAGTTCTTTTATCTCGTTTTCAAGTTCCTTTGAGAGTTTGTCTGCGTAGAAAGCCCCCTTGAAGTAATCAACCTTTGCTGCTATACTGATTTTTGACGAGAGCTTTCGCGCGATTTTTCCGCGCACGTTCTTGTTTGCGCCCCTGAGTTTCGGAAATCCAAAGATGACGCCGTGCTTCGGGCTCGGCGTGCCCTGTCGAATGTGCGCAAATAGAGCCTTTTCTGCACCTAGCACCTGGATCGTGGAACTCGGGAATTCTGAAAGTTTCTCTAGGCTTCCCGCTATTGAAATTAGCCTGGCTGCTATCGGAGCGCCTATTAGGTGCGTGATGTTTGGTGCTTCTTCTTTCATTACCGTTTCTAGATATTCGAGGGTGCGCGTTCTTTGTTCTCTTAGTGAAATAATAGATTCAGCATACATGACAATTTGGTCCAAGTCTGTGTCTTTAAGTGTGCCGCCCATTGTCTCTCTGCAGGCTTTTTCAATCTTGTCTGCATACCCTTTGTTTCCCACTACCTGCTCAATCTTTTCTTTAGTAAAATTCGCCTTCGATTTTAGTTTCGTTATTAGTACAAGGTACTCGTCTGCGTCTTCTACATGCCGGGATAGTTCTGGAAAGTAGTTTGCATACCACTCTCGTAGTTGTTCGGTTAGCAAATTAGAAGTCTTGTCTATCAAGTCTATTGATTTGACTGTCTGCACGATGGTCTTGTCGCGCTGCTCGAGCTTTTTTTGTATGCGCTCTTTTGTTTTTTTGAATGCTCGTTCTCTAAGCGAGTCTACTGATTTTTGCCTTGCCGGCTTGCCAGCCGAGAAGGGCTGCCTTTTATAGGTTTCCCTGTTCTTCCTAGGTTTTCCTTTCATTGTGTTTTCACCGTCCCTTGTTTGCTTGCTAGGATTTATGGTGAGTTTTTGGTATTTAAAGATGCCTTTATAAGGCCATAAAATAAGGGTGCAGGATCACCTGGGCGCGATTTGAATTTACGGGTGTAGTTTAGTTTTTTATATGCTTTGGATCTGCTTTTGTGCTTCAACTGATGCCACGTGCAGCTCTCGCTGTCCCCGTGTCAGGTGGTCAAGCCCTTTTGTTGGGTACCTTCGTTGTCCAAGTCCTATGTCGAACCAGTTAGCATGATCTCGTTTTTTGTCTGGTACCACTTGGCACGGCCATCTCTTCTCATGGGCATACAGTTCTGCATCGTAAAAACCGGTATTGGTCCACATATTGCCACCAAGTAGTAGTGTCTTTTTGTTGGCTTTGGTATAAAAATGTTTTGATTCGGAAAACTAAAGAAAGAGAAAATAAAATAAAAAATAAACCAAAAAGAAAATAAAAAATAGGAAGGCCAAGGGGCCTTCTAGAAGACGTCTACTTCTTCAAAACCGGACCCTGCTTCTAAGGTCTGTTCCAGCTCTGTTGCGCTTTCAATGTCTTCTGGGGTTTCTGTTGAGTACTCTGGCTGTGCAGGTTGTTGCGGTGCTTCAATTGTTGGTGCCTCAACTGTTGCTGCTTCGTCTCCAATTGCAGGTGGCACTTCTCCCATAACGCCCCCTGCAGTGACGTCCTGCGCTTGCTGCTGTGGTGTAATGCATGCTGCAAATAGGACCATTGCCAGCAGTATCGTTGATGCAATCAATTTTTGTTTCATGAACTCACGCTCCTACTCCTCTTGCTTGCGGTTTGGCGCCTGTTGTCAAGGCAGGCCTTTGCGCATTTTTATCTCCACTAGGTATTGCCCGTGCAGATATTGTCCTGAGGGTTTCTCTCGCAGCCACGGCTTTTTCTTTCCTCTCCTCAAGCCTTTTCTTATCGAAGTCTGTCACGGATCTTCGCACGACTGATGCAGCTGTTCTTACAACTTCGCGCCTCTGTGATTTCTCGATTACCCTGTTCTGGCGTGCCAGCTCGCGTATTTGGTTGAAGTTTTCCCTGACTGCATTGACGTGCCTTGCAGAATCGTTGAAAGCCCTTAGTAATTGCCTTTGCGGGGTGTCACTATCTAACGCGTTCAGGGCATTTATTTCCGACTCTTCAAAGTCTTGCAGTTGTGCTTCAAGGGTGTCGATTCTCTGTCCACGGTTATGCAGCCTGTTGATTTTTTCTTCAAGAATGCATTTTCGGTGTTCGAAAATGAGTTCGAGTTTTTCCTTGGCCGCGGTTTTGGCTTCATCTCTGGTGTCCTTCAGTTCTTCGCGTTTGGCCTCCCGGATTTCTCGCAATGCGTTTCGCACTTCTTGGATCTTTTCCGGTGCAGTCAGTACATCGAGTTGCCTTGCTGCATCCCTGAAGTTCATCATTGCGGTTTTTACAGCATCTGAAATACCATCGTACTCTTGTTTTGATTCAGCAGTCTGGTTCAGGGCTTCACGTGCGCTTCGGACCTCTTCTAGGTACTGCGTTAGGTTTGCCAGCTCTTCATCCGATGCGCCGGATTCGCGCGCTATCTCGAGTACTTTTTCCATTTCAGCTATCTTAATTTCAACGTGGTACTTGTCCTGTAGATGCCGAACTTGGTTGCGCCTGTTCTCGCCGATTTCCTTGGCGATTTCAGAGACTGACTTTCCGAGTCTGGTTTCGCAGATGTTTGTCGGCTTTTTCTCGATTTCGATTACTGACCCTTCTGCTGTCTCGATAATTTCTATGTCGTCTGCGGTTTCAGAAACTTCCTCTGATTCTGTTTCGTTTGTAGTGTCCGATGTGGTTTGGTTTTCTTCCATGCTTGTGTCATCTGATGTTGTGTCACCTGATGTTGTGTCGTTTGACGTTGTTGCGTCATCTGATGTTGTGTCGTTTGATGTTGTTGCGTCATCTGATGTTGTGTCGTTTGACGTTGTGGTGTCATCTGATGTTGTGTCGTTTGACGTTGTGGTGTCATCTGATGTTGCTGTGTCATTCGACGTTATTGTGTCGTTGCTTTGCGAGATTGCGCTGCTTGTTAATAGTAATATGAGTAATAGCGCAATCAACAGTTTTCTCATTGCATCCCTCCAGTTGGTTCATATAAGTTCATATAATACGCTTTTGTTGTTTTAGTATAAAAAGGGGCCTGTAAAAAATGACCCATATAAAAATAAATGACCCATATAAAAATAAGTAAAATCGGCATAGGTTGCCCGAAAGGGTTTTACATCTGAGCACGGGTGAGTAGGAGTTTCTCCTAAGTTCTTCTTACTCCGCCTAGGTTCGCGAGGAGACCAATCCGGAAACCCACAATGCTCTGAAAATGGCTGATGGTCTATCTTTGCGAAGTCGGGGTTTATAAGACTTGCCTGTAAATTTCTTTTTGCTTTTTCTTGTTTTTTTACATTTTTATTAGTCCGTCTTGCGATTCCCAGTACTCTTCCGGCGCGTCCTTGAATTGTTTGTACAGTTTATTGACAGAGTGGTGGCCAACGCGCTCCTTACCGAAGACGACGTGGGGCACTAGAGCGCCGCTAAAATTTTTGGAGATATGCAGCAATTCATGAATGATGGTTTTTTCTTTCTCGTGCCCTGGCAGATTGTCGAATCTTTCAGAGCAAACCTCGATTACGTAGTGCGGTTCTAAGCCAAGGGCTTTTTGCCATATCCGTGGGAACTCCCAGGTCCGGGCTATGGCGTTCGATTTCGTGTTGAATGTCCTAACGAACTTCACGCGTCTTGAGTCGATGTGATCGAGGTCAAGCTTGCGGATTATCTCCTCGGCAATGAGCTTTATATCGGGCGCAAAATCGATTTTCATTCAAGTAGCTCCTTCATCCTGACGTACTTGTCAATGTCTTCCTGGTAAACGACGCCAACAAGTTTCTTGCCATGCATCACTGGCAGTACAGCAGTGTTCTGGTTTGCCATGGTTTCCATGACGCGGTTTAAGTCAGTCGTGCTGCTTACTGGCGCTATAGGTTTTGAAACATCATTTACGTGCATCGTTTTTTGGTCTTTTTTACGCAGTTGGTAGATATCGCGTAGTGAGACCGTTCGCATTTTATCTGTGATAAAGCTCGTGCGCCTCTTCTTAAGCATCAAGTTGATTACCGCTTGCAGGCCATGACTTTCCTTTACAACCGTCGGTTTCAGTTCTATTATGTCGAGCAGCTTGGCCCGTGACAGGGCGTCTGTAACCAAAAGCCCCTGGTATTCCGCAGACGCGCCGAAGATTATGAATAAGGAAATGAGCATGATCCAGACGTCAAATCGAAGCAAGGCCCACAAGAACAGGCCAATGGAAATCATGATGCTGACGTTCTTTGCAACCTCTGTTGCCCGTTTATAGTCAAGCTTATACGCGAGCAGTGCCCTGAAAATGCGTCCCCCGTCTAGCGGAAATGCAGGCAAGAGCAAATTGAAGCTGCCGAGAATAAGGTTTGAGTATAGCGAATAAAATATGAACAGCTCGAAAACCGACAATGATGAAATGCCCCCATGCACAAAGGCGCTCAGCCATTCATTTAGCGGCCAATTGAAAAGCACTGACAATCCTAGTAGTATGTACACCATGACGAAGTTGAACAACGGACCGGCAATGCTGACCTTTAGCTCCGTATATGGAGATATGTCCTTTGTGTCGATCATGGACATGCCGCCTATTGGAAGCAGGGTAATGGATTTCACGTTGATTTTGTTCTTCAGCGCAACGTAGCTGTGGCTCAGTTCGTGCAAGGTGACGTAGATAAACACCAGAAGAATAAGGAACGCGAATGACACGTTCAGGACCAGTAGGAGAAGGATAAATAACAAAAACGAGATGTGCAGCTCGATGTCAATGTCAAAGACTGATAAGATTTTATAGGACCATGCCATAGGTATCAACATGCCAAATGGAATCTGCGATATATGTAGTATGCCCCAGAGGCATTTAAACGTATGCCAGCGATGCGGCGCGAGGGTATGTGATATGCATTATGTGCCATTGAACGCGTTATGCTCGAACTGCGCTGCGCAGCTAGGCACTTTTCAGGAGAAGGGAAAATGGCTCAAGAAGTAGCAGCGGCAAAGGCCCTCGGAATTGAGGTACCGCAATTTGCACACCACTTAAGCAGTGGGCACATCCAGTTCATCAATGATCACTTTCGCTTCCAGAAAGAGCTACTGGGCATCGATAAGGGCACGTTGTATTTTCCACAAACAAATGAGGTGGTTTTTGGGTTCCCGAAAATTAGGCGAATACTCGCCATGCGAAACCTCGGGATGCATTTTAAAAAGCCATTTTACGTAGAGGAAAAATTGGATGGCTACAACGTCCGGCTTTGCAAGGTCAATAATGAGGTACTTGCCTTTACGCGCGGCGGCATTAAGGACAAGTACACGGCACAGCGCATTTTGCAGCACATGACTGGTGATTTCTTTGACAAGCATCCGCAGTATGTCCTCTGCGGCGAAGTCATCGGATTACAGAACCCTTATCAGGAAAAGGGGTATCCAGAGGAGAGGGACTTCGGGTTCTACGTTTTCGACGTGCGCGAAAAAAACACAAACAAGCCAGTTAGTGCCGAAAAACGCTATGCTCTAATGAAACGGTTCAAGATTAATCAGGTAAGGTCATTTGGCCTTTACAAGGCAACAGACTGGCAGGCGTTGCTTAAGCTAACGCGAAAATTAGGCGACCAAGGTCGCGAGGGCATTGTAATGAAAAGTCACGACATTGGGATGCAGCTGAAGTACACATCAAATCAGTCGACAAGCAAGGACCTGGAGTACGCGTTCACGTTCCCATTTGACTACGGGCAGGCGTTTTTTTTCAGACGTTTGATAAGGCAGGGCTTCCAGGCCTCTGAGCTGAACCTAACGAAAAAGCAGCTTGACCATGAGGCTGCGCGTATTGGCAAGGCAATTCTGTTTCCGATGGTGCATACCATAAATGAGCTGAAGAAAGGAAATGAAGTGACAGAAGATTTTGAAATCGAAGTGCCTGACGAGCAATTTGGACGCGAATTTATTGAACACCTGAAAAAAATGGGTTTGGTGCTTTCTGTCAGGGGCCTGAAAAAAGGCAGGGCGTCTTGCAAATTCAGGATATCACGGCACTATCAGGCTACAAACGATAAAACAAAGGCATACCTACAAGGATCACTGTCATCAGATTAACGGAGTGAAAAACCATGGACCTTGCAAAACCCGCAGGCTTAATTGTAAACGAGATACTTAAACTCAAGGAAAACGAAACGCTCTTAATCATGCGCACGGCGTCTCAAGGCCGGATTAGCCAGGCATTGCAGGATGAGGCAACTAAAGTTGGGGCTGCTGTTTTTGAAATGGTATTCCAAAGCAAGAAATTCATTGGTACTTGGGGACTTGGTATTTCCCGGATTTTTGGGGAATTCGATGCGGTAATATCATTAGGCTTCGCCACAAACCAGGGTGTAGATTTAAACAAGGCCAGAACACGGGCTGTATCAATGCCATCAATTGATGATGAACTTTTTGCCAGGGCAATCGACCTTGACTACAATGAAATGAGAAAGAAGGCCAAGAAGCTCAAGCAGGTTCTAGAAAAAGCAGAGAAAGTCCACATAACGTCGTCAAGCGGCACTGACTTGCGCCTTGTTGTGACGAACCAAAAAGTCAAGGCGCTGGACGCAGCCATAAGCGCGAATCATAGGCATGTATTTCTTCCAGAGGGTGAAGTTGCCGTGGTGTTGAACCGAAAAACAGCAAACGGCGTCATTGTGGCAG
The DNA here is from genome assembly GCA_018304505.1 of Nanobdellati archaeon. Classification (GTDB taxonomy): domain Archaea; phylum B1Sed10-29; class B1Sed10-29; order B1Sed10-29; family JAGVWA01; genus JAGVWA01. Next base: position 33,006 of record JAGVWA010000006.1, read on the forward strand.
ACTTTCTTGGGGAGCTAGGCAAGGCCAAAACTAGGATTCATGTAAAAAACGGTGCTGTGCACGAAGTAGAGGGTGACAATGAACTTGCTGAGCGTCTAACGAAAATTCAAAACGCAGGGGTTGTGTCAAAATTCGGGATTGGCCTGAACAAGAAGACAACGCTTAAGTCAATGATAGAGGCCGTCACAAACAACAGCACGTGTAATTTTGTGTTTGGAGACAATTCGCAATTTAGCGGTAGGATTTGCTCAGAAGTGTCTCTTCCGTGCGTTGTAATCAAACCCGACATCATGGCGGACGGGAAAAAAATAATGGCGGGGGGACAGTTATTACTGTAGAACACGCGCGGATCAGCGCGCTAAAAAAACGGTGCAGGCTCCCTATGCTACTTCACAAGCCTGCAGACCAAAAGTATTATCTCGGAATTTCAACTGATGGGCTATTTGTGTTTTTTGATGAAAAAAAGCGCGCGTTCTCGATTGAAGGCAATTCAATAAACAGTTATGAGACTGGCTTTGAAATTGTTACAAGCATTGAGGAATTAATAAAAGGTTTACCAAGAATTGGGGCTAGGGTACCCTGTTTAGAAACCAGGGACTACACACGGTTGATGAATGAGACTAAGCTTGTCGATTTCTCTGATCAAATTGATGAGCAGCGGATGAAGAAAAGTGGGGATGAGCTGAAAAACATCAAGCGGGCATGTAAAATCACGAGCAACGTAATGGGGGAAGTCAATGATCACCTGAAGCCGGGCATCCTGGAATCAGAACTGGAGCGCCGGTTGAAGACATCGGGCTTGGAAGAATCACACGGTACCGCGTTCGATTTCATCATCGCGTCTGGAAAGAATTCAGAGATGGTGCATGCGAAGCTCAAGGACAGGCGGATAAGGGCGCATGATCTTGTTATAGTTGACATCGGCTTCAAGTACAACGATTACTGCGCAGACATGACGAGGACGTTTTGCTTAAAACCAAATCACCAGCAGTTTGAGAAGCACGCCTTGATAATGCAGGCCCAGGAAATCGCTATCCGCACAGCCAAGAAAAATGTAAAGTTTAAGGACGTAAACTCTGAGGTAAAACAGTTTTTGCAGAAGAATCATGTTAGCCAATTCATGCCATACAGGGTCGGCCATGGCATCGGGCTCGAGGTGCACGAGGCGCCATTTCCAGAAAACGAGGGGCTGTTGCCAAGTGGAACATGTTTTACACTAGAACCTGGGATACACATTCCCGGTTTCGGGGGAATTAGGATCGAGGATGACTTTGTAATGCGCGCAAAAGCGAAACAATTGACTGACGCGCCGCGGGAGCTGAAGCCATGAGAAAATCGCTTGACAAAGCCCTTGTGGCAAGGGACGTCTTAATCGGCGCAGTCATTGCATCAATTTTGGTTTTAGCAACCTCGAATTTTGACGAGCTCCTTGTTAGGCTTATCACGGAAAATCAAGCCCCATTGCTGAATCCAGTAATGGCGCTGATATCTGATTTGATGGTTATACATGTTGGCATACCATTGATACTTGTGTTTGTTTATCTTGCAGATGGCAAGGAGAAACGCATGTTCTGGAACACAATAACCGCGCTAGCATTGGCCATGGCGACGGCATTGGTTTTAAAAGAGCTTGTCAGCAGGCCACGGCCATATCTTGTTTTCGGCATCAATAACCTTAGAACAGAGTTGCTTTCATCGTTTCCGTCAGGCCACGCTGCAAACTCATTTTCAATCATGGGCATCCTAGCGTATCATAAACGGCCCCAGGCATTGTTCTTCCTGCTCTTTGCAGCAATCGTAGCCTATTCACGGGTGTATCTTGGCGTGCACTATGTCTCAGACGTCTTGGCAGGCGCACTAATCGGCATGCTCTGGGCGCGAGTTGTTTTTGCGCATGACCTTGGCCTGAGGATGAAAAAGTCGATCTCCAAATTAATGCGCCAATAATTTTTAAATGAAAATAAAAATGAGAATAAATAAGATTAAAAACATGCGCTGCGTAAATACAGTATGAAAACGTACATCTCGACCTGGTTCACCAGTGAGGGGGCGCGGCCATCTGAGGTTGTGCAAAAGCTCGAAAAACTCGGGTTTAAAAAATTAACAGGCGCCTACGACATGGAGTATGATTGGGGCCGCAATGCGAACGTAAATGATGCCCTTGGTTTGGCTGATAATGTGCAGAAGGCCATGAAGGACGATAACGTCATGTTTAAAGTTGAGACAATATAATTTAGGGTGGCAAGGATTGGTAAGGCTGATAAGGGCGGATGTAATGAAGACATATCTGACAGTGTGGTTCAACACGAATGGGGAAAAGACGTCTGAAGTAACCTCGCGTTTAATGTCAATGGGGTTCCGCCCGGTAAAGGGGAAACACGACTATGCATATGACTGGCAAAAAAATGCCTCAGTAGACGAGGCGATTTCCTTGGCAGACCAGGTACACTCGACTTTGCGCGGATGCAACGTAACATTTAAACTTGAAACAGCCTGATCAGATGAAAAGCCTCTATTCATTTGAACCGAAACAAGTGGACATAACGCACCGTGATCAATTTGAAGTCCGCATCATTTTTGAGCTAATAAAAGCCCTCAAGCCCCAGGAAATAAACATAACATCAACTGACTTGGAGGGTAGTCTAAGGCAAGGGGTGTTCAACCCAACGTTGACCCAAGCGAACATAAAGCTCAGCCTGCTGCAGCAGGATTACTCTGTTTGGTACAAGCCAGTCTTCTTTCTGCCCGGAAAATCGGCTATAGTCGACCTTGTCATGCTGCGCGGGCACCACGACTCGCTGTACATGATCGATGATGTTCTTAAGAAAACGCTGGCGAAGAAGACTAAACTCACTGCGCGGGAGAAGAAGGTATTCATAAATGAGCTGCTGCGAACCCTAAAGCCGATACACATGATGATACTGGCAAAGAAAAGATTTTATGTAACGGACAGTGCTGAACTGTCATTAATAAATTCTGTTCTAAAACCATCGAACTTGCTGCTTATTTCAGAGAAGGAAGTGCCCATGAAGTTGAAAATGATGCTTCCGAAAAACGTGCACCTAGTTGAAAAAGCCGACATCAACCATGCGAAGTTCGTAGATGCGGCTATGAAGCTGATTTAAAATTTAGGGTATCAATGGCCTTTCCGAGCGCGTTTTCATGCCTCGAGAGTTGAACAGCGAGTTCGCGTTTTTCTTTTTCAAGGAACTGAATCTGCCTGTCAAGATCGCTCAACTCACGCACATGGGCGTTCCGTTCCTTTTCTAGTTCCATGAGCTGCTGAACCGCGGGGGCCATTTTATCATGAATTTCGTTTTGCCTCTTATCAAGCTCCGTCAGGCTTTCTTTTATATTTTGTAGTTTGCCACTGAGAATGCTGGCAACCTCGGCCCGCATTTTTTCCTGCTGCTTTCCGCCAATAAATCCCTGGTCGTTATCAAGCACCTTCAGAACCGATTCAAGGATTATGCGCAAGTGATCGCTTTCGTCATTAGAGAAAGCCTTGGCAGGCTCGAGAATGTATCGCTCCAATGACGCGTTCACTGATTTATCCAGCGTGCTGACTTTGTGGAATTTCTTTAGGGCCTTGGAAATTCCGGAGATGCTTGAATACACCACTGCTGAAGCGGCTTGCTTTTGCTCATCAATCGTGGCGAGCTCGTTTCTTTCTTTTTCAAAGTCGATTTTTTTAGCGCGCGCGTTTTTTTCAGAGATAAGTTGCTCAGAGCGTTCGCGTTTTTCAGACAATTCCGCTGCCCAGGCGTCGGATTTTTTAATTTTGTCTGTAACGTCATTTATGGCCCTGCTGTTCCTGAGAATGTCATCAAAAACCCGGTTGCCATCATCGATTTCGCGTAGCGCTTTGCCCATCTCATTAATTAGGTCTATGAATGCGTTCGCGTTTTTTCCAAGGTCTGCCACGTGCTGTTTCAGCAAGAATGATGTGTACGCCGTGTTCTTGAAATCCTTGCGCATGAAGTCCTGCATTTTCTCAGTGTTGCTTGCGCAGAATTCCACATACGCTTTGACAGACTGAGTTGTTGGAAAAGTTACACTGTTCAAAACAGGCGTTAAATGGTTAACGAGATTTTTCCGCGATTGCTCCACAGCATCGCGTAATTTTTTGTTTTCTACCTTTTGCAGCTCAGCGGTCTCGATTTGCTTCAATGACTCGCGAACCCTGTCAACTGCGCCTTCGATCTTTGGCTTGAACGCGTCTATATCCGCAAATGAAACGCTCTCCAATTCTTTCTCTGCAAGCGCTATGGCTTCTGCTTTTGTGTATTTCCTTGATTCTGTTGGTACAGGCTGCTTTTTTTGGAAAATGCGCCGAAAAAACTCCATTAGGGTTTTTGGATACCTTCAAGTTTATATAACAGGGGCTCATTTTACAACAGCATGAAGATAACTTTTTTGGGCGCGGCCAGGGACATCGGAAGGTCAGGGTTTCTGGTGCAAGATCAGAATGCCAGAATCGTGCTGGATTACGGGATCGCGTTAAAAGCGGATAAGCCGCTTTATCCCCTGCCTGTCAAGGGATTTATAGACGCGGCTGTGCTGTCGCATTCGCACTTGGATCACTGCGGTGCCCTGCCCGTGTTGTACAAGAATTCAGAAGTGCCGTGTTATATGACGCCTCCGACTATGGCGCTGGCGAGCTTGCTCATAAAGGACGCGATGAAGGTCAATGATTCAAAGGGCTTACCGCTGCCGTATTCTGATACGCATTTTAAGCGAATGATGCGGAACGTGCAGCCTATAAACTGTGGAAAGCCGCACCCTATCGCCAATGGCGTCACGCTGGAATTCAATGACGCTGGGCACATTCCCGGCGCAGCCATGTGTTTACTCAAAACCAAGAGCCACAATTTGCTTTACACAGGGGATTTCAAGTTACAGGACACTAACATGCACAGTGCAGCGTATTCTGATTACAAGGGCGTTGATGTGTTAATGACAGAAACCACTTACGGCACCAGGGAACACCCGGACCGGGAAGAGCAGGAAAAGAAATACGTCAACTTAGTTAAAGAGACACTCGAGCAAAACGGCAACGTGCTGTTGCCAGCTTTCGGGGTCGGCAGGTCTACTGAGATAATCATGATCCTGAGAAAACATGGTGTCGAGGCCCCGATTTACATGGACGGCATGGCTAAGGAGGCTGCCGAAATCGCAATGGATTTTCCAGATTACGTGCGGGACTATGATGCCTTTTACAGGGACATGATGAGTGTTGATTTCATTCAAGACTTCAGCGAGCGCAAGCGCATTTTTAATCGCCCGGGGGTTGTAGTTGCCCCGGCGGGAATGCTGCAGGGGGGCCACATGAAGAACTATGTCCTGCGGCTTAACAAAATCAACAAGCCCAAGGCCTTGCTATTTTCAGGCTATCAGGCCGAGGGAACGCCGGGCAGGAACCTCCAGGACTACGGCAAGCTCATTATTGACAAGGTGCAGATCGATGTTTCAAAATTCACTATAGGATACTTTGATTTTTCAGCACATGCTGGCTTGAGCGACCTGCAGCGGTTTGTCAAGAAGGTCAAGCCGAAGCTCGTCATTTCAATACACGGCGAACCTGAGTCAACTAAGTCATTTTCAGAATGGGTCGAAGGCAACACCAAGGCCGTTGCGAGGTACCCGAAGCTTGGAGAGACCCTGGATATAGATGAAATCATCTGAACTCCCATGGGATTCAGCAAAGCTATAAAAAGCGAGACAGCATTCTTTACAACATGAGGGTGCCAACAGGAATCCAGGGTTTGGATGAACTAATAGAAGGCGGGCTTTTAGAAGGCTCAAGCACATTGATTGCAGGCGGCACAGGCACAGGCAAGACCATTTTTGGATCACAGTACATATACAACGGCGCGAAAGACTACTCAGAGCCCGGGATTTACATCACGTTCGAGGAAGGCGAAAAGAACCTCTGGTGGAACATGAAGAACTTCCGATGGGACGTTGCTAAGTACACGGAGCAGAACATGATGAAGATCTACAAGGTCTCAATGATAGAACCCGGAGAATTTGCCGCGCGCTTTAATTCAGAAATCGAGCGCATCAAGGACATGGTGGACAAGATGAACGCAAAGCGCCTAGTAATTGACTCGACAACAAGCTTTGGCATGTGGATGGAAAGCGACCATGAGATAAGATATTCATTATTCAAGCTGGCCGAAGAATTAAAGGAGATGAACGTCACAACCTTGCTGACTGCTGAGACCCTCGGGGGAAAGAGCCAGCTTTCCAGATTCGGCGTTGAGGAGTTCATTACAGACGGCGTCATTTCCTTGTATTATAGACCGCCGAGGCGTTTCATGATGGTGCGCAAAATGAGGGGGACAGATCACAACAAGGACATTCACCCGTACGACATTACCAGCCATGGCTTGGAAATCAACACGCAGGAACGTGTTTTGTGGGAAAGTCTCGTGGATTAATCTGGCTGGCTGCTCAAATTGTGATGTTAAATTGTTATACTAACTCGTTATACTAACTCGTGATACTAACTCGTGATACTAACTCGTGATACTAACTCGTGATGCAATGGAGCTGAAGGATTTTCTCGCCACGGTAAAGCTGAGTCATGCGTTCCTACTGAGCCTGGCGTCTATTATAGGGATGCTGTTGGCGATTCGCGGCCTGCCAGAAATTCAAGTGGTTATCCTTGCAATAGCTGCGCCGTTCTTTGTCGAGATAATGAGCTTCACGCTTAACGATATTTTTGACGTTGAAGCAGACAGGGTAAACAGGCGCCAAGACAAGCCGATGGCAGTAGGGAGAATAAAACCGATAGAAGCATGGGTCATCGTGATTGTGTCGTTTGTCCTCGGTGCAGTAAGTGCGTATATGGTTAACTTGATGGTGTTCTGGATCGTCATCGTGTTCTCGTTCCTGTCCGTGCTTTATTCAGTGTACTTGAAAAAGATGGCTCTTATCGGTAACGCCGCAATAGGGGCCTCGATGGCGATTCCATTCATTTACGGAGACTACGTTGTTTCGCAGGTGCTGGAGCCGAACGTGCTGTTCATGGCCCTGCTGGCGTTTCTTCTGGGCCTTGGCAGGGAACTTTCAAAGAGCATACAGGATGTAAAGGGAGATAGAAAACAGGGCAGGCGTACCTTGCCGATTGTTGTCGGTGAGGGGCCCGCAGCCAGCGCAGCCCTGCTGTTTTATGTGTCCGCTGTTTTGCTGGTCCTGCTGCCGTTTTTTCTGCAAGGCCCGTATTACTATGACGTCTTCTATTTGGTGCCTGTACTGGCAGCTGGTTTCCTGACATTGGTTTCTGCAAGGCTAACACTTCAACAGCGCAACTTTGAAAAAATCAGGCGGTACACAATGTTCGCAATGCTGCTCGCCTTGCTCGGTTTTTTGCTCGGTGTGTTTCTCTAGCAAGTTTTTTAAACCAACGTACCCTGATTAATGCATGCAAATTGAGCTTGTAAAGCTTGCGCAGCACCCTGATTGGAAAGACCTCTTATGGGACATCGTAAAGCAGGAAAATATGGATCCATGGAACATCAACGTCGAGCCGCTGGTTAACGATTACATAACGTACGTGCGTGAGATGAAACAGCACAACTTCTCATTGTCTGCTAACGTCATCCTGGCTGCCTCGATCCTGTTGAGGTACAAGTCTGACTCGTGGCTACTGAAGGAGCCTGAGCCTGATGAGCAGGTCATGGAGGTTCCTGACGGCATTATTCAGGCCCCTGAAATCCCGCACCTTGAGCCAATAATGAGGGAGACAAAACGTCGCGTTTCGCTGGAAGAGCTAATTTTCGCGATAGAGGACATAATGACAAAGGAGAAAAAGAAAGCGAGGAAGCAGAAGGCGAAGCTGGAGCGGAGCGTTGATGACGCGCTTATGGAACTTGTCAAGGAATCGCCAGAGGACTTTGAACGGAAGCTTAAAATGGTTTACGATAAGGTGAAGAAAAACATTGACAAGGAACAGCTAACAGTGTTTTCGAAGCTGCTTGATCAGCGCGATGATGCATTGCACGTTGTCGAGCACCTTGTGCCGCTGCTTCACTTGGCAAATGAATCGAAGATCGCGATGTGGCAGGAGGAGATGTTCGGCGAAATCTTCATTAACTTGATTGACGAGGTTGATAATGATGCAGAAAAAACTGGCTGAGGCAGCGCTGTTTATGAGCGCAATGCCAATGCAGTTGTCAGAGATATCGAAAATTCTTGAAACCGATGACAATGAAGCGTCTAGGATACTTGAAGGACTAATAAGTGACTATAGGGAAGGCAACGGCGCGCTTGAAATCGTTAGAGAGGGAATGAAGTATCAAATGCGCGTCAAAAACCTGTTTGCCGACAAGGTGTCGCATCTAGCTGTTTCAGCGGAATTAACAAAGGCTGTCCTGAGGACACTTGGATTAATCGCTACACGTGAACCAATTATGCAGAGCGACGTTGTCAGAATAATAGGGAACAAGGCATATGATTATGTAAAGGAGCTGCGCGAAAACGGCTTCATTACCGCCAAGAAGCAGGGCACTACAAGGCTTTTGTCAACCACGTCGAAGTTCGAGGCCTACTTTGGAAAGAAGTCCAGCATCTTGAAAGAGGCAGTAACCGGGGTCTCGGTTGCGGAATAGCGACAGGCCAAGGGCTTCTTATAGGGATTCTTATTTGAGAAGCCTGCCGAGGTCCTGGCCCTGGTCAAGCGAACTCAAGTCAGCGCCGCCTGTAGTTTCTTCAATGTTCTTCCGCTGTATCACGTCCTGCACCTTTGCAAACGTCGTCATCCTGTCGTCGACAAGGCTCTGCAGCACCTCTGCTTTCTCTTGCTGCTTCTGCTTAAGTTCGGACAGCCCAATGCCGCTTCTTTCTGAGAGCTTTTGCATTTTCCCGCTTGGCAATGACGTTCGTTTTACGTCGTCTGTTTTTATGTCGTAGTGGTAAACCTCATTGAACGACACCCCGAGCTCGGACTCTGATTTTGACACCTCGACAACGCCTGTGATGCGCCTCTTCAGGCCAACGTTGGTCTTGATTTTCTGCTGCACAATAATCAAATCAACAAGCGGCAAGGCTGATTTTGGAACGTTCATTGGATAATTTGACAGGCGCGCCATTGACTCTGCAGGGCTGTTGGCGTGCACTGTTCCTACCGCAGAGTGGCCGACATTCATGGCGCTGAACAGTGTTTGGGCCTCAGTGCTCCTGACTTCACCGATAACCAGCCTGTCAGGCCTCATGCGCAGCGCATTAATCAAGAGGTCGTTCATTGTCACTGCTGCCCTTCCGGAGGAGCCTTCCATTCTCACGACATTGGGCCTGTTTGGCAAGCTGAGTTCGCGCACGTCTTCTATTGTTATGATACGCTCTTCAACTGGGACAAAGGCCAGCAGGTTGTTCAGCGTCGTGGTTTTGCCGCTGCCTGTGCCTCCGATGACGAGGATGTTTAATGGGTAGTTCCTTTGCCCCTCAACTGCCATCCACAAAAACGCTGCAAGGTCCACTGATAATGTTCCGGCCAGGATAAGGTCAATGATTGAGAATGGCTCCTCTGAGAACTTTCGAATTGTTATTGTTGGCCCTGTAGGCGTTGCTGGCGGAATTGTGGCGTTCATTCGGGATCCGTCTGGCAAGCGCGCGTCCAGGAAGGGGTGTGTTATGTCGATTTTGTCAGTACTCGTTCTTTCCGCGTCCTTGATGATCGCCATTATCTCGCTGTTGGAGAGGTGTAAGTTGGTTTCACACACGCCGTATTGCCTGTGGTAAATGAACACCGGCACGTCTGGCCCATTGATCATGATTTCCTCGAGTGAAGGGTCAATCAGCAGCGTGTTGTATCTGGGCTTTTCCATCACGTATTTTTTCAGTGGTTTCTCGTCAATGATTTCGACGTTAATTGCAGCTTGAGGTTGTTGTGCCATAGACTCAGGTAGATTATCTTTAAACTGAAATAAAAAGCCTTTTGGTTTGCAATAAACAACAGTGCAGGCAAGGCGTTATTCAATTCCAAAAAGGGAGTTATTCAACGTTCCTGGCATTCAGATCCTGCAGCGCCCGTTCTGTAGTGGCGGCGATTTCGCGTGCAGCGTCGCGCGCAGCCAACAAACTCCTGTGCGCTTCCACGCGTTTCATGCCTCCAAATGTGTCCCTGCCGCGGTCTATTTCTTCTACAGCCAGCGCATTCAGCTCAGCTTCAACATGATCAAGTGCCGCGCCTAGCGCAACAAGTTTCTGGGTTCTGTCCCCAAGTTCTACGAGTTCTGCAAGTGCGGCTTGTGCGTTCCACATGCGATTTTATTTGTGGATTGGTTTTTATAATGCTTTCGCACAGTGTGCAAGGGCAAGGTTTTTAAAACACAAACTGCACTTTAATAATAGCATGGGCTGCTAGCTTAGCCAGGATGGAGCACCCGACTGATAATCGGGAACTCCTTAAGAAATTATTTCTTGGGAGTCGGGAAAGGTCGAGGGTTCAAATCCCTTGCGGCCCATTTTTTTCTTCTTTGCAAAGCTTTAAATTCTCTCACTAAGTTATAGATTTAAATACAACAGGGAGCAATAAAATTACAGGGTGTTTATAGTGGCAGTGTCAAGCGCAGCGGCAGAGCGAAGAAGGCGTGGACGGGTTCGTGAAGTAATACACAAAAAGGCAACGGTCCTTGGCTTAAGCGCAAAAGAATACGCGCGCCTATCGGCAATGCGATCCCGGGCCAGAGCGGGTCATGCCGGTGAACCCAGGGTTGCAAAACCTGGCATGCAAGCGGTTTTCAAGGGCATGGGCGGCGAACTTAGAAAACCGCAACCCCCACAGGGCCTGCAGCAGGCTACTGAGATGCACAGGAAAATCGGACTGCTGGAACGCATCTTCGGTCAACGCAGGAAAGCGAAACCACAAGCCTAACCGGATTTTTTAAGCAGCAATACCTTTATAAAGGCATCTTGGTTTTACCAATTTAAGTGCACCTACGAAAATGTGTGCAAAAACCTTTAAATAGAGGGTTGTTCAAAATAAGTA
>JAGVWA010000007.1 GCA_018304505.1 Nanobdellati archaeon
TGGTCTTCATTATGTTGTTTTTAATGTGACTGATGGTGCGGGTAATGAGAATTCGACAGCTGCGAGTAATATTACTATTACGGTTGATAATACGGTTCCGACGTGGGATTTGATTGATTTGATACCTATAGGGAATGCTAATGTTTCTGGGGCTACGGTGAATATTGTTGCTTTCGAAGTGTTTGATTTGAGTTTGGATAATAATAGTGCTTATTTCCGTTTGGTGAATTCGACGGGTAGTAATCTAACAGCGTGGACTCAGATGGTGAATGATAGTTTTATTGATGGTGGTGCTGATGGTTTGGATGCGGTGAACTTCTCAAGTAGCTTTAATAGCACAGCATTTGATGATGGCACTTACTATATTGTCTTTAATGTGACTGATGGGGCTGGCAATGAGAATGCTTCTGCAGATACCAACAGAACAATAATCATCGACAATACAAATCCGATATGGGATCTATCAGCAATCTCGCCCGTACAAGGCGCGAACATCTCAGGAACACTGATGATCTCAGCATTCAATGTAATTGACATGACGCTGGATAATCAGAGTGTTTACTTCCAGCTACTTAACTCAACGGGTAGTAATGTGACTGCATGGGCATTAATGAGTAATGATAGCTTCTTTGATGGGGGGGCAGAGGGCACAGATTTGGCAAACTTCTCAGGAAGCGTGTTAACCACAGGACTGACCGATGGTCTACATTACATTGTTTTCAATGTCACGGATAACGCATCAAATGTCAATACCACAGCTGCCAGTAATGTAACCCTCACTATTGACAACTCAAAGTCAGTAGTGTCTTTAACTACAGCTACGCCCTTGAATGAATTAAACTTCTCATCAACTAGCGGAAACTTATCAATAGCCGCAGTCACAATAAGCGATTTGACATTGAACACCACGGGTGTTTATCTCCAAATCGCAAATAGCAGCGGTGACAATGTTACTGAATGGACTTTGATGGTTAATACTTCATACATAGACGGCGGTCCTGATGGCCTTGACTCTGCAAACTTCTCAGGTACTCTAAATGTCTCCGTACTAGCTGATGGCCGCCACTTTATAGTCTTTAATGTTACAGACTCTGCAAGCAATGAAAATGCCACAGGCATCGCCAATATAACTATTAATCTTGACGACACGGTTCCAACATGGGATCTGACAAGCATGGCTCCGTTAACAAGTGCTAATGTTAGTGCAGTACTTACAGTGGTTAACCTTTCAATCAGTGATTTAACTCTATCCAACACGTCTGTTTACTTCCAGCTTGTCAACTCAACAGGTATTAACGTAACAGAGTGGACCCCAATGGCGAACACCACGTATACAGACGGGGGTGATAATGGTCTTGACACTGCAAACTTCACCGGGACATTCAGCACAACTTCCCTGTCAAGAGATGGGCTACACTACATTGTTTTCAATGTGACAGATGCTGCAACAAACGCAAACACATCAGCAACATCAAACAGAACAATAACAATAGATAACACCAACACTACCTGGACATTGCCTGCAGCGCCAGTTCAAACCGCGAACTTATCCGGCACGGTGACCGTTACAGACTTGGGAGTATCTGACTTGACGCTCGACAACAATTCGGTTTACTTTACCATCCTAAACGCCTCAGGCAGCAATGTCACGAGCCGGATACAATTAGTTAATACAACGTCCTCTGAGGGGGGTGCTGATGGTCTTGACTTTGCAAACTTTAGTGGTAATGTTAGCGTAACGGGTGTGACTGATGGCGCCCACATTGTCGTGTTCAATGTTACAGACGGGGCTGGAAACATCAACGCTAGTGTCTCATCAAATGTATCAATAACAATTGACAATACAAATCCATCAGTAAATGCAATTCTCACTAATGATAGCGACAACAACGTTTCTGGATTAATAATAATAAACGCCACCGTATCTGATGTAACGTCAGGATTAAACAATATCTCATCAATCCAATACAGGGTACACAACAAAACAGGAAATGAGACCAGCTATGTAACCATGAATCATTCAGACGGAACAGCCAACCTCGCAAACTACACCGTGACAATAAATACTTCTGTATTTGCCGATGGGGTATACAACATATCAATAAACATTTCGGACTTTGCAGGCAATGAAAACTCATCAGAAATCCGAACTATGGCTATCGATAACATAGCTCCGGCAAGCCTCGCAATAACCTTTAACATAAGCAATTCAACATGGGCATCAGGATTGAATTTCAATGTAACTGGAACATACGTCGAGCCATCAGCGTCACCATCCACTACTATTGTAGTAACGCAAGTTGCCACCAACACAACCTGGACATGCGACAACGCTACAGGTGTTGGAGATGAGCAAGTTAATTGCACAATATCAGAAATCGGAAACACTAACTTTGGAGGGGAATTCAGAGCAACACTAACAGTCGTATCAACAACGGGATTGACATCAACCACTAATGCCTCAATATGGGTCTTCAATGCAGACCCATTTGTGCCAATACAACCAACAGGTGTCAATGTAACCTCGACAGCATTCGCTCAAAAGAGGTCAAAGTACCAGATAGTAGTTCCAAACATAATCCCTTCGAGCATTGCCAATACGTCACAGGGATTACTGCAAGTTGGTCAGATAATGCCAATATACTTTGCTGACAGCTCAGGGAATGCGGTGTTCCCATTTGCATCGCCAGACGTGATTGAGAACTTAGCGTATACATTCAACTTTAGTGTTAATCATAGTGGCGTCAGTACAGGTAGCCTACTAAACTTAACAATCCAGGTGCCCGGCTTAATGCCAGCAGTGCTTCAAACGCAGACAATATACACACCGATAGGGTCGAATACTGTTACTAGAATAGCACCCAGCTTTACAAACGTGTCAAATCCTCTGGAGGGGGTTTCAACATTTACAGTGAGGTATAATGGTTCAAGTTATAATACATCAACAAATACATCACTGGTGACATACGGAAGTTATGATGTGACATCTGGTAACTTAACAGTAACAATAAATGTTACAGACAACACAAGCATTATAAACGGCTCTGTAATATTTGTCGTAACGCCGCCAGTAAACATAACCTCTCAGTCAGTAAGTGGCATAAACATGGCTGCCGGACCAAATCCCGGAGCAAGCGGTACGCTTACAACATACTTAATGAATATATCTTCTACAAGTACCTACTTTGCACCTGACAACCTGACAATGATGTTCGGCTTTCCGGCGAATGTCACAGTTTGGCAAGCTGCAATTGCAGCCTCATCCAACACTACATACAACATAACATCTAACCCCGTGCTCACTGCATGGAACGGCTCAGAGTATGCTGTATTGGCAAATAGTTCATTCCAGGACTCAAACATTACAAATGTCACCAACTGCTTTAACATGACATTCAGCATATCAAACTCTGCTATTGGCACAAAGAACCTTACCGTCTGTATGACTGGCTATGAATGGAAGATCGGTCAGTCAAGCTTGCTTGACTTCACAGCAGGTGCAGCAAGGGCAGTGAACTTCACCGCAAACATAAGTTTCCCGCAATTAGCAGAATCAGCAGCAACAACCAATGATGCAGATACCACAAGAACATATAAGACAACACTAGTAATGGGTTCAGATGGTGCGCTAACAATACCCGACTCAAGTCTCCCCGGATGGAGCTCCAAAAACGCCATTGCAGCAGTAATCGTTAATGGGCAAACATTATCTAGCACGCAATATGCAGATGGTTCTGTAGTAATTAATGGAACAGGCCTGAATGCTGGTCCTGTTGAAGTGTTTGTACAATGGACGAGGACATCAAATGAAACCGTATCCTCTTCAGGGGGTGCAGCAGCTACCCCAACGCCGAAAACAGTAGGCGGCGCCACTGTAGAAGTGAGCGTAACAGCAGGCATGCAACCAGCGAAAGCAGGGGCAACGACGACCGTTGATATCCCTGCATCAATATCTGAAAAGCTCGGTGTAGAAAAAATTGAAATCAAGGCAAAGAACGACATCCCTGCAGGGGCAACGATAGAAGTGCAAAAGATTTCAGACAAGCCAGCAACAATAGCCATCGCACCGCCAGCAGCAGCAGTCGGCGGCGGTCCAGTATATGCATACCTCGAAATAACGACAAGTGGCTTTACAACTGACGATGTTGAAGAGGCAACGATCGACTTCAAGGTTGCAAAGTCATGGTTAGAAGAAAATGGATTTACGCCAGCGGACATCGCCCTGAATAGGTTCCACGGGGACGTGTGGAGCGAACTACCTACCGAGGTAATCGAAGGCAATGGGGAATTCGTGTGGTTCTCTGCAGTCTCGCCAGGCTTCTCAACCTTCGCAGTCCTGCCAAAGATCTCAGCAGTCGGAGTCACAGAAGAAGAAGCCGCAGCAGCACAACCAACGCCAACACCAGCACCAACGCCAGCACCGGCTCCAGTGGTTGAAGAGCCAGTAATGGAGGAAGAGATACCAGCGCCAGGATTCGCTCCAGAAGCAGAAGAAGTCGCGCCGGCACAAGTTGACTACACGCTCATCGGAATCATCGCAGCAATAATCATCCTGGGTGCACTACTGTACTTCTTCAGCGCTCCAAGGGGAGAAAAACCACATGGGGTAAGCGCAAAAGTGAAACACGCAGTAGGCAAGATTACTGGAAAAAGAAAAGGCTTTGAGCAACTCTAAAAACCCACTTTGAGGGGGGGCTCTAAAAACCCAAAATCAAGTAAAAGCGAACGGCCACGCGCCGTTCACGCAACTCTTTTTTTCGTTAGCTAGTTAGAAGTTAAATAGTTAGAAAAAGGAAATGCTTTGTAGAAAAGCTATTTCTTTCCCGCTAAAACAAGGTAAGCGAGCAGCGAATCCAGTTGAATGCGCTCATTAGCGCCCTCTGTCAGCCTGAAATTGTACTCGCCAATGCGGTCGATGATCTCGATCTTTTTCCGCTCGTCCAATTTATCGCTAGCAGAAACGCTCTTGTAAACCTGCAAGATCACTTCCTCCCCAGACATGGCGTACTCGAACAGCAGCGCGTCCAAGTTCTTCCTGGCGTCCTCGAAGTTCCCCGACAATGCAAGCTCCACGAGTTGTTCGATTTCTTTAGGCCGCGCACGTGCAGCGGTCTTGTAAACCACGTCCTCAGTGATGTTGTCAGTAGTCGCGGCGCTCGTCTGCAGGAAATTAATCGATTTTCTCATGTCTCCCTCACTCGCGTAAACCAAGGCAGCATAGGCCATCTTGTCCACGTTCAGCTTCTCTGCCGTCGCAATGTGTCCCAAAAAGTCAACTATCTCCTTCTCTGGCAGCGGCTTAAATCTGAAAACAGCGCACCGCGACTGGATTGGCTCAATTAATTTTGATGAATAATTCGCACTCATAATAAAACGGCATGTGCCCGTGAATTTCTCCATGGTCCTGCGCAACGCGTTTTGCGCGTCCCGGGTCAACGCGTCAGACTCATCTAGGAAAATAATCTTGAACTTGTAATCCCCATAGGGCATGATGCTAGCGAAATCCTTTATCCTAGTTCGGACAACGTCAATACCTCGCTCGTCAGAAGCATTGAGTTCGAGAAAATTCTGGTTGAAATTCTCGCCAAAAAGATCTCGCGCAAGCGCCAAACTGCTAGCCGTCTTGCCTGTGCCAGCTGGGCCGGCGAAAATGAGGTGCGGCATGCTCTTTTTATTTACGTAGGCTTTCAGCCTCTCGATAATTTCCTTGTGCCCGCGCAGCTCGCCCAAGGTCCTTGGCCTGTACTTTTCAGTCCACGGTAATTCAATGTCCATCAGAAATCCCCAGGGACTATTATGAGCGATGGTGTTTTTAAAGCGTTGTGTTTTTATACATGTACTGATTTCACTATAGCAGGGTGTATAAAGCATGGCAAAACCAAGAAAAGGGATAATAATCAGCACAACGGATTCGATTCCAGGATACGAAATCAATGAAATCAAGGGCATTGTTTCAGGCACTTCAGTCAGGGCGCGCTTTTTCGGCAAGGACCTTATAGCGATTGGCAGGGTCCTGATAGGCGGCGAAATTCCCGAGTACGCGAACATGATCAGGGACGCGCGCAAGGACGTCGTACTTAGGGCAATGGCAAACGCGCAGGTCCTAGGTGCAGATGCGATATTGGGATTGCGAATGGAAAGCACAGCGCAGATAGTTCCTGGCACGGTCGAGCTGTTTGGAAAGCCGCTGCAAGCAAGGGCGCCCGCACCCAAGAAGAGAAAAAGGTAAAGTAATAAAAAGCCCATTGCACAGAATAAATCATATAGGGCGATTAGAACATGGCAGAATTCTCAGGATTACTCATCTTAATAGGCGCAGGGTTCTTGGGCTACGTTTTCTCAGACCTGCTGAAGGAACTCGGCTTGGGAGAGACAAAGGCGTACTCATTCGGAACAGTGCTTGGCCTTGGCGTGCTCGCATTTCTGGCGTATTGGTGGCAACCCTTTTTCATTTTCGGCAGAATCCAGGCAGTGCCATTAAGTGGATTCTATGGCACGGATTATTTCAACTTCACGATCGCGCTGATGATGGGAAACGGAGCCCGATTGGTCGAACGCTTAATAAGGTTCAAGAAAACCCCAAAGCTCTACTAACTAAGTTGACTTTTTATGAAAATTTTCATAGACAGCTATGGCTGCTCAAGCAACATGGCCGACGGGCAGTTCATCAAGAAGCAAATCCGGCAGCAGCAGGAACATGAATTAACACCCCTCTGCGATGCAGAAACCGTTATACTGAACACATGCGCAGTAAAAAATGCGACAGAGTCCAAGATGCTGCACAGAATCAGAACATACAAGGCCATGAACAAGCGCGTCATTGTAACAGGCTGCCTGCCTAAGGTAAATGGCAAGGTTCTCGAAAAACACAACGTGCAGCAAGTCGACACCAACTCAATAAACAAAATAAACAGCGCAATCAGTGACGGTGCAAACTACTTCTCTGGCAAGCCATTCGACAAAACAAAAAGTGGATTCCTGCTCGACGAAACGAACGTCGCAATTATCCCGATAAGCGAAGGCTGCCTCAATCGCTGTACATTCTGCGGCACAAAAAACGCGCGTGGCAATCTGTACAGCTACAGCGAAGAAAACATAATCGCTGCAATGCAAAACGCGATACAGCAAGGCAAAACAGAAATCTACCTTACGAGCCAAGACTCTGGATGCTACGGTTTTGACAAGAAGACCAGCTTACCGCAACTGGTTTCAAAACTAATCCAGATTCCAGGGGACTACAAGATACGTATTGGGATGATGAATCCGCATCACGCAGTCAAAATCATTGACCCCCTACTTGAAGTGATGAAATCAGACAAGGTGTACAAGTTCATCCATGTGCCAGTGCAATCTGGATCTGACCGCGTGCTGATGGAAATGCTTCGCGGGCACTCGACAAACGAGTTCTATGAAGTTGTTGAGAAGGCGAGAAAAGCGTTTCCTGAAATAACGATCGCGACAGACATAATTGTAGGGTATCCCACAGAGGCCGATGCTGATTTCCAAGACACCGTTGGGCTAATTAAGCGAGTCAAGCCGGCTGTGATGAACCTCTCCAAGTTTTATCCGCGCCCCAACACAGCCGCGTCAAGACTCAAAATGCATTCCACCCAGGTGCTCGCAGAGAGGTCAAAAACCATCACACGAGCCTTCAGGGAAATCCGACAAGATGAAAACAACATGGAGATCGGGGCAGAATTCGTAGTGGCTTGCAATGGCGAAAAAACCCGCCTGGGCAACTACAGGCAGGTCTTTCTAGAAAAACCAGCATACGGAAACCACACAATCAAAATAGTAGCTGCTGGTCCGCTGCACCTAAGAGCACAAGTAATCGAGACCTATATATAAATACAAGTAAAGGGATAATATGGCTATGGAGAGCATTTTCCAAAAAACCAATGAAACGTACATTGATTCCTTCAGGCTCGTCTTGGGATTCAGCGTTTTCGTCATTCTTTCATCACTAATGCTGCCCCTGCTTTCCAGCTATATCAACGGCGGCGCCGGCCTAGTCAGGTACTCAAGTTTATTTTTTGACATGACGCTCGAGCAGGCAGTTGTATTCGTTTTTATTGGCTTGCTCTCGACGCTGTTCCTGTCAATTTTCATTACTGCCATCGTCAGCATCGTCAAGTTAAAGGAAACAGCAGACGAAGTTTTGTTTGAGAAGGTCGTCGATTTGTTCCCAAAGTACGTGGCCAGGGTTTTCCTGCTGCTCTTGCTTATGATGGTTCTCACGGTAGTCATCGGCTCAATATTCGATTTCCTGTCATTGCCAACATACCTATCGCAGATCCTCTTCCTTGTCATGTTTTTGCCGTTCATGTTCGCGCCGCAAGTCGTGGTGTTGGAGCATCTAAGAACCCTGCCGGCGATAACCGACGCCATAAACTTCATAACGATAGCCCCAAAGGCCACCATGGAGCTGCTTGCCCTCGGAACAATTTCGCTTTTTGCCCTGACCTTCATTGAAGTTATATTGTCAAGCATATTCCTGTACGAGCACAAGCTCATATCAATAATTTTATTGTCTGTACTTGTTCTGCCGTACCTGATTATGTACGCAACGCAGTTGTACATACGCAGATATCCGTTGGCGAAAACTTAAAGCTTTTTATATAACAAATAACGTGAAACAACAATGCAATTGATAATAGCAGAGAAACCAATAGCTGCAAAGAGAATAGCAGACCTGCTAGGCGAAAACAAGCAAGTTGATAAAAACAAAGTCCCCTGCTACGAATTGTCAGACTCAATTGTGGTGCCGCTAAAAGGGCACGTCCTAAACGTTGACTTTCCAAAAGAGTATAACAACTGGCAGAATACGGAACTAGAGAAACTTATTGATGCCGAGCTGGTGTATGAGCCAACGCACAATGCCATCGTAAAAACAGTTTCTGATTATGCAAAAAAAGCGGATTCCCTGGTTATAGCAACAGACTACGACCGCGAGGGCGAATCGATAGGCAACGAAGCAGTCAACATAGCAAAAAACGTAAACAACTCCATCCAAGTAAAACGGGCCAAATTCTCTGCCCTCACAAAGCAGGAAATAGATGACGCATTCTCCAAACTATCAGAGTTCGACCACAACCTCGCGGACTCAGCAGACGCCCGACGTGAAATTGATCTTATATGGGGCGCGGCGCTTTCGCGATATATCTCAATAACATCGGGCCGACTTGGGAAAAACTTCCTCTCTGTCGGTAGGGTGCAGACCCCAACGTTGGCCATGTGTAATGAACGCGAAAAGGAAATCAAGAACTTCAAGCCCGAGCCGTACAGCGAAGTCATCCTTGGCTGTGAAAAAAACAGCAAGCCATTCACGGCAATTTACAAGGAAGAAAAATTGTTCGACAAACAAAAAGCGCAAGAGCTCATGAAACTAAAAGCAGATACAGCAATCGTCAAAGAAATCAAAGAAGCCACAATAACAAATCACGCGCCAACACCGTTTAACACCACTGAATTTTTGAGGGCAGCAAGCAACATCGGCATATTGCCATCAAGGGCCCTGTCTATAGCCGAGTCGTTGTACATGCAGGGCTACATGTCATATCCCCGAACAGATAACACCCATTATCCGGAATCGCTAGACTTAACCGGCATACTAGACAAAATCGCTACTATAAAGCAGTTCCAGTATCTTGTTGAAAAGATCAAAAAGGAAAATCCGAAACTTGTGGCAACAAAAGGAAAGAAAAAAGCAACAGACCATCCGCCAATTCATCCGGTAGAAGCTGCAAAGCAGGAAAAGCTAGATCCGGCAGACTGGAAGATCTATGAGCTTGTCGTCAGGCGATTCCTATCAACGTTCGCAAAGGACGCAGAAACCAAAACCACAAAGGTCACGCTGGACTACGCGAACGAAGAATTCATAGCGCGCGGTAAAGAGACCGCAAAACTTGGTTGGCGCGAGTTCTATCCATACTCGAAAATCGAGGAAGTGAAACTGCCTGGATTAGAAAAGGGGGATGTCATCAAAGCATCTGGGCTGGAAAAAACAGAGAAAGAAACCAAGCCAAAACCGAGGTACACGCCTGCAAACCTAATCAAGATAATGGACGACGAAGGGTTAGGGACGAAATGCCTATCAGAAGATGCTAAAATAATTATCCTAGGGGCAAATGGAGAGGAATTACGGGGGATAGGGGATGTTTTCAATTTTTCTCAGGACATATTAGTTGACTCTGGCCTAGAACTTGCACTTAATGCGGGCGTCAGATGTAAGTCAAAAAAAGGGGATAAAATAGAGCCAGCAGACTTTGCATTTATCTCTAGGCGGCCATTGCAGGATAGTGAACAGATGCTGAGGGTAGTCTTCTCAGATGGAACCTGCTTATCATCAACAAAAGATCACCCCTTTTGTATCTATGATGGTGGAAATATTCTCTACAAAGAGCTATCACAATTAGGGCAAGGATCTAAAGTAGTTTCATCGATCAAGATGCCCCTGATTTCTACTGAAAAGATAGCTTTAGAGATAGGTGACATTAAGCTGGAGGATAAGGTCTATGTTAGCGGATGTATTTCCAATAGAGTTAAGGACTTAAGGGAAAAACAAAAACTAAGCCAGCATGCTTTTGCAGCAATGCATGGCATGGATCAATCAAGTGTCAGTAATCTTGAAAATGGCTATGGGAAAATGAATGTGGTAACAGCCAAGAGACTAGGAATTGATTTCAGTGAAGTCACAGATTTAAACGGAAGATTTGTACTAAAAGATATTTTTCCTATGTACTATGATTCTCGCTTAGTCCGAATACTTGCACAACTCAAGGGGGATGGTTCACTTGATGAGGAAAAACTAAGGAAAGAAAATTGTTATGATGTAAGATATCACAACACTGACTTGAATCTGTTGAACCAGTTTGTTCAAGATGTGTGTGATTTGTTTGGCATAAATCTGAAAATCATTAATTTGGGGCGCAAACATCCGCACCACAAAACAAGATATTACATCAAAGTGCCTGCTCTTTTAGGAAGATTGCTTTACAAGATAACAGACAAAGGAATTCTTAATGAAATCCCTCCTTCGTTGTATGTTTACTATATCGGGGGAATGTTTGATGATGAGGGGTGGGCAGGCATATCAGAATCTAAGTTGTTCATATCAAACACGGACCATGGGCTGCTCAGAGATTTACAAATAATGCTAGCGACATTAGGAATTAAATCCTCAATAGACCTTAAGCAGCACAAGCTGCATGTTAGATCAAGGAAAGATTTAATGAGGTTTCTTCGCCAAGTGCCATTCATAAAAGTAGCCAAAAAACAAAGATTGTCGACTGTATTAAATGAAAAATATAATTACTCAAAAAACAAGTCAGTGAACATGGTATTGAAACAGGTCCTATCATTTATTTCATTAAAAGGAGAAGCGACAGCAAGAGAAATTGCAGATGAATTAAAAATATCTAGGGTCACATCCATCAAAAAAATAAATGAGCTCTTATCAGAGGGTTTAATTTCTAAAAAGGTTTATGGTAATAACAAAGATGTCCAGAGGGTAATTAAGTATGCTTGTAATGAAAATAATGGAAACATATACTCACTAATTGGAGAAACAATAATAACCCCTGATCTGGCCACAAAGACAATCAACTATATTGAAGAGATAGGGTATGATGGACCTGTTTTTGATTTAACAGTAAGTCCACTAAACCCAAATTTTGTGGCAGCTAATGGTGTAGTAGTACATAATTCTACCAGAGCAGGTATCATTCAAAAATTAATGGAGCGCGGTTACATAGAGGGCAAGCAAAACTACACGGTGAGTAACGTTGGCTCATCACTCACAGATACGCTGCAGGAGTACGCGGGGGAACTGTCATTACCAAAGTTCACTGCAGAGCTGGAGCAAGAAATGGATAAAATCGAGCAGGGGCAGAAGACAAAAGATGAAGTTGTACAGGAATCAAGGCAAATGCTTCGCCACATCTTAAAGCATCTGAAAGAAAACGAGGAAAAGATTAGGGAGAAAATGCGAGGAGCCAAGTTTGAGGACAACGTCCTTGGAGTGTGCCCAAAATGCGCATCTAACTTAATCATGATCAGGACCCGCAGGGGCACACGTTTTGTCGGTTGTACAGGCTACCAGGAAAAAGGCTGTGACGTGTCATTTCCATTGCCGGCTAAGGGCTTCATAACCAACCTGCACAAGGACTGCCCGGATTGCAGCCTGCCCGTGATTTCAGTCCGCTACGCGGGTAGGCGGCCATTTAACATGTGCATCAACCACAAATGTGTCAGCAAGGCAGACTGGGGCAAAAACAAAAAAACAGAAACAGAAAAAGAACAGAACAAGGACGGCTCAGGTAGCAAAACACCCGCGAAAAAAGCCACAAAGAAAGCACCTGCGAGGAAAGCACTTGCAAAGAAAACAACAGCCAAAAAAGCAACAAAGCGCCCAACATCGAAAAAGAGCCCAACGCCGAAGAAGCAGGCTGCAGTGCCAAACGAATGATTTAATACTACTTGCGCATTTGTAAACCCATGAAAGGCCAGGGCGCGCTCGAATACCTGATTTTGCTTGCAGGGGTCCTTGCAGTAGCAGGGCTTGCCGTACTCTTTTTAACAAGCACTGCACAGACTGCCGCCGGGTCGCAAGTCAGGGCGCTGTGCAACATTGCAAAGCAGGAATGCAACAGCGCGCGTCTAGTTACGCCGCTTCTCGATTGCAGGAACCTATGCCAGCAGAGATGCACAGACCCGCGCACGGGGGTAGAGCCAGAGAATAACCTGATAGCGTGGTGCAACGGCGAGGTCGGCATTGAGCAGGTGGGCGCGGCGCTCACCGAGGGTTCTGAAGAACCGCTAGGCATGGTTGATGGAAACGGCATTGAAATGGTTTTTGTACTAGCCGACATAGACGATGACGGGGTGGAAGAGCGCGTAGAGGACAAGCGTAATCTTATCAACAACACTTATTTTGACGGCTATGAAACGTACATTGATAACGACGGCAGTTCGAGGGTATCAAGATACGTTGACGGTGATGGTGACGGCTTAATAGACCTTCTGATAGACACAGACCTCGATGATTGGATGACTCCGGAAATTTACTGGGACCCGGATGACAATATAATTACTCAAGTTACAAAGCAAGATGAAAACAATTATTTAATAGATACCGATAATGATGGAAACCCAGACAGGATTTTCACATTCGGCAAGGTTAAATATGATACACGGAGGATGGGTTTTTTAGATCTTTTTTTCACAGAAGATCAAGATAGGTACCTTAAAACATGTGAAAGTATCCCAAATACTGATCCGTTAACATGTGCAAAAGAGGCAACACTATGGTTTTCCCGCATTGGGGGAAACACCATTCTTTTTGAACCCTTTGACCTTGACATTCGTGATGATCCTAAAATAAAAATGGGGGTTTGGACAGGCGATTTCAATGTTGTGGAAAAAACAAAGAATAAAGAACAAATAAAAGAATACGTTGATTATGCACATTCTCTTGGGTTAGAAGTGTGGATAATCATGAGGGCTTTCGAAAATTCATACTGGCTGAAATCTCATCCTGAAGACAAGGAGCAGACATATTGGGAGAGAATTCAAGACCCTGCATTTGAAAGCCTAACGCAACAGCAGCAGCAATTAGTTGAACCTGCTGATTTCGTGACGCCTGGTAGCGATGAGTATTGGGATGAAATGAAACGTAGGATCCAAATTCTTTTCACGGACTTTGAATTCGATGGCCTGCGCTATGATTATATAAGGTATCCATATTATCACTTGCCGGGCTTGAGGGGAGAACTCTATGACGTGGGCTACAATCAGAAGGTCATTGACAAGTACATTTCTGAATTCGCAGATGAACCAGAGGAACACAATCCACTTACCAGCTCGGCTGAAAGGACATCTGGTTCATGGGTCCAATTCAGGAGACGCCTCGTCGGCGATCGCGTAGCTGAGATGACGCAACTGGTTGAGCAAATAACCAGCGACAGGGTCACGAGCGAAAAAACCAAAACCAATGCATACGTTCATATAAGAACCCAGTTCTTCCCGTCCCCGATGTATATCTCAACATGGGGTGTCGAAAGCATGGACCAGGACATCAATGGCCACTGGTCCACTCCGTTTATTCCATTCTACAGCGAGAACATTCTTTATCAGCAGGGCGGCACTGCGAAAAACAGGTACATTGACATGCAGGGCATTAACGATGAGTGCAAAACATCAAGAGCGGCGTGCCCAGCAGAATTCCATAGCGGCTTCATTGAGTACCTGCTGCCGCAAACATGGGACGACCCGGGAATTGAATTGTATGAATGGGGTAGGGTACAGGCGCCAGGAACTGACGAGTTTAATGCCATCGCACGAAACATACTCCCGTTTCGGGAAGTGCTTGAAGATTATGGCGTATAGTGCGTCATCGTGGCGTGTGGCATGCATGAATACGTTTAAAAATCACAAAAAGCAAAAACAAGTTATGAAGTACAAGGCAATAGTTTTCGACATGGACGGCGTGCTGGTTGACGAAAGGTCATCTTGGATGAAAGCGCACAGGTATTTCGGTGTATGCAATGACAATAATTGGGACGCGTTTAACAACGGCCAGATAGATTATGACGAATTCATGAGGCGGGACATAGGCCTATGGACGAAAAATCAAAAGCCTGTGCACCTGAGTCAAATTCACAGGGCCCTTATGCCGGTGAAGTACATACAGGGCGCTGAAGAAACCGTGTCGCGGCTTGCAAGGAACTACGGGCTGTGCATTGTAAGCGGAGGCATCGACTTGATGGCCAACCATGTTGGAATGCAACTTGGTATCGCAACTGTCTACGCAAACGGTATTGAGGCAGACGAAAAAGGCTACATAACCGGCGAAGGGATTTCGCGCGTACAGCTTTACAAAAAAGAGCGGGTGCTGCATGACTACTGCGAAAGAAACCAAATATCGCCTGAAGAAACGATAGCGGTCGCGGACAGCCGATACGACAAGGAAATCCTAGAAGCCGCAGGCCTCGGAATCGCGTTCAACCCCCACGATGACGAAATAAGAAAAGCAGCAGACATAGTTGTGGAATCAAACAACCTCAAGGATCTTTTAAAGCACGTGAAGTGTTGACAAATGAAAATAAAACTCGACCCCAAGAAATCGGCGCAGGAAAACGCGGCCATGTATTACGAAAAAGCGAAGAAGATCAAGGCCAAAATTCCCGGGTTGGAGACGGCAATCGAGCAGACAAAAGCGCAGCTGGAAAAGGAAAGGCAAAGGCACGCAGCGAAGCTTGAGGAGAAGCCCGAAAAGCGCATCGAGAGAAAAAAAGAATGGTACGAGAACTTTCATTATTTTTTCACAAGCCGCGGCAAGCTGGTTATCGGCGGCAAGGAAGCGAAACAAAACCAGCTCGTTGTCAAGACACACATGGAACCTCAGGACCTATACTTACACGCAGACGTCACAGGCGCGTCATCAATGGTGATGAAGCAGGGGCAGCAAGCATCGCAAGATGAGAAACAAGAAGCCGCAACCTTTGCAGCCTCGTTCTCGAGGGCGTGGCAAAACCAGAGAGGGGCCGCAGACGTGTTTTTCGTAAAACCCGGGCAGGTAAAGACTGCGGCCAAGGCCGGAGAATATTTGGCGAAGGGCGCCTTCGTAATCAGGGGCGACAGGGAATACTTCAGCAAAACAGAACTCCGCTTGGCGATTTCCTATGTTGGCGACAAACTTGTCATTGCGCCCGAAAACGCTATAAAGAAGCACACTTCAGCATACCTTATCATCACGCCAGGGGATGGGACAAAGAATGACGCTGCTAAGCTCATTTTCAAGAAACTCAAGGAAATGTTTCCGCAGGCCCAGTTCGACATCGACTGGCTGCTGCAGCTGCTCCCGAACGGCGGAAGCTATATAAAATAGGTTAGTCTAATAAGGTCAAAGCGGAAGAAATTTGAGCTGAAGAAATGGACATAAAAAACATCCTTATTGGGCTGGCCGCAGCGCCGACAATCGCGGTTGCTGGTGCCCTCGTAAACGAGGCGATAACAGGGACTTTCTTCGACACGGCCACATTCCTGATCGCCATCTTGTTCGGTATTGTTATCGCGGTGGCACTCATTATCGGCTACCCGAAGACCCAAAAGACGAAGCAGCCAAAGCAATTCTCGAAATTCATTGCAGGCGCAATCGTTTTTGGTTTCATACTAATTCCGTACATGCAGTTCTTTGTAGGCCAGATCAACATCTTCTTCGTTGATCCGCCAGAGTTTAGGCCAAGCGTTGACGTGCCGCAAATCAGGGTGCAGATCGACTCTATTGACATGACAAATGACCAAGGCCAGGCAGTGAACGTGTTGCCGCAGACCCAAGTGCACACGTTAGTTCCGGGTGGCAACAAGGTCAACATAGGGGCGCTCAACATTCCTGCTGGCAACTATAACAAAATCGGCGTGAGGATAGGAATAATCGAGGTGGACATAAACATTGACACAAACATCGAGGCAGACCTAATTTACAATGACGTCAAGGAGCTCTTGCCGCCACAGGCAACTGCTGACATTGTCAAGCCGATCATAAAGGACCGAACAAAGGCCATGTTCGAGTCTGGAACCATCGTGCAAATGATACAACAGCAAGCTGGGGGAATGGCAAGCGTCAAAAAATCAGCAGTTGTCGGAGACGTGGTGCAAATGACACTCGCGTTGAACGCTCCGCTTATCGAATTCCCAGTCATGATTCCATACCCTGTAGGCAGAGGCGGCCCCGACATTGTTTTTGACGTTGTCTTAAATGAGATCGGATTCCCGACAGACATAAAACCCCAGATAACATTGCCCCCAGGAGCGCCTGAAATCCCACTGCCGGACATAATGAGCTATGTAAGGCAAGGCATGCAGCCGCCGACGCAAATCGGGCCAAGCAAGGAGCAAATACTTCAATACTTCAGCGAGGGCTCGGCGCAGGCTGAAGAAATAAAGCGGCAGGCAATTGCCAGCGCGACACAACAAGCATTGGCACAGGGCGCAACGCAAGAACAGATAGATCAAGTACTTGCAGCATGCAGTGACGTTCCAGATCCGGCGTCATGCGCGCAATCATATATCACTGGATTTATTCCAGAAGGCGCGGATGCTGAAGCAGCAGCTGCCGGGGCAGAACAAGCAGCCGCAGGTGCACAGGCGCAGGCAATCGGCGAGGCCCAAAAAATCGCAGCAGTGACAGCAGCTTGCCAGTCTGCCCCCGATCCAGAAGCGTGCATCCAGCAGAGCGTATAGCAGGGTTTAAAGCAGGAGCTTATAAAGGAAGGCTTTAATGCGGGCAGTCGCATGAAAACAGCTTAGGGTCCTTCTCGTTCTTCGGTAGAGTGACATGCGCACCGTCTGCGTTGATGTGTGGCTCTGCACACACAAAAATCTCGCGCTTGCCGCGCAGCAGGCCAATTATGTTTTTTTCCATAGGGTAAACCGCATTCAGTATCTCTGCAGCTTCCAGGTCATCAAACACAATTAAGTAAGTAGGAATCGGAATCGCGCCGCCTTGCCCAAGTAGAATTTCTTCGGCGTTGTGGTACTCTGCCCTATGCGTTTTCCCTTTCACAGTGAGGATGAACTTCAACGTGTACTCGTACTCTTCTATAATAGGGATCTGCGGCATTTGCTTCTGTGGCTTATAAGAATAAAATTCGTGGAATCCCTCGGAGTCAGCGGGCGCATTGGGCATTGGCCATGGCTTCATGGAAACCTTTATTTCGTAGTCTTCCAAAACCGCTGGCAGGTAGAGGAACTCAAGGACATGCAGGGCTTCGTTGGGTGAGAAAACCTCCAAGTAAACCTTGTCGTTTTCCTTTTTGGCAAAGAATGTCCTCCAAACTTCCGCGGGCCGCCCACCTATCGATATTCTTGCATTATCTGTTTCAATGAACCTTGCCATAATTCATCACTATTGGATCCCTTTTTCGACAATCGTGAATAAGGCCTCATCGTCCTCTTTTTTGCATATGTGCTTTTTAATCCGGGCCTTCCGCATTCCAGGCCCGTGTTTTTGCAGCTCAAGAATCACCTTGGAATTGTAGCGCAGGATGTCGCCGCCGACGCTTTCCGTGCTGCCGGTATTGATGTCCGTGTAAACCTGGTTCGTAATGAGCACGGGTATGTTGCTCTTGCGCGCAATCGCCAAGAGCGATGAGAGCTGCCTCCCAAGTTCGCGGTTTGTCTCCTGGTATTTTTCCTGGCTCAGCTCAAGCCGGTAGAGGGCGGCCATGGAATCGACTATTATCAGCGACGCACCCTGGATTTCCTTGATTTTGTCTATGCACCTTGACTGCTCCTCGAAATTCGTGGGCTCAAAGAGGAGCGTGTTTGCCACCACCTTGTCGAAATCGCTACCAGCAATCTGCTTCAGCCGCTTCTCGGAAAACCCGCCTTCGGTGTCGATGAACACGACTTTCTTTTTTGCCGCAACTTTCGATAGCGTGTGCAGGCAAATGTTAGTCTTTCCAGTGCCGCTCGGGCCATAGAACTGAGAGATAACTTTATTAGGCAGTTCGCCCCCAATGAGCTCATCAATGGGTTTGCAACCAATTTGGATCATAAAAACCTATATATTTGTGAAACTTCTACTATATTATAACTCTTTTTTGGGGTTGATGCAATGGTTAGGCTAACAGTATCGGAAGCACGACATGAGGACGTTGGCAGACAGAGGATACGGCTCGACGACAAGGTGAGAAAACAGCTTGACCTCGGGGCTGGCGATATAGTTCAGATTGTGGGCAAAAAGACCACCACTGCGAAGGTATGGCCGCTTTACGGCGAGGAAGAGGGCATAGTTAGCATGGGGCCTCTCATAAGGCAGAACGCTGGCGTTGCCATCGGTGACCACGTTGAGGTAACCAAGGCAGACAAGGTTGCCATGGCCAAGAAAATCGTTTTCGCGCCAGTCCCAAATCCCATGCGATTTAGAGAGGATATATGGGAACTTGCAAAGAACCAGATCCTCGATACTCCTGTGGTACAGGGTGACATCATTTCAGTACCAGGGTTTGGGGCCCAATTGTATTTCAAGGCAGTCAAGGTCGCGCCCCACGGCGTTGTTTTGATAAAGCGCGAGACCAAAGTGGAGTTCAGGGAAGAGCCGCCGAAGGACTACGAAGCAGTGGGCCTCATCTCATATGAGGACATTGGGGGCCTTGGGGACCAAGTTAAGAAGATACGGGAAATAATCGAGCTTCCATTACGTCATCCGGAGCTGTTCCAAAAACTTGGAATCGACGCGCCAAAGGGCGTTTTGCTGCACGGCCCCCCGGGCACGGGAAAAACGCTGTTGGCAAAGGCCGTGGCATCGGAGAGCGACGCGAACTTCTTCAGCATCCAGGGTCCTGAGATTATTTCAAAATTCGTCGGCGAGGCAGAAGAGCGCCTGCGAAGAATCTTTATCGAGTCAGAGGAGAAAGCCCCGAGCATTATTTTTATAGATGAGATCGACGCCATTGCACCAAAGCGGGAAGAGGTTGTTGGGGAAGTCGAAAAGCGCGTAGTAGCGCAACTGTTGACGCTGATGGACGGCTTAAAATCAAGAGGCCGCGTAGTTGTCATTGCTGCAACCAACAGGCCCAATGCCGTTGATCCTGCACTCAGGAGGCCCGGGAGATTTGACAGGGAAATTGAACTTGGGGTTCCTGACAAGAAAGGCAGGAAGGACATCCTGCAGATCCATACGCGCAACATGCCGCTTGAGAAGGACGTTGACCTTGCAGATTTTGCAGCCATAACCCACGGTTACGTTGGCGCGGACATCGCAGCGCTTGCGCGTGAAGCAGCAATGAAAACCCTGCGCAGGATTCTTCCGGAGATAAATCTTGAGGAGGATGACATTCCAATAGAGGTTCTGCAGAACCTCAAGGTCACGAAAAAGGATTTCACGGACGCACTAAAAGAAGTGAGCCCAAGTGCCCTTAGGGAGGTCTTTGTGGAATCGCCGAATGTGAAATGGGATGACATCGGCGGTCTTGAAGAGGCCAAAAAGGAGTTAAAGGAAGCAATCGAGTGGCCGCTTAAGTATCCTGAGATGTTCAGGCGCATGGGCATCAAGCCCCCGCGGGGCATCATGTTGTTCGGGCCTCCGGGAACAGGAAAAACGCTGCTTGCAAAGGCTGTGGCTACAGAGGCAGAGGCGAACTTCATCGCAGTTCGCGGGCCAGAACTTTTGAGTAAGTGGGTGGGGGAAAGCGAAAAGGGAATCCGCGAAACCTTCAGGAAGGCCAGAACCGCAGCGCCGTGCATCATTTTCTTCGACGAAATTGATTCAATCGCTCCTCGGCGTGGCGGTGATGGGGGAACCCACGTGCTAGAAACCATGGTAAACCAGTTGCTGACAGAACTCGACGGCCTAGATGAATTGAAGGACGTTATCGTAGTCGCTGCCACCAACAGGCCAGACATCGTAGACCCTGCTCTCTTGAGGCCAGGTAGATTCGATAGGATGATACAAATCAACGCGCCGGATCAGGAAACTAGGCTGCAAATACTGAAGGTGCACACCGTCGGCGTGCCGCTTGAAAAATCAGTTGACCTGAAGCAACTTGCAGAGAAGACCAAGGGCTACTCTGGCGCGGACTTGCAGGCAGTAGTTCGGGAAGCAGTCATGTCTGCACTGCGCGAAAACAAGCAAGCGAAAATAGTGGCGCAAAAGTACGTCGATGCGGCGCTCGATTTAGTCAAGCCGAGCATCGAAGAAAAAGTCGTCGAGCACTATCAGAAGTTCAAGGAAGAATACAAGGGCGTCGAGTTTAGGTAACGCCACGGCGACATTGAGCCCGGCTGCGATGGCAGTGTATAATTCCCTAGTTTCTCGGAAAGCCACTTGCTCGAATTCTTTAATAACTACGAACTCCCGAAATAATAAATATGCTCTCGGATTCCTTGCTAGGCATATTTGAAGAAAGCAAAGACAAACGCATTGTCGTAGTCGGCACGACATGTACAGGAAAATCAGCATTAATCAAGCACATCCCCAACGCGCGCGACATGGACGACATTGTGTTTCCGCAGCCCACAAAGGAAGAAGCCGATTACGTTATGCAGAAGTCCTGGACGCCAGAAATCGGGGAAACCATGGCCCGCCTAGTCAGAGAAAAAGTGAAAATCAAGCCCGGCGAGCCAGTTTTCAGAACCGTCATTATCGATGCAGATCTTATCGTTTATCTACACATTGATGACGCGCTTTTGAAAAAGCGTGTGGGGGAAAGGGGCGTTTCCTTTGCAGATGCTAAGAGCATGCAGGACATGATCAAGCAAGAAATCGATGAATCCGGGATTCCGTGCATCACCATCGAGATCTAGAACCTCACAAAGAAGTTCAGGAAAAACAACGGCAGGAAAACGATGGCCCACACGGTTGGAGACCAGTCATACACTTTTTTTCCGTCAAGTATGAATAATGGGATGAGGTTGAAGAAGCCAAGGAACAGATTCACTGTTATGCCAATGCGCGCGATGTCGGTAAAAATCCCGTTGAGGGCCAGGTAGTAAAACACGCCTGCTAAGAGCACATTTGTCATCGGGCCGGCAAGGCTGATTATGCCGTTTTCTCGCCGCGTCAGGTTGCTTTTGTAGATGTGCACAGCTCCGGGAGCTGCGAACACCAAACTTCCGGCAGTCATTATGGCTAAAAAGATTGCTAGGACAAGGCCATGCATCCACGCGCGATAGTATGCAGTGCAGCCGTATTTTATTGCAGTGATTTTGTGCGCAATTTCATGCAATACAAAACCGAGGCCGACAGTAATCAAAACAATTGGAAAACTCAGAAAAAACGGAAGCGAGAAAGCCAGGCTGATCGTGACAATGCTAATGAACAAATGAGTAACTTCGGTCTTGTCGAACAGTTCCAGCATACGTTGATTTTTACAGCATGACTGAATAAAAAGCTTTCATTGATGTGTTTCCGAGGCAGGGGAATATTTATAAAGGCGTTTTGAGTTCCTGTATGCATGAGAAAAGGACAAGGCGCGTTCGAGTACATCATGACCTACGGATGGGCAATCATAATCATCATAATTGTTGGCATAATTCTCTATAACTCCGGCGTGTTTGGCCAGGCTACAGAGAGCACGCAGGGTTTTATCAAGATAAGGCCGTCAGAGCACGCGTTTTATTTTGACGGCAGCGCTGTAATATCCTGGGTAAACGTTGCCGGCCAGTCCCTGAAAAGCGTAACAGTAGGATACACAGGAGACTGTGTTGTGAACTCAAGTCTGGGAAACATCAAAACCGGTAAGCGCGCCAACGACGAAATCACATGCTCGTCAGGCTGCACAATTGGCGACGCGGTTATTGTAGACGCATCAGTATCCTACATTGCGGAAACAGGAGTGAACAGGACCGAAACAGGGGTAATAAGGGGAACATGCTTCCAGAAAACCCTAGCATTTAGTTTAACGTGGCCATTCACCAACGCCTCGAACTACACGTACAACAGCTCTGAAGCCGAAGTCTCGGGAGGCACGCTGTCGCTGTTGCTGCAGTCATTCTCGATTATTGATGACACGCAGGACGAATTCAACAACGGTACGCACAACAACACAGAGTACAACACCACCGGCGGATATGTACAGCTTTCTCCAGTGAACACAACTGGGAACTTTTCAAGCAAGATACAGGCAGCCGGCCTCAATGCATCGTGGAAAAACATCTCGTGGTTCCAGGAACTCTGCTACGGCTGTGACCTTCCTGACAGCGGCGCAACTGAGTCAGGGAATTACGTTTCAAAGGTGAACATGTCAGCCAACGTGCTGCTGATGCACATGGATGAGGAATCTGGGTCAACAATAGCCGACACTTCGGGCAACGGAAACAACGGAACATACAACGGCACAAACCAGAACCAGACAGGCAAATTCGACAAGGGCCTCGGCTTCAATGGAGAAAATGAGTCCCTGCTTGTTGATGATGATGCGTCACTGCAACTCACAACTGCGGGCTCAATTGAGCTTTGGGTGAAACCAGACAGCACAACACAGGATTCTGACGCGAATCTCGTGAGCAAGACAAATGGATCAACCGATGCCGATATTTCATACGCCCTGTACTGGGACCAGACAGATTCGGTCATCCGGGGCCAAATCAGCAATGGCTCTGACTCAAACACAGTCGAAACCAGCTTGCTGGCAAGCACCGAATTCCACCACATTGTGTTTACGTGGAACTCCTCAGACCTGGCAATGTACGTTAACGGCTCCTCTGTAAACTCCACAACAGCAAATGCCACGGCACAGGCGAATTCGACTCACACATTGAGAATCGGGGGCGCGACCTTCAATGACTCCGGGGATCAGGAATTCAACGGAACTCTTGATGAACTCGCGATATACAACAGCACATTAACATCTGCACAAGTGCTTGAACATTACAAGCGGGGCATATTGAAATTGAACATGACTGTTAGGAGCTGTAATGACTCTGCGTGCAGCGGCGAGTCATTGACAGACATTGCTGACGTTTCACCAGTTACGCTGTCAGTTGACAACAACACGCACTTCCAGTACGTTGCCTTGTTTGACACTGATGACGCGACATACTCGCCGTTACTGTACAACGTTTCGATTGCATATGAGAGGTATGCCAACACCACTGTTAATGTGACAACCAGCAACCTGAAAGCCAATTCCGCGATCGTTGCCTGGACCAGCTTCACGGAGACTGCGGCCATCAGCACCGGTTCTGCAGTTTACTACCAGCTGAGCAATGACTCGGGAACAAGCTGGCAGGAGTGGAGCGGAGCCGCGTGGACAACCACTGGCGCACTGACTTATAATAACACCGCAAGCACAATCAATACAAACATACCGACATTCACGATTGATGGAAAGCAGCTGCGCATCAGGCTGTATCTTGTCTCCACAGGCGGGCAGATTTCGGTAGATGAAATTAGTGCAGGATACTCAACTTAAGTTGGCATTCTGGCATTGCTGGTATTGGCTGGCATTGCTGGTATTGGCTGGCATTGCTGGTATGTGGGCATTGTGCAGTGCTAGTTGTCCTTGAGGCTATTTGATTTAGGTTTTTTTTCCTTAGAAATCCCTTTGCAACCCATCCTGGTTTAAACTAGTTTCAACTGGATAACGTTGCAAAATCCTTTTATTCTTGTTTTGAGCAACTAATAACATGGATAACAAAGGCCAGATGTCAGCAGAACTCATCATTCTAATGGCGGCTGTGTTGACGATCGGAATTTTCGTGGTGCAGAGCATCATGGGGTCTACCCAAAGCGCTGCGGCAAAGCTCAACAAGTCGACGGAAAAAGTTCTCGCTGAAATCGAGAGCATGATGTAACAGCACGATCGGGAGCGTGATATGATGGATGACAAAGGACAGATCAGCGCAGAGTTACTCATAATCATGACGGCGATAATCGCCACAGCGATCGTTGTTGTCAATGCTATGATGAACTCATCCAGCGCGGCAGAAAAGAAACTAGAAAGCACGGCAGCTAAGGCCATAAAGCAGGTGGGCAAGATATGAGGGTAAGGAAGGGCCAGCTCACTATGGAGCTAATGATTGTTATAGCTTCGGTGCTGTTGATGATCAGCATCCTCGCCCCGCCGCTGTTCGCGTTCAAAATCAACAGCAGCAACGAGTCTCTATCCGACATAGCGTACTGCAACGACGCCTACTTGAGCTGGCCCCAAATCAGGCTCCAATGGAACCCTACGTCAGAATACCTTGAAAAATGCTTAACGCCTAAATTCACGAGGAGACCAACAACCAGGGTTGAAGGGCTGGAGACATGGTTCAGATAAATTCGAGGGGCCAGGCCCTGATGTCTGAATTCATGATCTACTTCCTCATTGTTCTTATGATGCTCGGCATGCTGTTTGTTTCAGCCAATGCAAAGATCCGCACACTTGGCTTGGAAAAAGCGGATTTCAAAAAACAGCTTGCAGTGTACTACGCGTCTGAGGCCCTTGTGACAACTACTGGGGCTCCGGATGACTGGCGCCCGGGAAATGTTGTAACGCTTGGCCTCGCGCAGTATGACAAAAATCAGAACACTGTAATGCACCATCAGCTCGATGAGGGCAAAATCGGCAGGCTGCGCAACATGGACATCACCGAGGTAAGCCGGGCGCTGCGCCTCGACGACTACAGTATTTCACTGTCAATCAAATCAAGCAAAATGCCGCAGCTCAAGATAGGCCCGGACCTTGTGGGAATAACGATTAAACGCGTCGCGCTGTGTGGAGGAGTTGAGTGTGTCATTGAAATCACGGCGCAGTAAACCTGTGAATAGCAAGCAGTATCGTAGTAATGGCAGCCGGGGCTTTGCGTTGCTCATAGAGGCCATCCTGTCATTGGTGGTCGTGTTGGCGGTCTCTGTATTTCCCGCTGCGGAAACGCGCGACATGAATGATCAGTACAGCCGGGCGCTCGCGCAGGACATAACAGAAGTGTGTGCACTAAAGGGGAATTTTGGATTGAATACGCTCTATTTTCGCATGACGGATATGGTGTCATTGTGCCTTTCCAAGTTACAAGGCAGGCGCGTTTTCACGAAGTCAGGGAGTTTCACGTGCTCCAATGCGATGCTCACTGATTGCTTGATTCCGTAGTACGTGCTGCGGTCGCATGCAGCGTTTATCTTGTCGTACAGCCTCGCGAGTTCCTGTTTCTCCAGCACTGCCGAGTGCGATGACTTTATCTTCACTAAAATCGGCGACATCAGCAGCACTACTGAGAGCGCAACGCTCAACACCAGCAGGTATTCTATGCTAAGCTGCCCCTTCATAAGTTGAACCCTCCGGTATAAGCGTAACTGAGGTATGGTCGCCGCGCGCTGTTTCGTACACAAATGCAACCCGCAGCCCGGCTACTTTTCCAAAGTCAATATCGGTTGACGTGTCTTTTACCATAAATGCGCCGTTTTCGTAAGCGAGGAAATTCTGGCACGCCGTCTTCTTGTCGGCGAGCAGCGTCTTTAGTTCATAAATCAAATTCAGCGCGTCGTTGTACTCGTAATTCCCTGGATTGACATAGCCGACCTTGATTTTGCCAGGCAGTAGGTGGCTGTAGTACGCCAGTGTTCCGCAAGCCTGCAGCACGCTTTTAGACCTTGTCATGATAAAGCGAAAATAGCGTTCGAACGTGTAGCTGTCTTTCGTGAACTCCTGATGCAGAATTACGGCGTTCTGAGACTCGTCGAGGTCTTTGTACATCGAGTTTTCGAAAGCCATTATCTGCGAAGCCATCACAAGCGCCCCAAGGGCAATGACGAAAGTGAAAAAACCGCGCATGTATTAGTTACACATTCATGTTATAAGTATTTTTTGCAACACCCGCGGGTTTAAACCCGCAGCAGTTAAATCAGTGCTAGGCTATGGGTTGAATGTCTTCAGCATCCTGTGAACCATACTATAATATATTATCGGTTGTGCATAACATATTTAGAGAGGGGGAAGCAGTTGAAGAGGAAACTACAGGCTTTTTTGGTTATAAGTCTTAGCATAATTTTAATGAGCAATGTAATGGCACAAGTGTAACTGGAAAGCTTGAGAATTTTTTAATAAAAATTGACAAAATAAAAGAAATTGGCGGTATACGCGCTTAAAATTAATATGTGATCATAATGGTAGAGTACACAGAAGAGAGGAAAAAGGAATTTGATCGATTGTGGCGCAAATATAAAAAGGAGCTAGAAGAAGAAGAGCTGGCAAGGATAGCAGGAGCAGAAGCAGCAGAACGGCAATGGAAAGCATTAAAGGAAGCAGAAGAGCGGGCAAGGATAGCAGGAGAGTCATTGTCAAGACGGTCAAGATGGGGTAGAGAAGATAAAACGAAGCGAATAGAAGAACGTATAAGAGCTGAAGAAGAATGGCGGGCAAGGCAACAAAGAATGGGTCAACCGGAAAACAAGGCAGCACTAGAAAGAGCACAACAAAAACGAAGGGAACAAGAGCTTGCTATTAACAAGCAAAGAATAATAAAACAGTTTGAAAAATTAAGAAGGTTGAGGGGGCCACTTGATAAAATTGAACTTGAGAGATTAGTAGAAGAACTGGGTAGGCTTCCAGAAGGAATGGCCGTAGATTTAATGGTAGACAAAGGGGTATTACTTAAAGGGGATATTGAATTATTAGATATATTAAGAAGAAAAGAAAGAGCACCAAGTAAAAAACCGGAATCGAAACCAAAACCCAAACCAAAACCTAAAAAGCCACGAACATCAAGAGACTTCTTTTTAGAAACAAGAGACGACGTAGCAAAGCGTATGGATAAACTAAGGAAGCAAGTTAAAAAAGCTAAAGCCCTCGCTCCGTAATTATGTTATGCAAATACAAGACAGGTATGACTGCGCCAAGTGCAAAGCCGTGAGGATGCTATGTGGCCGCAACTTCTGCCCACTGCTAAGGCAGCAGATTGCAATGGAAAAACTCGAAAAGCAGCTAGTGAATCTTGAACTCGTGGGTTCTTCTAGCAGCGTTTTTGTGGGCTCACAAAATTATCCAAAACTAAATGTCGGGGCCTTGTCATCAGGAGAATACGTGGACTATGAACCAGAGAGAATGTTCGGAAAGTCGCTGCAAGAGATAGTGGATACGTCAGTGCAGTTGTTTAGAAACAAGGACGGCATGCGGGTCAACGAAGCCATGCAGCCCAGCAAGCATCTCGCTCAGGTGCAAGAAGTCGCGATGAGCGAAGGCAATGTTTTCAGTGACACAGAATTCAAAAAGAAACCTAAAATGGAAGTCTCGTTTTCTGGGGTACACCAGCCGTTCGGGCCAAGCGGCACCATCAGCAAATACAACCTCGAGTCAAATCCGCGCGTGTCACAGAAGGTCGAAAAGGTCGTCGATGACGATCTCATGTCATACGACCAAATGACACTAATGCACGACAAAAACGTTTCAGTGCACACCATACAAAAGGTCATGAGCGTTGGGTTACTCGGCGTGAACAAGAAACTTGTACCAACGCGATGGTCAATAACCGCGACAGACGACACAATCGCGAAAAACTTACTAGAGCAAATCAGGCAGGAAAATGAAATCGGTGAGTATCTGCTCTTTTCATCAGAATACATCGGCAACAAGTTTCAGATAATGTTGATTCCCGGAAAGTGGAGCTTTGACGTGATTGAGTGCATGGGCCCTGACAGCTTGTGGGCTGGATCAAGCGATAAATTCGTAACCGACTACGAGGGCTTCAAAGCAAGAACAGCGTACGCAGACAACGTCGCAGGTGGATACTACGCAGCGCGCCTGCCAGTAACCGAATACCTAGCAAAGAAAAATAAACAGGCAACAGCAATCGTGGTACGGCGCATATACGGAAGTTATCATACGCCGGTGGGCGTGTGGCAAGTTCGCGAGAACGTGAGAAACGGCATGCGCAGCAAGCCCGAAAAGTTCAACACGCTGGACGAAATGTTGAAGAAAGTCGACAAGGAAATCGGGTTGAACTGGAAACCTCATTCTGAGGTTCTCAAGACAGTGCGCTCGCGCGAGGTCATGAAGAAGTATTTTGTTTAAGGCCCCGTCCGAGGGGTGTACGATATATCGTACACCGTTATATACTGCTGGAAGACGCGTTCAAAAAAATTGATTCGTGATTTTTAATCGACAAAACTACCCACAAACTAATCATATAAACCGTTTTCACCTAAGGCTTTCCGAGAAATTAACCTACTAAAAAGCGGGTGTATGATATGTTGTATTCTGTTATAACGGATCCCTTTGCACTCTACTCTTTTAATTGCTTTCTAGAATTCTCTTCAAAGTACGCGTCTCTCAGTTCGTCAATCTCTTTTATGATTGGTATTTTTATTCCCCTTTCTCTTATTTTATCGAGTGTTTCCCCGACCCATGTAATCCAAACATG
The DNA here is from genome assembly GCA_018304505.1 of Nanobdellati archaeon. GTDB lineage: Archaea > B1Sed10-29 > B1Sed10-29 > B1Sed10-29 > JAGVWA01 > JAGVWA01. Next base: position 28,840 of record JAGVWA010000007.1, read on the forward strand.
TTTGTTTGAATCTTTTATTTGGTTCTTGAGCTCAGCAAGAATGGTGTTCCAGTTTAGGTTTCGTTCTGTCAATGCAACACAGTCTATAAGGTCCCCATCGCGTTCAGTTAGTGTCTTAAACAGGAATATGTCTTCCTTGGAACACAAGGAAAGGGCTATGTTGCCTTTTGAGTAAACAGTTTCTGCTCTTTGTTTCATGTTTTTTGACAGCGAAAATCCATTGCAGACTGTCCTGTGAAATAGATCAATTCTAAATTCTCCTCTTACAAGTATCTGGCTCAGCCGCATTCTGGAATATTCAAGCGTTGGGATTTTTGGCACAAAACCTGCGTGTCTCAGAACCTGTCCGAATTCAGTATAGTCTCGTTGGTTTTCTGTAACCAGGTCTATATCTTTTGTTGCGGATTTTAGCTTGTAATGAAGCATTGCTCCGCCACCAATCATAAACAAATGAATCTTCTGATTCAATGTTGGTTCTAGTTCGTTAAGCATTTCAGTTATGTCTTCAAATTTTGATATCATATACTTCAGCCTTTTCTTTTATTTCGTTGAGTGGGGGATAACCCTCTTTTTTTGTTCCTGCTAGGCTCTTTTGTATGTCTTCCAGAAGGGATTGTTTTATTCCTGAAAGTTTTTCCTTGAACTTGGCGTAAAATAAAGCTGCATATAGGATGAGGCGAAAATCCTTATCCTTGTCTGCTATGTAAAGAGAGTGTAGGAACACGTCTCTTTTTGATAGTTTCTTTTTTGGTAAATAGTAGTAATTGGTTAGTAGTCTCAATTGTATGCCAAAATCAGAATATGCGGAAAAGCCCGTAAGTGTGGCATCCTGTTTTTCTTCGCTTGAGAAAACAAGCTCTTTATCAGTCTTGTAGTATATAACCGAGCCTAAGGGAATTCTCGCGTCTATTGTGTGGTAATATTGCTTGTATTCTATAAGAAATAAGCCAAGCTTTGGCCACAGAGCATGATTAAAGTAAAAGCGATCTTCTCGTTTTCTTACTGCTCCGACCCGCATTGCTTGATCTAGTTTGTTGTACAACGCGCTTTTTTTGATTTTTGTTTCTCTAAGAAGTTGTTTTATTGTCAAACCATTTTCTGGTTTTTTGGGCTCGCTCACCAACGCCAAAAAAACAGGTAGCCCAGAGTCTGCAAGCATATCTATCAAGTTTGGGTGCTCTGCTATCGTCTGCATCAGCAGAGGCGTAAATGATGTTCTCGATGCGGTAATCTTTTTCCTGTGGCGTTCTAGGATGCCCTTTTTTTCCAGGTCAGCGGTTAGTCGGTATATCTGTTTTGTGCTTTTTCCAAGAGCGTCAGCTATCTCTTTCACAGTATGCTTGGGCAATTCTGACACTAGTCTCAGTTCCGTTTTGGAAAACTTCATAATTCCATTATAGTGTCCTATATTTAAATACTTTTCGCATAATAGTGGAAAATCAAAAAAGACCCGGGTGTACGATATATCGTACACCAATGTTTACATAATAAAGTAATTCATATATAAACAGTTCTAATATTAGTGGAGTTAATGCTCTTATAAGCTTAATCCGTAAAGGGGGTATATAAACCGTTTTCTCTTAAGGCTTTCCGAAAATTTAACTCGTGCGGGTTTACAATAACTATATAAACAATGCACTATAGAACGGTTTTCTACAGAAAGGTTTATTACTGCTTGGGGGTTTGAGTAAATGATGCCGCAAAGTCTGAATTATGAAGCATTCATGAAGCAAGACGTGTCTGAGTATTCTGGGCAATGGATAATAATTATCAACCAGAAAGTCGTAAAGCATGGAACTGAACTTCAGCTAATTCTAAAGCAAGTGCAGAAGGAGTACCCGAAGCAAAAACCACTAATTGCGAGAATCCCCTCCTCAGCAGAAGAGCTGCTGTTGTAGGCGGGGTTGAAGTTTATGGTTCATCACTTCAAGTACAAAAAATTGACCCCCTCTAGAAACAAAGAGAGAAAATACCCCGTTATCCCAGTCACGTATAAAACGGGAGACATTGAATTTGAAGTCATTTCTGTTGTGGACTCTGGAGCAACATCCTCATATCTGCCGTATTCTTTGGCAATGGCTCTTGGACTGAGTAAACAGAATAAAATAGAAACAGAAACGATGGGTGGAAAAATAAGCACTGCTACGGACAGGGTTATTATCTCGATCCCATTGAAAAATGATAGACCTGTAAGAGTTGAAACCTACGTAAACTTCCCATGCTCACCAAAAGACGATCACTATGCCCATCCCTTATTGGGTAGGCAGGGCTTTTTTGATAAATTTATAGTCACATTTGATGACAAAAACGAGAAACTAACCCTGAAGAAAAACGAGTAGCGTGGACAGCCCGAGGAAGCACTCAAGGTGGCTCTTGCTGTGCGCGATTCTGCAATTGATGAAGGTTTTATATACATGGTCCTATAAACTATAGGTTATGGAAATAAGCTTTACTGGCAAGGTTGCGTCTAAAAATGACATAGACATGGTTACTGGTAGGGCTCTTTGGGTAGGCTCATGGGAAAAGCAGTTTGACGCTAACCAGGACAGCATCCTCGTGTGCCCCAAGACGGATTTTCTTGATGTCTCGAAACTCGCGAAATTTAGGGCCATTGTGTCTGCTACAGGCGGCGCGCTGTGCCACGCAGCCATCATTGCCAGGGAGCTGGGCATACCCGCGATAGTCGGGGTTGGAATAGAGAATTATGAGAAAGTCAAAACTGGAGATGAGCTTCAGTTGAACATGCTCACAGGAGAAATCACTTGTGACGGAGGTAAGTAAATGGACTTGAGTCTAGGTACAACCACGTATGGTGGTTGGGAAGCAGACGGCTGGGAGAAAGACAACTGGAAAAGTGACAGCGATGGGATAGACCACTGGAAGGCAACCGACAGGGGGCAGGGCCAGTAGCAAAACCAGGGGGGCTCCTTTGCTCCCACTCGGTTTTTTTTGGGGGGGTGTAAATCTTTTTGAAAACTATAGCTGAAAACGAATTCAGGAAACTCATAAGAGTACGCGATGACTTTAAGGTATTTCCAAAAAATTATAGCCCCGTGGACGTTCTTGGGGAGACAAGGGATTACGCCACGGTTCCTGTTACGAAACAAACAATTGTTTTTGAGGTTACAAACGCCTGCCCCATGGGCTGTGAATATTGTTTTATTTCGAAAATAAATAAACAAGAGCGCCTCAAGCTTGCCGTCAACACCGAGGAGAACGTGGAAAAACTTTTGGATTATATGCGCTCAGCGGATCTTGATTTTGACTTGATTTTCCACGGTGGCGAGCCATTGTTGGCCAAGGGCCTGATAAAAAAGGTTGTTGATTCTATTAAGCACAGCAGAATGCTTAGAAATCGAGTTGCGTTTTCAATGCAGACTAGCGGTAAAGGCATGACCAGTGATTTTCTTGACTGGTTGATTGACAACGGGGTAAGTATTGGCGTGAGTGTTGATGGGCTCGCCAAGGGGCTTCGTGACTCATCGCCAGGCATTGAATTGCTAAAAATGCTTAATGAGCGCGGAAAAAGGGCCGGCCTCGTAGTTGTTGTTAACTCATCTAATCAAGAAACGCTGTTTGAAGATTTTAAAAAGCTCTATAATGATTTCGGGGTGCGTGGATTCAACTATAACTCCGTAATTTCTGACAACAAGCATCAATTGCCAGATCTTGGAATAGTGCGCGAGCAAATGGAAAAAATCACCAACTACGTGCTGCAGAATAATTTGACTCCGAGTTTGAATCCGATGCAAATGTTTGCAGAGCGGCTCGCTGGTGGTGGGGGATCCCTGTGCTATGACGATGGGTGTGGGGGTTTCAAGAGGATAATCGCTTTCTCCACAGATGGCAAGTTCTATGCCTGTGATTCGTTAACAGACAACCCTGCATACAAGGCTGAGGGGCCAGGGGAATTTGCAGAAAAAAGGAAAGCCCTTTTGAAGGACGTCATAAAAATGAAAACCTCTCTGTCATGCAGCACATGCAAGTATGGTTATGTGTGTTGCCTGCCGTGTATTGGAAAAGTAAGCCTCTTTGGCTCATCTGAGAAAACCATGAAGCAGGCATGTGAATACAACAAGGTTTTCCTGGACATCCTTGTAGAAAAAACACTTGACAACCCGCTGAATCTTTATCATTTTATTGGACTGGGTAGACAGCCTTCAAGGCGCGACGTGTTGCTGGCATACTCCAGGCCGTCTGCGGAATTTCATCCATTAAATCGCATTGGGGGTGAAACCAAGTGAAAGAAATCAAGGGGATACATGGTGAGCCCAGGCCCGATTTTTTCAACAATTACACAAAGAGGCTAGAGCTCACCAAAGACAACCTGCTGCGGATCCTTAACGAGGTAGGGAACGCTCTTGCTTACCGATTTTTAGGCGCCAATGAGGATATCTTGTATGACATCAAAACCGATAGGGGAGAGTACATTGTCGCTGACGGCAAGGTTTCTGAAAAACTGGACTCTACTAAGTTTGAAATCCATTTAGATAAGCCCTCGCCGCAGGTTGAAAAAGTTAAGGCGAACATGGATTATCACATCAATGGATTCAAGTTTGCCTTTCTGAAAAATGATTTCAATGCCTTAGTGCATCACTATGCAAACTTCTATGCCAACTACCTGATATTTATAGAAATTAAGAGCCAGTTTGAGAAAATGATTGATGCAGACGATGGCGAAATAGAAGGTAAAATGCTAATGCATATAGTGCCATCGTATTATTACGGTGTGTATACTGATCCTGTTTTCTCTAAATTCATAGAAAGTGGCAGCTTCAAATTCGACAGGGAAGAAATAATAACATACAGAAAAGAGGCACTGTCTCAAGACCCATTGAAGTATTATTTCTTTAGGTTGCTGGATTTCTCAGTAGAATACTTGGACACGTATTACATACTCTCAACTGTAATGCTATATTTTCTCTCAAAAAGGAACGTTCCCAAGAACGTGTTTTTGAATGCAGTTAAGGAATCAAAGTTTGAAAACCGAGAGGCAACAGATTATTTCATGAGCTTTACCAACTATGACAACTGTGCTTATTTTAGTTTAGATAACGAAGACCAGAAGCTCACTTACTATGTTAATGTTGGACGAATGACTGGCGAGCGATTCTTCTCAAAAGAACTCCTCGTAGACAACTACCCTCGCTACCCATTTTCTATGCTATTGATACAAGAAGAACTGAACATCAAAGGTTGATTATGGCCTGGCCAAAGAGCACCCAAGGGGTTTTTCATAAAAGGGGTTGTTAAAGCTTTGAGGATGTTTGATTCATCTTCGAAGCAAACATGCGAAAATTCATTGTTTTGCATGTCTACGCAGAAATAATTTCTAATATAAACATAACTCCAGAAGTCCATTCGCCGAGTGGCTTGTTGGCTTAGTAATGGATACTGGATATGGGTAGAGGATATCGATTTTTGAGAAGATGCTTTCTGGTAGTTTGTTAACTTACAGTTAGTTCAGAGCATATAGAATCGAAATTTTCATTGAAATAACCAAGGAGCACCTTGTTTTCTTTGTTTTCTCGATTCTGGCTCACCCAAGTTTGGAATTCAGCTATCGATCGGGAACCTGAGCAGTAAATCAGTTCAGCATTGGTTTCGGCTAGGGGTTCCCAAATATGAGTATCATGTGTTTGTACGCGTAAGCCTATAATAACTATTTTGCTTGCCGATTGCGCAAGTTCTCTAAACCTCTTCCGTTGAAATAGGATAAAATCTGCTCCCGATGTTGTGCGTTTTTTGGGCTCCATGTAGCTCATTATCGGAGGGAACGCATCATTTCTTATTCGCTCCTTGAAGTGTTCTAGATCAACAATTGATCTCCCCGGTCCATTTGTTGTTACCCCCATTCCATTAAATGATACGTGCCTGGAATTTCCGCGTATGGACTCACAAAATAGATTGCAGCACCCATGCGGGATACACCACTCAATATGGTCTTGAATATTAGGTGTGGCTCCAAGAATTGGGATCCACCCACTAATCGCAAGGGAGGTCTCTAGTAATCGATCGTAGTTGAAACTTACAGGAGTTCCTTTCCATGCATTCTCTTTTAGCTTACGAAAGAGTTTTACGTAGAGATTATCTTCTGAAGGGATAAATTTAAAGAAGTATTCTGCCATTGCCCGTTGTAGTTCCGGCAGCAAGTGTCCTTTACGTTCCGAAATCTTTAGCATGCCCTGCTCAAAATCCGAGTGAAGTAGCGCGGTAAATTCCGGAGAAAGTTCTTTCCATACCCTGCTAAATTCTGCTAGTTGATCATATAGCATGTTGGTTAATGGTGGCACATTGGTTGCATCTGAGCCATAACTGGCCCCTGCCCCAAAGATGATCATGTCCATGTTGGTTAATTTATTCTTTGCAGTTAATAAACATGTGTTTAAACAGAAAGCCTCTGTGGCATTGTTGGTATAGGAAGGAATAAAAACTTTAAGTCCTTTTTCTAGGGTATGAAGACGTTACTTATGATAATGGTCTTGATTTTACTAGGGATGGGCTGCACACAAACAACCTCAACTGCGCCGATAGTCTGTAATGCACCTTATATTCTTGTTGGTACTGACTGTTGTTTGGATAACAATAATAATTCTATTTGTGATTCGCATGAGGATGTTAACGAAGCATGGGCAGATGTAACAGAAGATGTTGCAGAACCAGTTAATTATCCGCGCTACTTTGCCAAAAAGCAGATATTAGAATCGTGCATCACCGCGGCACAACAATGTAACTCCCTTAGACTAATGCAGCCAGGGGCAACATGCCCAAATACTTGTGGTAGAGCATGTACTGACAAGCTTACGGGTGTTGACGCGCTAAGCCCAGAAGTTATCTGGGATGTTGGTGCGCAGTATCTAAGAGAGGGTGGGAGGTACTTCGTTCAGAGGGTTGAAGTTAATTATTGTAATGTTGGCATTGACGCTGGGTGCGTGGTATTTGACCATAATTGCGTACCAGGAACAGCGTGCTACCAGTGTTCCATCGCTGAAGAAAAAAGTTTAGCTTCCGAATTAACTGTCGAATTACCTCAATTGTTGAAGGATTTTGAAAAGTATTCGACTCAATTCCAGGCGGATACTATACTGGATTCAGAAATCATCAACGATTGGAGAAATTTAAGTTCCCTACATTTTGAAGAGCAGCTTCTGCAAACCCCGCAAATCGCAAATGATTATGCGAGAGAAAGTAAATATTCTCTTGCTCATATCGATTCATTTGAGAATTTCATTAAAGATAATGAAGCAGAATTAGGAAATCACAGCGTCCCCACATTTGAAGTTAAGACCGCCCTTATAGATGATAAAGTACGGATAATGAATAACATAGAGGGGATGGCAAGTGGCATCGAGGTCTTGAAAACGCAAGCCGAGCAGCAACAAAGAGCCGAGGCCCAGCAACTAGAAGTTGTTCTGGGGCTTCTAAAGTTGTTGTTGGTTTAACCTCTGCAGAAGTGTTTAAGTAGGTGTTTGTTGCGAAATTAATTTTGTTATTAATTTGGGGAGGATGCCAACATGGGGGATATAGAGGGGAATTCAATCGACATTGATCAGGGAAAAAAACAAGCGGATGAGCGTTATTGGGAAGGCAGAGGAAAAAGAAGGGATATGGAACTAGAGAGGATAGATGAAGCATTATATGCAAATACGAAGGAATTTACCAACTTTGCAGAGGAAATGGGAAAATCTATCGATAGTTTTGATGATCTCTCACGTTGGGAGATTTTTGGAAGATCAAAACTAAACCAAAAAAAGCAAGAGCTCAAGGAATTTGAAAAAAAATTATCCTCGATGTCAAGAACAACAATCCTTAATTTAGATATGGTTTCTACTGTTAATGGTTTAACGCTTCCGAATGGGGATTATAGTATGGATATTAGTGCTAATGTACAATTGTTGGCAGCTTATAATTCCCAGCTTGCAGAACAGCTGAGAGTTTGTCATGACTTATTAGATCTCTTTTCTAGTAAGGTCAATAGGTATGAAGTCTTGCTAAATACCAACTTGAGTTTACGTGTATCAACGGCTGCAGTAGTAGTTGCGGCTTACTCAGTCATTTTTTGATTTGAATAATAAACCAGTTGCAAGCAGAAACCATCAGACCCAGCGCTCCTGTGCCACGCTATGAAAAAACGGTTTTCTTGGCAATGGCTTAAAATGATCTGATGCTGTGCCGTATTTATCACTTCCGCAGGTTTAGACCTACAAATATCTAAACTTATGTTTTTTGTAGGGGTAAATTCTATTGTGGATTTTAGTCCATGGTTTTTGTTTTTGGAATTCGATCTTTTCCATGCCGAGTTTTTTCAGGGAACGTTTACAATAAATGTTAAGATTTAAATAGTCACTCTGGTTGTCTAAAATATAAGACCTTTTAAAGGAATATAATTATGGGGGCATGATAGCATGGTGAAAGACATTGTGATTAACGAGAAAAAGGCAGCCATTGCACTCGGTTCTGTCTATGGGCTGTACCACCTTGTATGGGGTGTACTGGTGACCTTTGGTGGGGGTTTCTTGCCATGGTTCTTGGCAAAGCACTTCATACAAGTGAGCGCAACAGCAGCACCGTTTGATCTTGTAACGCTAATACTTGGAGTTGTTAGCGCAGCCATTGTCGGTGCAATAACAGGCTGGGTCTTTGCTTGGATCTGGGATAAGCTCTAAAGGCAGCACAACGGTAACCGGGGCTAATGGGCCCCCACGTTTTGTTTTTTTATTCCAGCTTTGAACAAAGGTTTTATATTGCCATTCAGGGTGATGTAAATTATGAAAGCTAAGAAAGCAACCGCAGAACCGAAATCAAAACTGAAACAGGAATCAAAATCAGCATCAGAATCAAAAATGAAACCGACATACTTAACCGCGTTGTTGATGCTGGGTGTTTCTGTGCTGTACGCCTTTGTGCGATACAACATCTTCAAAGGAGTGCCGTTAGCGAATTTTCCGTTGTATGTCATGAACAAGTCAGTTGCCCTGGCAGCAGTTGGCCTTATAGCCTTGTCGTTTTTGATGCGTGCCATGTCACTGGCATGGCCAAAGGTCTTTGGGCCTAAGTTGTATTTGCGAAAGTGGTTTGGGTTGTTTGGTTTTGGCTTCGCCGCAATCCACGCCATGATGTCCCTGCTGCTGTTTAACGCGTCTAATTATCCTAAGTTTTTTGTCAATGGCCAGTTATCGCTTGTAGGCGAGCTGTCAATGCTCTTCGGAATACTGGCGTTCTTTGTATTCAGCATTGTAGCCCTGACGTCACTGCCCGCTATTGCCAAAGCAATGAAGCCGCAGGATTGGCAAAACGTACAGAGGACAGGCTACATAGCCTTCTTTTTAGTCCTGCTGCACGTGTTCGTGATGGGCTTCGAAGGCTGGCTCACCCCAGACAAATGGCCAGGTGGATTGCTGCCAATCAGCCTGATAGCGTTCATCATCATCGTGTTTGTTCTGCTAGTGAGGCTTGGGCTGATGCTGTTTGCAGGAAAAAAACCAGGGGCGAACTAAAATGAGCAAGCTGTACGACATAATAATTATCGGCGGTGGACCCGCAGGCATTGCTTCTGCCCTGTACGCCGCGCGGCAAAACCTAAACTTTGTCATGATTTCAGAAGACATCGGTGGCCTTACGAATTTTGTGCCAAGCCTGAAGACATACCTCGGTTTTTACTATCTAACAGGGTACGAGCTGATAGAGAAATTCAAGGAGCATCTGCTTCACTACAAGGTGCCGATTGTAAAGGAGAGGGCACAAACCGTGGTAAAGAAAAAAGGTTACTTCGAAGTTGTGACGGGCAACAACAAAAAATATATGACACGGGCAATCCTCGTCACCACGGGACGGCGTTTCATGCACTTGAAAGCGAAGGGGGCCTCCAAGTTCTTGGGCAAAGGTCTTTCCTTGTGTACGGCCTGCGACGGGCCATTGTTTAAGGACAAAACAGTGGCGGTAATCGGCGGCGGGAGATCGGGCTTGTTCGCGTCACTGTTCCTGCTCGAGCTTGCAAAGAAAATTTATTTAATCGAGCGAGATAAGGACATAAAATCAGCAGGCGCCTTAAGGGACATAGGAAAAACCCTGAGAAAGAACAAAAAGGTTCATATCATGACAGAAACCAGCGTCAAGGAGATTAAAGGCGACAAGTTTGTCAACAGCATCGTTGTTGAAAAAAACGGCAAGGAGAAAACAATCAAGCTTGAAGGGGTTTTTGTGGAAATCGGTTACATTCCAAACACTGAATTCATAAAGCACCTTGTAGACACAAATGGCCGCGGAGAAATAATCGTAGACGCAGAAGGGCGCTCATCGCAAAAAGGCATTTTTGCTGCCGGAGACGTGACGCACATCAAGGAAAAGCAAGTCATGGTGGCTTGCGGTGAAGGGGCAAAGGCACTCCTCACAGCAGTTACGTATATCGAGAAAAACAAATAGATTTAAGTAAATAGTTGCCAAGGTGTTTCCAAGGCGTTTTATTCCAGGCATTCCTTGTACAAATCCGGATGGTGGCCCATGTGTGTTTTCCAGTCATCGTCAGAATAGCCTTCAGGCGTAGCGCATTTGCCAAAATCTCCCTGTGGCGCTTGCGCAGCTACTGCCTGGGCAAACGCTTCTTTAGAATGCTCCTGCCCGATGTTTACTGTGGCTGCAGGGGCCTGGTTTGAAGAGGTTTGGTTTGAAAAGCCCATTACTGAGTAAATGAGCGTGGCCAGCCCAAGCCCGATCAGCAAAACAGGGACTAACGCGTTGACTTTTTCATTCATTTGCAACACCCCTTTTTGTACCTGTTCTTTATGAAATTAATTATCGCAAATGCAACCAAGACGCCCCCGGTTATCCAAAAAACCACGCTGAAGGCTTCGAGTTCCTTAAACGGAATCGCGGCTATGAGCAGGCCCGTGCTCCCGATTAGCATATTTTTCGAGATGCACTTTCTGGTTGTGTAAAAGTAGAGCGACAGCCCCAAGAGGAGGATAGCCAGGCTCCACAAGGGAATCGCGTAGTCTTGTAAAAACGCTAGCGGCATTCCCTGTAGTGATATTCCGAGCATTGAGAGCCCGGCGATGATGCCGAGGCAGAGGTTGTGGCACACGTTGTAGCCCCCGAGAAAGCTGAGGCTGCCGGAGGCGGTTGTGCCCATGTTAGCCACACGGTTGGTCATCTGCGCCCTGATTTTTTCACCAAGCATTTTCACTTTCATTCCTGATTACACCTGTTCTTCTATCGCGATTCCGTATTTTTCTAAAATGATCTGTTTTATGGCGTCTTCGTGGCCTGTTTTTTCAGATATTGCTCTCGCAAAGTACTTCGCCAAATACGGGTTGCCGTGGCCTTCAAGTATCTCGCCGATGCATTCGCCGCAAGGATGAACCCCATTGACAATGTCTTGCATGCAGTCACATGTTGCGCCCTCACCGTGCCCGGGTGTTTTCTCGATGCAGTACATGCACGGCTTCATTAAGCAGCATCTGTATATTGAGGTGTTGCGCGCGGTTTCATGAATGTGATTTTTCATTTCAATAAAGTCTTCCCGTTGCTGGTTCATGCTGTGATGCGGATCTTGCATTGCGGGCGAGAAAAACACGACAACGCCAAGTAGTACTGCCAGCACGATGCCCAGAATATTGCCTTTCATTTCGTCATCTCCATTTTTTCATCTTCCGTTTCATCTTTCTTTTTATCTTTCGTTTGCTACCACTCCTTGCAGCAGTTTACGATTTCTTTTATTGTTTTCGAGAACTTCGTCATTACGCCTTTTTGTTTTTCAAATTCCAGCGTGTGCTCTATTTTTTGTGTCCCGACTATTTTCAGGTTGATGGCGAAGAACATGGAATATAAGTCAAACGCTGACTCGAACAATTCTTCAGCAGGTTTTTTGTTTCCCTTTGACATTTCCTTTGTGCCGACTTCGACAAGCCGCATCGAGGCAGCGAGCAAGTGCTTACTTATGCACCATTCTTCCCCAACGGGGTTTGTAACGATTTTTTTCAAAAGTTTTACCCTCAACTCGCGAATGGCTTGCATCATGTCGAGGTATTTCTGGTTGTTGGTCTTCATTGCCGTGAAATAAAAGTGTTCCTCCAGGCTGATCAGGTTCATTATGCCTATGCTCAGGTCTTCATCTAGCGACAAGTCTACAGTCTTTCCTTTTAGCTGTTGTATTTTTTCGAGCCATTGCTCAGCGTCTTTTTTCATGTAATCATCATTTTCAAGTAATCATCACAGTGTGAATTGAATGATTGTTCCGATCGCTATCAGCAGCAGTAGCGTGAGCGCGATGCCTTGGTATGGGATGTGTTTTCCTCGTAATTGCGTTATCTTCTTGCTTATTCCCGGGCTGGCATAGACAACTGCGCCGCCGATGACGCTGCTAGCAATGAATTTGTCTAGCAGGTACGTGCTGTTAAGCAGCGATCCATAGTCTCCCGCTAGTGAAACGTAAATTGGGTGAAAGTCGCCGCCAAAAAACGCTAGCATTGGGGAGACTGTAAGCGCCAGCGACGTTATCGCCAAGAGATGGGTCTGGAACGGCAAGAGTTGCTTTTTTATTAGCTTGGCAGCCCACAAGCCAGTTGATATTGCGAAAGCGCCGATGAACAGGCCGATAACTGGGGTCTTGACGCCAAGCAGTGTTGCGCCGCCGGCTGCTGCCACTATTCCAGCAGTGCAGAGCGGGCAGTGCGCGTATCCCCGCGCTGCAAAAAACGGAAATAAAAATATTGGCCCCAATATTTTCTTTATGCTCATGGTCTTGGTGTTCATGGTCTTGGCCCCTTAGATCTTAAGGAATTCCTGTGATGTGCCGTCCTTGTTTATTGAGTATATGACGAATTCGCCTTGTTTTGATCCGGGCATTCCTGGCGAGCCGGATGGCATTCCCGGCAACGCGATTCCCGCTACGTCTGGTTTTTCAGCCATGAGCTTGTTGATGGCTTCTATCGGCATGTGGCCTTCTATGTAATAGTCGCCGATGACCGCGGTGTGACAGCTTCTAAGGTGCGTTGGAATTCCCATTTCATCTTTTATTGGCGTGACGTCAGGCATCTCATTTACACCAACCGAGAACCCTTGCTGCTCAAGGTACCTTGAGTGTAGGCCGCAGCAGCCGCAGCTTGACGATTTATGTACGGTCACTTTTGTTTTTTCTGCTTGTCCTGTTGGCGTTATTAGCGTAAATGCAAGCACGCCGATCGCGAGCAGGCCCACAACTGCGAGCATCTTGATTTTCATTTCTAACACCCGCCGACCATGTCTGGCATGTTTTGCAGGCCTGATGGCACAGCTTGTGCATTTCCCTGCGCCGCCTGCGGTGTTATTGCGGCACCAGCGGTTGCTGCCCCCGTTGTTTGCGTTGTCAGGCTTAAGGTTCCTGATTGCACAGCACTTTGCATGTTTTGCAGTTGCAGCGTTTGCATTCCTGTTACTAGGACCATGATGGCCAGGATGCCGATTATCATTGTTTCTTTTTCCATTAGTTTCGCCTCTTATGCCAATTAGTTTATTTTTGTCAGTGTTCCGTTTTGTATGTTGTCCACGAGGAGGTTCCATTCTATTGGTTTCAGTTTCACGATGTTGTCGTCTTCCCCGATTGTTGCCCCATTCGTGTTTGTTATGACTTCTGGGCAGTGGTCGCAATCATCGCACAGTACCACTTTTTTTTCGTTTTGATTTTCCATTTTTTTCACCTCTATTTTTTCATTAATATTTTCATTAATGGTTAGCATCCCCCGACCATGTCCGGCATGCCGTCCAGGGTGCTTGTTGCCCCTGATGTTTGGAATTCCGCAGCTATTTCTCGCGGGTCATCTCCGTTTGCCAGCATTAGGAAGGCTATGTCTGCTGTGAACTTTCCTGCTTGCGCTTCTTGGACATAGCGCTGCGTCATTTGTTTTGGGAAGAACAGCACCTTCCATCTACTGATCTCGCCCATTATTTGCTCGTCTTTCATGTCTGGATGGTTCACTATCAAGTACGCGGTCAAGCCGCGGATGGCGTAGCTGTGTTCGCAGCCGCATGCCGGGTCCCCATTGGGGAACACTGCTGTTTTTGCCCCGCAGCAGAATTCGCAGGTCATTGTGGGCACTGTCAGTATCTTTATGTAGCGCTCTTTTTGCTCTTCATTCATTTCTATTGGGTTTGCCCCGAGCGTCGGGTCCAGTGCTGAGATTATGCTTAGGCTTTTTATCGGGTCATCAAACGTCACGTCTAGTTCTGGCCCATAGATTTCAGGAACGCCTTTTGGAATCACCCTTTCTGCCACGCTCGCCAAATCCAGCGTTCCGGATGCTGGCGCGGTTGCCTGGCCAGTTGCCTGTAAGTTTGCTAGTCCGGGGCTTTTCGTCGTTAGCCCTGTGTTTAAGTTGTTTATCGTGACTTGGTTGAACATCAGCAGAATAAGCATTATTGAAAGCAGTCCGATTGTTGCGGTTTCTTTGCGTATTGGAATGCTGACATCGATTGTTTTTTTACTCTTTGCTCCGGCCATCTCACCACACCTCTACTTTTACATTATTTGTAAACCTTCCGCAATTAAAGTATTTAAAGCTTTGCTTTGACAGTAAAGCTTTTATACTATAGCGTACACAAAATTATCATGGAACTGTCAAAGCTCGACATGGGCAAGCAAGGAATTAATTCACTAGTCAGCGACCTGGAGTCAGGCATACTTGACGAGCTTTGGGAAAGACAAAACGCGATCGCCCGTGAAGTTTATAACGAATTAAAAGACGTGCACAATGTCTCATATACAACGGTTGTAGTTACGCTCGATAGGCTGTACGACAAGGGCCTTGTAGACAGAAAAACCGAGATGTGCCGCGGCGGGCAAAGGTACATTTACTCTCCAAAGCACTCAAGACAAGACCTTGGAAACATGGTGGCAGACAGGTTCCTGTCATACCTAAAAACCACGTTTGGGGAGGCCTCAACTTCACACCTGAGGAAAAAACTAAAGTGAATATGATGCTTATGTTTGAGACACCGGCATGCCTGCAAAGCTGCATCTACGCGACAATCATGTCCCCGCTGTTCCTGTTTTCAGGGGGCGTTTTAATAATCATGCTGCTTTCGTACTATTTTTTCCAGCACAGGTTGTCGCAAAAAGCAAAGCTGCAAATCAAGGTACTCTCAATATCGCTAACCGCAATACTCATTGTCGGCGTAACAGCGTACCTCTCGAATATGGGCCATATACCTGGCCTGCTGAATATGGAGCTGTTCGCGGGTGCGGCAGCGTATGTGTTGTCCTATTTGCTGGCCCCTGTTATAATGGGCCTGTCGCTGAAAAAACAACCAACAAGCAAGGCCATACAGAAATTTGCCGATGCAGAGTCAAAACGCCTGGGCATCATGACACCGAAACTTGTTGCTTACAAAGACGACAAGCCTGCGGCGTTCATGGTTTCAGGGCTGAAAAAAACAATGTACCTGTCTTCAGGCCTCATTTCCAGGCTGACAAAAGCAGAAACAGAAAACGTTGTCCTGCATGAGCTCTACCACATCAGGCATGGCGGGTTTAACTTCAAGCGCTTATTCATGGCGATCAAGTCATTCACCGTAATCGGTTTCCTTGTACCCGTGCCGCTGGAAGAATTTGACGAGATAGAAGAGGCAAAGCTTGACAAGATAATGCTAAAGCAGGGCATTGACATGGACACGGTCAGGGAAAAACTCTGGGGGAAGGCACAGTGAAAAAGATGTTAGCCGCACTGGCAATTCTTGTAATTTCACTTTTGATTTTTCCGCTAGTCGTGGCGCACGAAAACGACACCCTTGAAGAAGCGGAGCACATCATCGCGTCTCAAGTTACGTGTGATCAGTTGACGCAGGACCAGCTGGAAATTATCGGGGACTACTACATGGAACAGTTCCACCCCGGAGAGGCGCACGTTGCTATGGATAAAATCATGGGCGGTGAAGGCTCTCCAACCCTGCGGCAGGCCCACATCAACATGGCAGTGCGGTTCTACTGCAACCAAGGCGCGTTCTATCCTGGAGGGGGCATGGGCTTTGGCGGCGTGATGGACGGCATTGGAGGCATGATGGGAATGATGGGCATGCCCGGCATGTACTACTATCAAGGGGGTTACCAAACCAGGTTTTCTTGGACAGCGCTAATCATAAACATATTAGTAATTCTTATATTAGTGCTCGGCGTATTATGGCTTGCAAAGCAGGGCTTCAAGAACCTGAAGAAAAAATAAGGAACGGGTTAAGAAAAGTTTGATTAAGAAAATAGATAGTGCTGCAAAATGTTATCTGAAGCTGAAATGAAAATCAGGACATACTTAGTAATTCTCGCCTTCATTTTATTTTCAATTTTTATTATTGGCACGTTCTGGATCTCCACAATGCCAACTGAAACTGTAACCTATGCATTATCCTACGCAGCGGGCTTGTCAATGATATTCCTCCCATGCACGCTTCCCCTTGCGTTTATTATCGTGCCTTTGAGCATGGGTAACGGGTATAGAAAGGGCTTCCTGATGGCGTTGCTTTTCGGGCTAGGCTTGATAGTAACAATAACGCTTTACGCTATCGTGATTGGAACGCTTGGGCAAGTACTGGGCTTGGATCGGGCTACACAATTCATGTGGCTCATTGCAGGCTCTGCAGCACTCTTGTTCGGCTTGTCAGAAGTCAAGCTAATAAAACTCAGGATTCCAGGATATGGGGGCGCTGCACCGCAGTTCATTCAAAAACAGGGGGACTACCTTAAGGCATTTTTCATGGGTTTGTTCCTAGGCAATGCAGGAGTGGGTTGCCCCAACCCTGCGTTTTATGTTCTCTTAACTTACATTGCATCAGTAGGAAACGTCGGGACATCGCTTGGCCTTGGTTTCATTCATGGGCTTGGCAGGGCAACACCGCTGATCTTCCTCTCGATTCTTGGCATACTCGGCGTTAACGCAGTCCAGAGCATCAGCGCGCGAAGAATACAGTTCGAGCGCATCATCGGCTGGAGCCTCATCATCATAGGCGCATTCATATTAATTAACGGCTTGCCAAGCGGCCATCAATGGTACGAAGAAAACGTTGTACATGTCGGCTGGAATGATTGGATAGCAAGCACAGGTCTTGTTGCAGAGATACCAGAAGAAGAGCATGGGCACGAAGACACGTTTTTCCTAATGCCGTACTATACATACATTCTTATTATTTTGATTCTAATACCAGTAATAGTCAATTACTACAAGAGCAAGAAAACACCCTCATCAGCAAAACGGAAAAAATCAGGGGGCATGTAGCATGGTCGGCAATACAATACTAATAATAAAAACACCCGGCTGTGGACACTGCGAAGAGGTCATGGAAATAATTGACAAAAAAATCAAGCCCGACTTCCCTGACCTGGATGTAGAAGTGATAGACGTGACGCAGAAACCAGAGTACTTGCAGAAGTATCCTGTGATGAGCGCTCCGGGCATAGTGATTAACGGCAAGCTGGAGTTTCAGGGCGTCGCAACAGAACAACAAATAAGATCTAAACTTAAAGAATAAAGTGTGATAAAATGGCAACGGATCCAGTGTGCGGAATGGAATGTGATGAGAAGAAAGCAGACTCAGCTGAGTACAAGGGCAAGAAGTACTATTTCTGCAGTGCGAGCTGCAAGTGGGCTTTCGAGTCAAATCCAAAGCAATTTGCGGAATAAAGAAAATTTCATGGGTGATAAAAGAGATGGATTTAGGGGACTTTGCGTACGTTGTCGAGACGGACAAAGGCTTTGATGAGGCAGCTGTGTCAGTGCTTAAAAGCGCTGAACAGAAAGGATGGAGCGTGTTCCAAATCTATGATTTGAAAGAAAGGCTCGCTGCAAAAGGATTTAAACAAGAACCGTTAAAAATAATTGAAATCTGCTCAGCGAAACACGCAAACAATTTTTTAAACAAGAACAAGCTAATATCATTATGCATACCGTGCAAAATAAACGTCATTCAAGAAAATGGAAAAGTAAGAATAATTGGAATGAAACCAAGCCTTCTAGCACGGTTTTTTCCAGAGGTTTCTGAAGAAGAAACCATGGAAGCTGAACGGGACATAAAAGATATTGTTGACAATGCAAGATGAAGTTCATGAAACATGGCAAAAATAAAAATTTAATTGGGCCTGTAGGGCGAATCAGCGCCATAGCCACAGTGCTGCGCCGCAGGGCTTACTTACTGGTGTCTTTCACCGCGTCTGCAACGTTCTTGTTGTTATTTATGTACTTCCCAGATATTGTGACAGTGATCAGCGGTTCGTCATTACTTGCACAGAACGCGGTGTCATTAAGCGTTTTTTCAACGCCATGGTGGGGTTATGGGCTGACGATTTTGCTGGCGCTTCTCCTGGGATTGCTTTTCAGCCTTCAGGTTTACGTTTTTAGAAACTTAAAAGCAAGACCTGTTACTGAGGCAGGTGCTGGTTTTTTGGCGGGCGTGTCAGGAATCGGCGCGACCATTTTCGGGAGCGCAACCTGTGTAGCGTGCCTGTCAGCACTGCTGGCGTTTGTAGGCCCAGGAACCATCGTGTTCTTTATTGGGTACAGGTGGCACATAATGGCGCTCAGTGTTGGAGTGACACTGGCGTCTTTATATTTAGTAGCAAACAGAATTCAAGGCAATTGTGAAGATTGCAAGATAAGGTAGGAGTGCAAGATAAGGTAGGAGATGAAATTACATGGTGCAGTATATCGAATCTGGAAAAAAGAAACAAGAGAAGTCAAACAAGCTGATTTATGCGTTAATCATTGGAGCAGTGGTGCTCATAGGTGCGCTAGCGTATGGTAGCGATAATTCAGGAAAGCAATCATTGGCAGATGCAGATCTTCCATCTGGAGAGGTGCATTGGCACGCAACGCTTTCGATAAATCTTTGTGGGCAAGAGCAGCCGCTGCCAGTAACACCAATAAAAAGCCACTTGCTTCACACGCATGAAGATCGACTGATTCACGTTGAGGGAGTAATACCAGACCCAGAATCAATAATGCTTGGGAGGTACATGAACTACGCGCTAGGGCTAGAGTTGACAAACACGTCAGTCATGGGATACCGCAATGAAATTGAATCGTGTAATGACGGAAAGGACAATACGCTGGCAGTGTTGGTAGATGGCACGCCAATCCAAGACCACATGAACCATGTAATAAGAGACGGCCAGAAAATAAGGATACTTTACGAGTGAGATAAGTTCTACCAATTTCTGGCTTAGGTAGGTTTTAAATCCCTCGATGTGTTCGCATACTTATGGATCGCATGGATCACTCACAGCACATTGGAAAAGCACAGCATGAACAAAAACAAACAATGCAGCACTCACACAGAAATCACCACGCGATGATGGCGCAAGACTTCAAGCGGCGCTTCATTGTCTCGGCGATCATCACGATACCTGTACTCGTTCTGTCGCCGCTAATTCAGGAATTCCTCGGCTACTCGTTATTGATTCCGGGCAGCGAGTACATTCTATGGGTCTTGAGCACAGCGATTTTCTTCTACGGTGGCAAGCCGTTCTTTAATGGATTTTTCAGCGAAACTAGGACTAGGAAACCTGGCATGATGACCCTCGTCACTTTGGCGACGGGCACTGCGTACGTTTACAGCTCAGCAGTCGTTTTTGGATTCCCCGGAAAATTCTTTTTTTGGGAACTCGTGACACTGATTGATGTAATGCTGCTTGGGCACTGGCTTGAAATGAAATCAGTACTGGGCGCTACTGGGGCACTGGAAAAACTAGCACAACTTTTACCAAATACGGCGCATATGGTAATGCCTAACATGGTGCATGACGTCGCGCTTACAGCCATCAAGAAAGGGGACACTGTTCTGGTCAAGCCTGGAGAGAAAATCCCGACAGACGGAATCGTTATTAATGGATCTTCATTTGTCAACGAGGCTTTCCTAACAGGGGAATCAGTGCCTGTGAAAAAATCAGTAGGTGGCAGTGTGGTTGCCGGATCCATTAACGGTGACGGCGCGCTGTACATCAAAGTCAATGCAACTGGCGAGGACTCTTACCTGTCCAGGGTCATTAATCTTGTTAAGGAAGCGCAGGAGGCCAAGTCCAAAACGCAGATGCTGGCAGACAGGGCTGCAATGTATTTGACAGGAATCGGGGTAAGCGTCAGCGTCATCACGCTGGTTGTTTGGCTGGCTCTTCAGCAAGATCTGGCCTTTGCAGTAGAGCGAATGGTAACAGTCATGGTGATAACCTGCCCCCATGCACTAGGCTTGGCCATTCCGCTAGTGGGGTCAATGTCAACATCGCTAGCAGCAAGCAATGCGCTCCTGATTCGGAACAAGACTGCGTTTGAAAACTCGAGAAAGATTACAATTGTGGTGTTTGACAAAACAGGCACATTGACAGAAGGAAAGTTCTCGGTCAATTCAGTGAAACCGCTCGACAAGAAATACACTGTAAAGAAAATTCTCTCCTTAGCAGCGTCGCTAGAAAAGCAGTCAGAGCATCCAATTGCTAACGCGATACTTGAACGGGCAAAGAACTCAAAAGCAAAACTCAGCCCCGCAGCTGGTTTCCAGAACATGAAAGGCCAGGGCGTTTCGGGAAAAATCGGCAAGGATAAGGTGCTGGTTGTCGGCAAGAACTACCTGGGCAGCCAAAAAATCATTGTCCCAGAAGTGCAGGAAAAGGCAGCAACGCTAGTGTATGTTTTGGTTAATGAGAAGCCGGTGGGCGTGTTGACGTTGTCAGACAAGATAAGGCCTGAAGCCCGAGACGCTGTGCGGCAGTTGAAAAGTGCGGGCATAAAGACCATGATGATAACTGGCGATAATGAAAAGATCGCAAAGAAGGTCGCTAATGAATTGAAGCTTGACGGTTACTTTGCGCAAGTGCTGCCGCACGAAAAGCAAGAGAAAATCAAGGAGCTGCAGGCCAATGGAGAATTCGTGGCAATGGCAGGTGACGGCGTGAATGATGCCCCCGCGCTTGCCCAGGCTGATGTTGGAATCGCCATTGGGTCGGGCACTGACATTGCAGCAGAAACTGCCGATATAATCCTTGTAGATGACAATCCTAAAGGAGTTTATTCAACTGTGCGCTTTGGCAGGGCTACTTATGGTAAAATGGTCCAGAATTTGTTGTGGGCCACTGGTTACAATGTGGTGGCGATTCCGCTTGCGGCAGGGGTATTGTTTCAGCAGGGCATTTTGTTGAGCCCTGCGCTGGGCGCAGCTTTTATGAGCCTGAGCACTGTAATCGTTGCGCTGAACGCGCGGCTCCTGAAATTCAAGTGAATTTCTAAAATGGATTCTCTAGAAAACACTGAAGATTTTGTAGGCCACGAGCAGGTTCAGTATCATTATTGCTAGTATGGCGTACATCAATCTTCTTTTCAGGTCGCTTTTCACTTTCGTTGCCTTGTAAATCGCGAACAGCACAAGCGATGCAATTCCGATGCCTGCCGAAATTGCAGTGTTGATCAGGGCAGTGTAAATCGCGAAGAAGGCCGCGATAGTTAAGCCGATTGCTTCGCGCTCTTCAGTGATTTTGAATTTCATCATGGCAATATCACCACGCCGCTAATTCCTTCACCGTCAATGAGCCCTGACAACTCCAGGCCCCGGTCGTTCTTGAACGTTACTTTTTCACTAAGCATGAACAATAAAAGATTAACTTGTTTATAAAACTGGCTTTGCGGGCTCAGGTTTAAATATATGAATCACCAGAATTGGTATCATGATGTACAGGGAAATTTGTCCAAGATGTTTCCAGACACATGGAGCGTCGGTAGTTCTTCAAGACGAAAAAGGCGTCTTTTTCTGTACTGAGGAGCCACAACACAAATATAAGAAAAATGAACAGGGTTTCTTAGAGTTCTACAAGGACTGGTAAAATCCTTTTTGGTAGAATCCTGAGTTTTTATTGGTCAAAAATTGAGTCGTCTGGCTCTTCTTCGTATTCAGTTTCTTCCATTTCAACAAGGTATACATTTCCTTTGTCGTCTTCTAGAGCCTCGAGTTCAACTTCGCATTCTGGGCATTCAGTTTCGTCGCCTATTTCTAGCTCGTCAAACTCGAGTTTTTCTCCACAAGCAGGACACTTTAATTCCATGTGACCACCTGTATAGTTTGTTGAGGCAATTCTGGCGTATCTGGTATATAAGCCAGATGGTCCTGCGTTTCCGAGGCATTGTGCGAGCCGTGGGCAAAGCAGTAAAGCCTTAATACATCAAAGTCCAAAAGGGCTCTATGAAGGTATACTTCAGGCACGACAAAGTTCGGGAAGAACAGAAGAAGCTCATCAGCGATGTTGTGAAGTGCATCGAGGACCGGCGGCATCTTGTGGCCCACGCAGCTACAGGGCTTGGCAAGACCGACTCAAGCATAAGCCCTGCCTTGTCTTACGCCATTGAGAACGACAAGATGGTTTTTTTCATCACGCCCAAGATAAGCCAGCACAGGATTGCCACAGAGCTGGTAAAGGAACTCACGGAAAAGCACAACCTTAATGCGCGCGCCGTTGACTTTATTGGAAAGCGCAATTTGTGCATCAACGAAGCCATAATGGACTCGCCTGAGATCTATGAGCTCTGTGAGCACGCAGTAAAAAAAGGCACATGCCCACATTACAATTACGTTGCCGGCAAATCCTTGAAAGACCAGGCGATATCGAAGATAAACAAAGATCAGTTACTGCAGTGGTACGGCACAATAAAGCCCCATAATGAAGTTGTCGAGTTCTCGAAACGCCAGCGGAGGCCACCATGTCCCTATTATGCGCAAACAGAACTAGCGAGGCAGGCCAACTTAATTATATGCGACTTCAATCACCTGCTGAACCCGTTTATAAGCAAGCACTTCATTAAGAAGATCAGCGCGGTCATGGAAGACTCGATCGTCATCATTGATGAAGCCCATAATGCGCCGCAGAGGATCAGGGACAGCCTAAGCTCATCACTGACTGTCGGACTCCTGAAACGGGCTGCAAGGGAAGCCAGGTACTTCAACGCCACGGAACTTGAAAAGGAGCTTAAGGGCCTCGAAAAATACATCAGCACCCTTTTGGGAAAAAACAAGGAAGAGCGGAAGATTTACAGGAACGAGCTGCCGATTTATGAAGGGGAATTCTTAGAGCAGCTGCATGAATTGGGCTTGCTCTATCTGGAAAGCAATGACAGGGCCAAGAGCGCCCTTTTGCAGGTAATGAGATTCCTGAGCCTGTGGCCAGAAGCAGACGTCTCGTACCTGAGAACGATAGAAAAAACCGATGACGGGGAAGGTGTAAAGGTCAACTTGAAGTGCCTTGATCCGAGTGTCTTTACGAAGGACTTCCTGAACAGGGCGCATTCTGTCATCTTGATGTCCGGCACGCTGAAGCCGCAGGGCATGTACACCGACATCCTCGGCCTCGACAGGTCTAGGACAGTCGAAAAGGAGTACGTGTCGCCGTTTCCGCGCGAGAACAAGTTGTCACTGCTAGTCACTGGGGTCACGACAAAATATGCGCACAGGAATGACGAGAACTTTGACGCTATCGCCAGGAAGGCAGCAGACATAATCAACAACATGCAAGGTAACACTGCAGTGTTCCTGCCGAGCTTTGAAATGCTTGATCAACTTAAATCAAAAATCGGGATACGCATCAATAGGGAAATCCTCGCGCAAACGTCGGGAATGAGCCCCACTGAGGTCGGCGATTTGATCAGTGAGTTGAAAAACTCGTCAAAGGAGGGCAAGGTCCTGCTTGCAGTGACTGGCGGCAGCCTCGCCGAAGGCGTTGATTTCCCGGGCGACATTCTGAAAGGCGCCATCGTAATCGGGATACCGCTGCAAGAGCCTGATCTTGAAACCCAGGCCTTGATTGATTATTATGACAAAAAATTCGGCAAGGGCTGGGAATACGGCTATGTTTTCCCCGCCATGTCGAAAGCGGTGCAGGCAGCTGGCCGCGTCATCCGAACAGAGCATGACACGGGCGTGGTCGCGTTCATGGACGATCGTTACTTGTGGAAGCAGTACTCGCAGTGCCTGCCGCGGGACAATGACTACGTCATTTCGGAACACCCTGGCAATGTCGTAAAACAGTTCTGGGCGTATTGAACCACAGTGCATTGAAACATGGTGCATTCGATTTTAGTGAATTTTAGTTAGCTGCTTGACTTTAGTTTGTGTTCATCCGGATGTGCTATGTGGTTAGCTTTAAAAACCCCGAAAAGCACAATTTGCAGAGAACACGCGGGAGGCGATTTTCTTCAGATATCTAGTAACGTCAGCCCTGCCTTACGTGAACAATGAGCTTCACTTGGGGCACTTTACAGGCTGCATCCTGCCTGGGGATGTCTATTCCAGGTTCTTGAAACTCAAGGGCGAGGACGCAATCTATGTTTGCGGTACTGATGAGTATGGCACTCCAACTGAAGTGGCGGCGCAAAAGGAAGGCGTGACACCGCAGGAACTCACTGACAAGTACTACGCGAAACAAAATGAAGTGTTGAAGAAATTCAACGTGCAGTTCGACATCTATTCAAGAACCACAACGCTTGACCACACAAAACAGGTTCACGAGTTCTACAACGCGTGGAAACACAATAACTTCATCTACAGGAAAGAAATCGAGCAGCTCTACTGCAAGCACTGCGACCGGTTCTTGCCAGACAGGTACGTCGAGGGCATTTGCCCGCTTTGCGGTGCTGAAGGCGCCAGGGGCGACCAGTGCGACACCTGCGGCAAGCCCTTGGATCCGACAGATCTCAAGAACCCGTACTGCATCACGTGCAAAAACACGCCTGAATTGAGGAAAACAGAGCACGTGTTCTTCGAGCTGTCGAAACTCGAAGAGCAGGTATTGGAGTGGGTTGAAAACCATGAGGGCCTGTTCCAGAATTCGAAGAACTTTGCCCTGGGTTTCATAAAACAAGGCCTGAACGACAAGGACATGTCGCGTGACTTGAAGTGGGGGGTTCCGATTCCAGACGCACCAGGCCAAGTTTTCTACGTGTGGTTTGATGCACCCATAGGTTACGTCACATTTACCAAACAGCTCGGCAAGCTCAATTGGTGGCAGGACAAGAATACACGATTGGTGCATTTTATCGGCAAGGACAACATACCATTCCACACGATTTATTTCCCGGCGATGCTAATCGCAAGAGGGGACGACTACATCCTGCCGTACAAAGTCGCGAGCTACGAGTACCTTACGTTCAAGGGATCCAAGCTCTCAAAATCAAAAGGCCATATGATAACACTGAGGGAAGCCGCAGAGTTGTTCCCGGTAGACTACTGGCGGTATTTCATCATCTCGTCTCTTCCAGAGCGAGCTGATACCGATTTCACATGGGAAGGCTTCCAGGAGAGAATCAACAACGAACTAAATAATGACGTCGGCAATCTAGTACAACGGGCCCTGAGCCTAGCGAAGAAGTACGTCAACTCAACAGTGCCAAAACCAGTGACATTGACAGACAATGACAAGATAGTGCTGAAGCAAATCGAGACAAGCGCGCAACAAGTCGCGGAGCTGATCTACGACATAAAGCTTAAGGAAGCGCTGCAGGAAGTAGCAAAGCTCGCCAGGATCGGGAATCAGTACATTCAAATCGAGGAACCCTGGAAAAACCAGGAACGGCAAAAGGAAATCATTTTCGTTTCACTGAACGTCGTCAAGGCGCTCTCAATACTGCTGGAACCGTTCATTCCAGAGACCGCGAAGAAGATCCAGGACTATCTGAACCTAAAGCCGCAGATGTATGACAACATTGCCGATCACTTAGAGCCGGGGCATGAGCTCAATAAGGAATTCGAGCCGCTGATAAAGAAAATTGAGGACAAAGATCTCCCGATAAAAAATGAGGGGCAACAGCAGCAGGGCGTAAAGGAAAAGCCAGGAGACGCAAATGCAAAGGTCAAATCAGCAGCAGTGTCTACTGAAGTCGGTAAGGCTGCCGTCGCTGCGGTTGAATATGATGACTTCGCCAAACTCAAGTTTAAGGTCGGCACTATCAAAAGCGCAGAACGCATTGAAGGGGCAGACAAGCTGTTCAAGCTGACTGTCGATGTCGGCGAGCAAAATCCGCGGACACTGGCCGCAGGCATTGCCGAATTCTACAAGCCAGAAGAACTGGTGGGCAAGCAAGTTATTGTATTGGCGAATTTAAAACCCAGAACCATCCGTGGCATCGAAAGCCAGGGCATGCTGCTGGCATCAGAAACAGAAGACGGGAAGCGAGTAAAGTTCGTTACCGTGCATGAAGAAATGCCGCCGGGCTCGAAAATAAGGTGATGTGGCGTGGCAGATTGTGTTTTTTGCAAGATCAGGGACAACGAGATTGATGCGGCAAAGGTTTATGAAGACGAGGATGTAATGGTGATGATGGACGCCTTCCCTGTATACAAGGGCCAAACACTGGTAATACCAAAATCACACGTGGATTATATCTTCGATCTTGACGATGGACTATACCAAAAGACATGGGGCGTGACAAAGCGCATTGCCAAAGCCACAGACAAGGCAGTAAAGCCGCGCAGGACATGCATCATTGTTGAGGGCTTCGGCGTGCCGCATGTCCACATCAGGGTAAATCCGCTGCAGCAAGGTCAGTACTTGACTGCGCAAATCGGGTCTGAGAAAGCTGATGTTAATGAACTGAAAAAACTAGCAGAGAAGATTAGAGGTGAATTAGAATGAGCGGTGAAGATGACTCAAAAATCGACCAGAAGATAAACAAGGAAATGCTGAAAGACGTAGGCATAACAGGCGAGGACTTAAGTAACGTGTTTGACACATTCGATAAGTGCCGGAAAACCATTAATTTCTATTTCGAAAACGCGCACGGATCAGGCGAAGAGAGGGCAGAAATCGTGTTACTAAGTTCGCGTTCCGAAAAACTATATCTGAAGTTCATAATGCTATTCTGCATAATGGATGACTTAACTTTGGAGTATCGCAAGAAGGTTTTATTGAATGAAAAGCTCAGCGTAAAGGACCAGATCGTTGAATTTAATAAACGCTATGCTGAGGCTAAGAACGACTTTAACGGGCTACTTGAAGCAACGCAGAAGTTCATAGACGAGACCTCCAAGAACGCGCCATTCTAGAGGTAGATTGAATTGTTTTATTTCATTAGTTGCTTTTTGCCGGGCTCGTAGATCAGTGGAAGATCGCTTCGTTCGCAACGAAGAGGCCGCGGGTTCAAATCCCGCCGAGTCCATAAGAGGGGCTTCGCTTGCAACGAAACTTCGTTTCGTTGAAGATTTGAAAAACAGGGTTTTTCAAATTTGACAAACGCGTAGCGTTCTGTCAAATCTCAAGGAACTTCGTTCCTTGCAGACCCCTTCTATCCCTGAAGCACTGCATTCGGCTTCGCCGAAGCAGAGCGGTTCTTTAGTGCAGCTTTCTTTCCAAGAAAGGTGCTGTGGGATCCCGCCGAGGTGCCACAGAGGAGCTTCGCTCCTTCCATCGCAAGGGCTGCGCATGCAACGAAATCGTGTTTCATTTGGGGCTTTGACAAACTGTGCTTTATAGGGCCCGTTATGTTAATAAGCAACATGCATGTTAAGCTAGATCATGGGAAAGACATTGCTTGCATTGCTCGCACTCATGCTTTTGATGTCAACAGCAACAGCGCAGGAAGACACAATCACGGTTGAGGACATCAACCAGTTCATACAGATATACAACGCCAACGTTGATCAGGTCCCGGATTTCATCAAAAGCATAATCAGCAATGAGAAAATAAATATAGAAGTCTCGACAGCACAAGGCACGCTGCAGTTCTACGCCGTAATGCAGGATAGCACTATCCAGTCAGGCAGCGTAGGATCGCTAGACGACGCCACACTGTTGATATCAACGTCAGAAGAAACAATACGTAGAATCGCTGCATCACCAGACCCCGTAGGCGAACTGAAAATCGCCCTGAATACAGGGGACGTTTCATACAGCGGTTTGGGCTTCTTCAGCTCAATAAAGTATGGCATCATCAGTTTCCTTTCTGGCTTGTTTGGCTTCTAGAAAAACCATGGCCCTGCGAAAGGGCTTTTTTATTCTTCTACACGAACCAGTTTCCCGTTTATGGTTTTGTAGTGTACCTTTTTAAGTGCTGGCTCAGGCTTTGGCGCCTCTTGTGATGTTTTGCTTTCAGTTGAAACTGCGAGCTTCGCTTGTTCTGTTTTTTCGGTAGGCTGTTTCGTGCTAAACAGAATCTTTTTATCCTTTATCGGCTGCAGGTTTTTGTATGTCACCTTAGGTGTCGCGGTTTGCCGCGGTTCTTTTTCATATCCCTTTGTAAAGAAATCCTTTATCGTGGACACAGTGTTTTTTGTGTCAGATAGGTATTCTTTTAGTGGTTTCTTGTACCCGATGTTTGCCAGGGATTTCTTTGGGAACAGATCGGGCAACTGAGCCGTCGTATAGATAAGCCACACGATCAGCACAACAAGAGCCGTTACTATACTTGCAGCAACAAGGTCTATTCCAAGCGGCACAATATCCCCTTCGGCTGCTGGTTCTCCAGTAACGTTGTCAGTGACGTTCATGGTGGCATTCTCTGCATCAGCCACTGCAGTATCTTCAATAAGGGGTACCTGGGCCGTTTCATTGCTTACACTAACATTGTCTGTAGTAGTTACGTTTACAGCACTTGATTTTTCGGTCTTTGTTATAGCGAATACGCTGAATCCAGGGGTTGTGGCCACGAAGTTCACCAGTGTTGATGTTTCGTTCATAACGCGCGTGTTGAACGAAACATCAACACTGGTGAACTTCGACGCGTTGTTGTTGTACCTGTTCAGCTTGATCTGCTCTTTGGTTGCGCTGTTGCTCGTGAGCCATGATTTCAGCACCTGGAAGTTGATGTTCGCAGAGGCTACCTTGTCAGAGCTTATGTTTGACAGTGAAATGTCCAGGTAGCCGTAGACAGTCAGCGTATGGCTCGGTTTTGCCGGTGCAGTAGGTACAGATGTGGGCTTTGTGGTTTCAAGGTTTTCAACTACCACCCTGCCGCCTTCTGAAGTGGCCTGCGCCAGCGTGATTTCAACAGCTGAGACGAGCAGGTCTGCTATTTTTGTTGATGGTATAGCCAGTTTTATTGTTTCACCTGAGTTTCCTTGCTTTGCCACCAGCGTCAGTTTCTTTGATGGTGTCGTTCCAGTTCCGCCGCCCCCACCGGTAGTTGTTGTGGTTGTTGTAGTTCCGTTGAACGTGATTGAGAACGTATCGCTGCCAGTGGTGTTCCACACGCCGTTTATGGTTGCGGTCGCGGATTGGCTGGCTAATGAACCAAGGGTGCACGCGCTGCTGAATGTGCCGTTTGTTGCGGTGAGTGCGCACGTGTTGAGTCCTGTTCCTGTGGCTGTGCCGGAGCCCCACACGTTAAAAGAACCGTACTTTGCAGTGCCCGCTACCGTTATTGCAGAGCTGGCAGTGGTTTGGTCACCCACGGCCACTGTAACGGTGCGCGGTATCACGACGCTATCTGAATAGTTGCCAGTGTGATTCCTTGTGTTGGTGACGTTTATTGACAGCGTCTGCGTGCCCTGGCTCCAAGAATTATTCGTTATTATTGTGCAGTAGAAATTGTAATCACTACTACGTGTAATGTTTCCAAATATGCCCCCAATAGCGCAGTCTGGCCAGAATGGTGTGCCGTTTGAGTCCTGCACAACAAGGAAGTTAGACAAGTTGACGAGGCCGTCGACGCTGCTGTTTAACTGGAACGTGACGTTAATCAGCAGCTGAGACGTGTTCGCAGAATTGGTTATGTAGTTAGTGCTGGTAATGTTCGTTGTCGTCGGCGCCAAGTTTATGAAGCTAATGCTGGGCCGGGTTGCGCTGACTATGAGCGATGCGTTTAGGCTGCCGCTTGTCGAATTTACACTAATTGTTATATTAGTGTTGGTCGGGGTTTGCAGCGAAAAGTTCACGCTAACGTTGAACTGTGTTTGATTTGAGTAGTTTAAGTTGACAATGCTTGTCGGCGTGACGGATGCGTTGACGCTGGAACTGCTTGTTTCAACGGTCACAGTGTAGGTTTCATTAATGTTGCCGGTGTTCGTGAAGTTGACGGTGAAGTTGGTTTCCAATGGCAATGAGAAATTTGTAAAGTTCGACACGCTGCTGAATGATATGTTGTGATGTTCTGTAACGTTGACGAGGAACGAAACATTTTCATTAACATCTCCTTCACTACTGTTAACCAGGATTGTGAAGTTGTTGAAATTGCCTGGCTCGAGGAACGGCACACTCATTGACAAATTTATTGTTGCGGTCTGGCTCGCGTTCAGCGTCAGGGATGTGGTGTCGAGACTCGCGTTCCAGTCGCTCGTGTTGGTGAAATTTATCGAAAATGTGTTCTGCAGGCTGCCGTTGTTTGTGATGTTAATTGGCACCGTCAAACTAATGTTGGGATGCACTTGTTGGTCTGTTATTGAAATGTTTACCCCGTAGGTGATGTTGACAGTGAATGTCGTCACATTTTGCAGGCTGAAGAACGCGCTGAGCATCGTTATGTTCCACGTGCCGGTTGAGGTTATGTTGCTCTCTATTGTGTAGTTGAAGGACCCATTTCCAACCAAGGTTACGTTGATGCTCTCGACAACGCCCGTGGTATTTGAAATGTTCACTGTGATAGTCTCGTTTGTCTGCATCTGCTCTGAAGTGTTCTGCAGCAGCGTGATGTTGTAGTAAACCGTTTGCCCGTTCGTGTAGAACGCCTTGTCGGTCACCACGGTCAAGCCAGTCATGTTCTGTGCCGTGAAATTCTCGCTTGAATTCTCAAGATTCGTTGAAGTAACGTTTATGGAATATGCGCCGGTTTCGTTTGGCGAGTACACAAACGACACAAGGCCTGACGAGTTTGTTGTTGAGGAGTTGACATTGAATTGCACGCCGCTTTTGGTGATGTTCATGCTGATTGCGATTCCCGAAATTGGGTCACCGGTTTGGTCAAATAATCCAACAGTCACCGTGACCAGGTCATTTAACCTTTGAAATGAGCCATTGCTTATCGACAGGTTTAGCGTTGTCTCGTTTTGTGACACCTCGAACGTCCGCGTTGCGGGCGCAGTGATGTTAAACGGCGTTACTTGTATCTGCCAGGTGCCTGCTTTTGATGCGCTGTCCAACGCAAGGTTTTCCTTGAATGTTGAGCCATTAATTGCAATGGTGGTGTTTGATTTCACGGTCGTGCCATTAGGCGCAATCACCGAGATGTTGGCAGTGAAATTCAGGAACTCATCGTTCTCGCCGAATGCGAAGGCCTGATAATGGACCGTGTTCCCTGGGCCATAGCTCGTGTTCAAGTTGTCATAGTTGCTGTTGTTTGAAATGTTCACTAGCGTTGTATACACTTTTTGGAGCGTGAAGGAGTAGGTATCAGAGGTTCCACTACTCGCCGCACGGCAGGTGCGGATGTTCCACAAGCCCGTGCTATCAGCGATTGCTGAGATGTTTGATGAGCCGCCACTGTCAACGCTCATGTTTTTTGAATTCCCTGATGGGTCTTGAATTTCAAAATACATCCTGTTTGTCGATATTCCCCAAGTAGCGTTGATTTTGGTGTAGTTAATGTTGTTTCCGAGTTCAAAGTAAGTTTTGCGGGGATTGTCTGTATTAGTGCATATGCCTGGAATCACTGTGTCGTGCGTGAAGGATGACGATGTGATAGTGTTCGTGAAGTTCACGACCGGCACGATGACCTTGTACGGCAGTTCAATTGACCCGCCGCTGTAACTGAGTGTGATGTTTCCCCTGTATTCGCCTTCTTGTGTGCTGCTTGGAATCGCGATTGTGAAATTTGACGTGTTTGATGCGGATTGCGTTAT
The DNA here is from genome assembly GCA_018304505.1 of Nanobdellati archaeon. Lineage (GTDB taxonomy): Archaea > B1Sed10-29 > B1Sed10-29 > B1Sed10-29 > JAGVWA01 > JAGVWA01. The sequence goes on from JAGVWA010000007.1 coordinate 60,589, forward strand.
CGTGAATGTTGACGCTGACACATTGCCTGCGCCTATTGTTTTTGATGTATCCCATAGTTCAGTAGCAGCAGTGGCGCTTGGCGTCAGTGTCAAGTCTCCGGCGCCGGTGTTTGTGAAATTCACTGACACTATTGAGGACGTGTTGCCCTTGTGCAC